>DGKN01000068.1 GCA_002387005.1 Propionibacteriaceae bacterium UBA4569
CCGTCCCCGGCCGGCAGCGGCGGGACCGCACCGGCGCCGGCCTTGCGGACGACGACGTCGTAGATGCGACGATCCATGCCCTCGCAGGCGGTCGGCTTGAACGGCAGGATCGCCGGCATCGCGTCTGCGGCCTCCGGCATGGACGGGTAGCCGAGCGNNGGGTGCCTTCGGTGCCGGCGAAGAACTTCTCGACCGCGAAACCCTTCTCCGGCAGCAGGTGCTCCAACGAATAGCCGGAGACCTGGCGGGAGAAGTGGCCGAACTCAGTACGGATGGTTCCCAGGTTCGCACCGACCAGATCCCGCAACGCCGGCAGGGGAGCGGCGTCGGTGCCACCCTCGCCGAGGGTAATGAGCTCCCCGGTGCCGGTCAGCACGGTCAGGGAGACGATGTTGTCGGAGCTGCGGCCATAGCCCAGCGCGCGCGGGCCGCAGGCGTTGTTGCCGATCATGCCGCCGATGGTGCATCGGGTGAAGGTGGACGGGTCGGGCCCGAAGCGCAGGGCATGCGGACGGGCGGCGACCTGCAGCGCCTGCTGCACGACGCCGGGTTGGACCACGGCGGTGCGGGCGGATGCGTCGATCGTCCCGATGCCATTGAGGTGGCGTGCGACGTCGATGACCAGTCCCTCGCCGACGGCATTGCCGGCGCAGGAGGTGCCAGCGCCTCGGGGGACGATCGGCAGCCCGACCGCCAGGGCGGCGCGGGCAACGGTCAGTAGTTCGTCGGTGGTGCGGGGGCGTGCGACGGCCTGTGGCACCACGCGGTAGATGGACGCGTCGGTCGAGTACAGCGCCCGGGAGAGCGTGGAGGTGTCGGTGCAGTCAGCAACACCGGTTTGGGCGAGGAAGTCGTCGAGCGCGGTCACGCGCTCAGTCTTCCACCGCCAGCACCGCGTCCATGGCACGTCCCAGCTCGGCAAAGCGTTCCGGGCTCATCGCGTCGACGAGGATGTGGCGCACGGCAGCGACGTGGCTGGGGGCCGCCGCGCTCAGCAGCTCCAAGCCCTCGTCGGTGAGGGTCGCTATCACGCCGCGCCGGTCGTCTGGGGCCGAGGCGCGGGTCACGAGGCCCCGCTTTTCCATCCGGGTGACGGCGTGGGTGAGGCGGGATCGAGACTGGCGGACGGCCCCGGCCAGCTCACTCATCCGCAGCTGGCGCTCGGGCGCCTCCGAGAGACGCACCAAGATCTCGTACTCACCCAGGTCGAGTCCGTGCTGTCGCAGGTCTTCGTCAAGATGACAGTCGATCTTCGCAACGGCCCCCAGCCAGCTGCGCCAGATCTTCTGTTGGTCGGTCGTCAACCAGACCGGATCGTCCTGCGGTGATGCCATGGCGGGAGCCTATCCAAAACGGACCTCGAACTGCCTTCAGCTGCGGCGAGTCTGGGGGGCCAACGACTAGTGTGTGCTGGTCACCAGTCTGGAATGGAGCACCATGAACGCCGTCCGCGACGAGATCCTCGCCATCTGCCCGCCGAACCTTGGCACCATGCTCGCCGAGCGGGTGGCCAAGGGGCCGGAGCGGACCGCCTTCCTCGTGCCGGACCGCGCTCCGAAGGGCCCCAATCACTGGCGCACCGTGACCTGGGACGCCTTCCAGACCGAGGCTCATGAGTATGCCGCCGGCCTGCTGGCCCTCGGTGTCCGTCCCGAGGAACGCGTCGCGATCGCCGCGAGCACCCGCTACGAGTGGATCGTCGCAGACTTCGCCGTGGCCTGCGCTGGTGGCGCCACCACCACGATCTATCCCAACACCACCGACCATGACGTGTTGCACATCCTCGCCGACTCCGGGTCGGTCGTCCTGGTTGCCGAGAACCAGGCCCAGGTCGCAAAGGTGCAATTGCACGACGACGAACTGGGTGACCAGGTGCGCGCGATCGTCATCATCGAGGACGACCGGACCGCCGCAGACCGCGTCGACCAGCGCGTCATCTCCTGGGGGGAACTTCGCGAGCAGGGACGCGCGAAGCTGGCGGCCGAGCCGAGGTGCGTTCAGGACGCCATCGACGCCACCGGACCGGACACGCTCTCGACGCTCATCTACACCTCCGGCACGACGGGGCGTCCGAAGGGCGTGGAGCTCACCCAGCAGTCGTGGACGTTCATCGGGGAGTCGATGAAGTCGCTCAAAATCATCGACGGACCCGAGGACATCCAATACCTGTGGTTGCCGCTCTCGCACGTCTTCGGCAAGTGCCTGCTCAGCGTCCAGCTTGCATATGGCTTCGCCACCGCCGTCGACGGACGCGTCGACCGGATCGTCGCCGGCCTGCAGGAGACCCGACCGACCTTCATGTGCGGCGCCCCGCGCATCTTCGAGAAGGTCCGCAACTCGGTGATGACCGCCAGCCCGTCCAGCGGTGTAAAGGGACGGATCGCGCGCTGGGCCTTTGCGGTGGGCAAGGAGTCGCGCCCCTACCGACTGGCCGGTGAGCCGATGCCGCCCCTGCTGGCGCGCAAGTACGCGCTCGCGGACAAGCTCGTGTTCAGCAAGCTCAAGGACACGATGGGCGGCAACCTCAGGTTCTTGATCTCCGGCTCGGCGAAGCTGTCGGGCCAGGTGCAGGAGTGGTTCTACTCCGCCGGGATCACCGTCTTCGAGGGCTACGGTTCCACCGAGACCTCAGCCATCGCCTTCGTCGACCACCCCGCACACCAGCGCTTCGGAACCGTCGGTCAGGTCACCCCCGGGCTCGACGTCGAGATCGCGGACGACGGGGAGATCCTGCTGAAGGGTCCGACGATCTTTCGTGGCTACCACAACATGCCCGAGGAGACCGCCGAAGCGCTGCAGGACGGCTGGTTCCACACCGGCGACACTGGGGAGCTGGATGCCGACGGCTACCTCAGCATCACCGACCGCAAGAAGGACCTGATCAAGACCTCCGGCGGCAAGTACGTGGCCCCGCAGAAGGTGGAGGCGGCGATCGCGGCCAACATCCCCTATGCATCGCAGGCCGTCGTGCTCGGTGAGGGACGCAAGTACATCGTCGCGCTGGTCACCCTGGACAGGGACCAGCTGCTCAAGTGGGCCAAGAAGCGCGGCAAGCAGGGCCTGACCTACGAGGAGCTGACCCAGCTGCCGGAGATCAACGCGTCCATCGAACGCTTCATGGCCAAGGCCAACGAGCGTCTGGAACGCTGGGAGACGGTCAAGCGGTTTGCGATCCTGGACCACGAGTTCAGCGTCAACGACGGCGGCGTCACGCCCAACATGAAGGTGCGGCGCAATGTCGTCGCGAAGAAGTACGCGCACGTCGTCGAGTCGCTGTACGAGGCCGAGGGCTGAGCGTGGTCGCGGTTCAGGCCACGACGTCCACGCTCACCGCAGACCATTTCGCGACGGACGTCGCGCCGCGCTGGGGTGACTTGGACGCGCAGGGGCACGTCAACAACTCCCTGGTCGCCGACTACCTGCAGGAGGCGCGGCACGCTTCGAGCTGGCCTACCGCGCCACCCATGAGGGCCACGATGTCTTCCGGGCCCGCACCGTGTTGTGCCCCTTCGATTTCGAGCGCCAGCACCCGCGACGGCTGACCGCCGACGAGCGGACGCATTTCACGTCCCTGTTGGACGACGACCTGGAGCTGCGCAAGCTGCCCTTGGTGCATTTGGGGGGCCGTGGGCACGAGTTCGGTTTCCGGGTGCGCTGGAGCGACCTCGACTCCTACGGCCATGTCAACAATGTCTGCTTCTACGACTACCTGCAGGAGGCGCGGATCGCGCTCACCACGCAGGCCGACCCGTCGATGGCGCGGCAGGGGAGCATCGTCGACGCGCCGGAACCGATGGGTCCGCGACGGATGTGGCTGGTGGCCCGTCAGGACGTCGACTACCTGGCCCAGATGGAGCACCGCGCCGAAGGTTATGTGGTGCGCACCGGGGTGGCTGCGCTGGGCAATTCGTCGGTGACGCTGGCGGCCGAGGTGGTCGACCCGCTGCACGACCAGCCCCACGGCGGACGGGTCCACGCCCGGGGTCGGACGGTGCTGGTGTGTGCGGACGAGTCCGGACGACCCGTTCCGCTCGCCGGTGCATCCCGTGCGGCGCTGGAGGCTCTCCTGGTCCGTTCCCCGAACCTCTCGAGGGGTCCCTCCGGTCTGCTTGCGTAGGGATTCGCGGACATCAGCGGAGCAGATCCGGTTCTTCCACCAAATACTCAACGAGCCACTTCTGCACGGCCTCCATGCAAGGTTCGAAGGCACGGCCCAGACGGCTCACCAGACGTTCGCGCGATATCGCGCGGAGTTGCTCGGTCATGGCGAAGCAGGCTTCCGGCAACGGTGGTTCCGCTGTTACCAGCACGTGGTTCGACCAGCCCCGGTCTCGAGTAGTGAGCGGAACGACCAGCGCCAAGGTGTCGACCTGGTCGAGGTAGCGCTGGCTGGCCACCACGAGCACAGGGCGACGTCCCGACTGCTCCCTACCGACGGTTGCATCCGGGCTCGCCCACCAGACCTCGCCCGTCGCGAGTTCAACGGACGAATGTATCGGGTCACCGCCACGCATCGCTCTGCCAGTCCTCGAACTCGCTGCGGTACTGCTCGTCCGGCGAACTGGCCTCCATTTCCCCTCGCAGCTGATGCCAACGCTGGTCGCGTTCCTCGCGGCGCGCCATTGCGGCCAGGTGCTCCGCCAGCGTGCGCTGGTGTTTGGCGGCCTGCCTCTTCAGCAGGTCGCGAAGATCGGCGGGCACCTTGCTCGTGGTGGCACTCATACTTTCAGTATGACATCACATCGCAGGGTTTCTTGGCCCTCGCCAGCGATCCCCGAGCCTGTCGCCGCCGTTTTGCGACCAACTCGCCACCCAACCCCCTGGCACCCAACCCCCCTGGCACCCAACCCCCTGGCACCCAACCCCCTGGCACC
>DGKN01000135.1 GCA_002387005.1 Propionibacteriaceae bacterium UBA4569
ACTGAAGGGGATGGCACTGAACGGCACGGCAGTGCTGGTGGGCATCGTGCTGGTCAAACCCAGCGTGCTGCCATCGGGATCGGAGATGTCGGGCAGGTCGGGCGCGAGCAGCCAAGCGCCTGCCAACAGCCCCGTGGCGACGAGCACCATCCCGGAGGTCCCAACCAATATCCGCTGGCGGCGTCGCGCCCGCAGACTGGGTAGACCGGTTTGTGTCTTGCGTCCCAGACACAGCTCACGCTGCGCATCGTCACCGGCGATCGCGAGCAGCCGGTCGGCCAAGCCGGCGGGCGCGCCAGCGATCGTGCCGGCCGTCGCCACCACAGTTCGCACGCCCTGCAGCTCCGCCAGCTCGGTGCGGCACTGGGAGCACCCGACCAGATGGCGGGCGATCACCTCGCGGGTGCGCCCATCGAGGGCATGGTCGGCGTAGGCGACGAGCTCGTCTCGCCAGGCAGTGCACTCGTTCATGCGTCCACCTCGTCGTACTCGAGGCTGGCGCCAAGGTAGCGCTCCCGGCCCTGGGTCGGGCGACGGTGGGCGAGGGCGGCGCGCAACTGCGTGCGCCCGCGGTGGATACGGCTGCGGACGGTGCCCAGACGGACGTCCAGAACCTCCGCGATCTCCTCGTAGCTGAGGCCCTCGATGTCACACAGCACGACGCATACGCGAAAGTCCGGCGCCAGCGCGGCCAGCGCCTGGGCTACGTCGGCGTCCAGCCCTGCGTCGTCCAGCAGCTCGTCCGGGGACGACATGGGTGAACCCACCCGCTCATTGGCCTCCCCCATCGGGTCCATCCGGATTCGATGTCGGCGGCGGGCCTGGTCAAGGAAGAGGTTGGTGGTGATCCGGTGCATCCAGCCCTCAAGGGTGCCCGGGGTGAAGGTATGGATCGACTTGAAGACGCGGACGAAGGCGTCCTGTGTGAGGTCCTCGGCGTCGTACCGGTTGCCGGTCAGGCGCAGCGCGAGGCGGTAGACCCGGTCGGAATGGTCACGAACCAGCTCCTCCCAGGTGGGGGCCTGCCAGTCGTTGGACGACACCTGCGTACCCATCGCCTACTCCTCCCCTCGTCGGCACTGCCATGCTGGCCGACGAGCCTGTGTGGAGGCTGTCCGAGCGATGGGCATCATCGCTACAACGAACCCGTCGCGCGATGAGTTCCCGCAGCCGCGGCGAGGATCACAGGTCCGCGGCATCCAGCAGCGCGGCGAACACGGCGGCCTGCTCAGGGCTGGCGTCCTTGAGCGGACGACGAACGCCGCCGACCTCGAAACCTTGGTGGGCCAGGCCGGCCTTGACCAGCATCACGCCCTGGGTCGCGAACACCCCGGTGTAGACGCCCAGCAGCGCGCGATGCAGTGCCAGCGCCTCGTCCAGACGTCCAGCGACGAAGGCCTCGACCATCTCGCGGGTACGGCGGCCGGTGAAATGGGTGGAGGTGCCCACCACTCCGGCACCACCCACCGCCATCAGGGGCAACGTCATTCCGTCGTCACCGGAGTAGTAGGCCAGCGAGGTTTGCGCCATCACCACGGACGACGCGGCGGGAAGGCCCTTGGCATCCTTGACCGCGCGGATGTTGGGGTGCTCGGCCAGTCGGAGGAAGGTATCGGTCTCCACCTCGACACCGCTGCGATGCGGGATGTCGTAGATCATGATCGGTAGGTCGGTGGCATCGGCCACGGCGAGGAAGTGCTCCGCCACAGCGTCCTGCGGCGGGCGCGAGTAGTAGGGGGTCACGACCAGCAGGCCGTCGGCACCGGCATCGGCGGCCTGGTGCGCGAGGTCGATGGTGTGGTGGGTGTCGAAGGTTCCGACGCCGGCGATCACCTGCGCCCGGTCCCCGACGGCAGCCGTCACGGTTCGCACCAGGTCGGCCTTCTCGGCATCCGTGGTGGTGGGCGACTCACCCGTCGTCCCGTTGATGACCAGCGAGTCATTGCCCTGCTCGTCGACCAGACGGACGGCCAACTCCGCGGCGCGGCCCAGGTCCACGGCACCGTCGGCATCGAAGGGGGTCACCATCGCGGTGATGACCCGGCCAAAGATGGGCAGGCCGGCAGTGTCGCCAGGGGCGGCGGCGTCGTGCGGAGAACTCATGGGCTTCATCGTAGGGCTTCGCCCTCAGCCGCCGGCGGTCCGTCGAGTAGGTGGGACATGCCCTTCAACCCGAAGAAGTGCGCGATGGACCGGGCCGACTGGCCCCCGGTGTCGGGGTCCGCGCCAGCCTCCAGCAACATGGAGACGAGTGCCTCGTCCTGTCGGAAGACGGCGCAGCCCAGGGCCGTCTGGCCACGCTCGTTGACGCGTTCGAGATCGGCGCCGCGGGCCACCAGCGCGGCAGCCAGGTCGTGGTGGCGGTGGTAGCAGGCAAGGATCAACAGGGTGTCGCCGGACTCGTTGGTGAGGTTGACCGGCAGGCCCTGGTCGACCCATTCCGCGAGGCGCACGTCGCCGGAGCGGGCGACGTCGAACATCGCACGCAGCTCGTCCAGCTGTTGCTCGGTCAACCCGACTGGGCCGGGGGCCTGCTGGGCATCCGTCTGGCTGCCAGATGTCTCGTCCATGGGTGGAGCCTATGCCGGTACGCTGGGCCCGTGACCCAGCAGCCAGCCGACACCAAGACCCTGAATGCCGCCTCATGCGGCTACGCGGAAGACTTCGTCCCCGCCACTGAACACGCCCGCGAGGCCCGCAACGCCGCCGTTGAGCTGGGCGTGGAGCCGCTCGGAAATGGATCTGCTGCCACCCTCACCTTCCTCGCCCGCCTGATCGGAGCCCGCGCCGTGGTCGAGGTCGGCACCGGCGCCGGCGAGTCCGGTCTGGCCCTGTTCGAGGGGATGGGTTCCGAGGGCATCATCACCAGCATCGACCCCGAGGCTGAACGCCAGGCCGCCGCCCGC
>DGKN01000204.1 GCA_002387005.1 Propionibacteriaceae bacterium UBA4569
CGCAACGGCCAAGGCCCAGGCCGCCAGCCGGGCCGCCGCGCGCGCTGCCACCGCCGCCAGCAAGGTCGAGACCACCTCGGCCAGCTCCACCCAGTCCGCGGCGTCCAGCTACTTCAACTACCCGGTCAACGCGCCCATCACCTCGTCCTATGGTCAACGCTTCCACCCCGTGCTGCACTACTGGAAGCTGCACGACGGCACCGATTTCGGCGCCTCCTGCGGTGCCGCGATGCGCGCGCCCCGCGCCGGCGTCGTCACCGAGGCCTACTACAACGCCGGCTACGGCAACCGCCTGATGATCGACCACGGGCTTGTGGGGGGGCAATACCTGACCACCGGCTACAACCACGCGATCCGGTACGTCGTCAGCCCCGGACAGCACGTCAGCGCCGGTCAGGTCATCGGCTACGTCGGTACGACCGGCTTCTCCACCGGCTGCCCACTGCACCTGATGGTGTGGCAGGACGGCTCGGTCGTGAATCCGATGAATTGGTTCTGACCCGCGTCGTCGACCGACTCGGCCCGGCGTCACGGGGTTCGGCGGCGCGGGAAAATCCACTGCGGCTCCTCCTTCTGCCCAAGCTAGGCTGGTGGGGGAGCTGCGTCGCATCTGCGCGTGCTCGCCCATCCGATCCATGAAGGAGCACCAGTGCCTCGCGAAAAGGGCCGCAAGCTGATCGCCCAGAACAAGAAGGCGCTGCACGAGTACCACATCGGCACCACCTACGAGGCTGGCCTGGTGCTCACCGGCACCGAGGTGAAGAGCCTGCGCAATGGTCGTTGTTCGCTCGTCGATGCCTTCGCCACGGTGGACGACGGGGAGGTCTGGCTGCGCCAGGCCAACATCCCCGAGTACGCCTTCGGCACCTGGACCAACCATGCGGCCAAGCGCAACCGCAAGCTGCTGTTGCACCGCCGCGAGATCGACAAGATCGAGCGGGAGATCTCGAACAGCGGTAGGACGCTGGTGCCGCTCAAGGTCTACTTCAACGACGGCTACGCCAAGGTGGAGATCGCCGTGGCCACGGGCAAGAAGGACTGGGACAAGCGCGAGACCATCCGCGAGCGCGACCTCAACCGCGACATGCAGCGTGACCTCGCCGAACGTCAGCGCCGGGGCCGTTGATGAGTTCGATGGACGTCCGGTCGGTGCGCACCTCCCGGGCGGGTCATCGCGCCCTGTTGGTCTGCGCCTCCTTCGTCCTCGCGATGATCGGCGTGCTGTGGCCGCAGAATGCCTGGGCCGCCGACGACCGGATCGACTCGTGGAACATCGACTACGTCGTCAACGCCGACGGCACCGTGGATGCCACCGAGAACCTCGTCTACCGCTTCGGGTCGACGTCCGGGCGGCACGGCATCCAGCGCTTCCTGACGGTGCGCGAGAGCTGGGACGACAAGCAGGACGCCGTCTACGACATCTCCAACATCACGGTGTCGAGCACGAACGCGTCCGCCAAATTCACCACCATGGACGACGACCAGGGCCGCGACGCCTTCTTGGTGATCCGAGTGGGTGATGCCAACCGGGTCATCACCACTGCGACGGCCAGCTACACGATCCGCTACCGCATCGGCGGGGCGCTGCGGTCGTCGTCCGACTATGCCGAGTTCTACTGGGACGCCTTGAGCGGCGAGACCAAGCAGGTCAGCCAGGCCAAGGTGACCGTGACCGCGGCGGGCGGGGTGCAGCAGGCGAACTGCTATGCCGGCCCCGTGCAGTCGACGACCCCGTGCACCAGCGCGAAGGTCACCAACGGCATCGCCACCTACACCCAGGACGGCAAGCCGGCGACGTGGTTGTTCACCGTCGGCGCCAAGCTCGACAAGTCCAGGGTCGCCAACGCCACCCCGCACCTGGTCACCCGCGCCGACGCCGCCGAACAGTTGATCAAGTTGGACGGACTCGGAGCCGGAGCACTGTCGCTGGTGCTGGCGCCGCTGGCCGGGCTCGCCTACTGGCGCCGCCATGGCCGCGACCGGCGCTTCCAGGGCCTGCCTCCCGGCGTCCTGCCCGCGCCAGGGCAGCCAGCCACCGCGAAGCCCTCGGGCCCGGTGGAGGTACCGGTCGCCTTCGCGCCGCCCCGGATTTCGGTCGCCGAGGCGGGACTGCTGGTGGACGGCGTGATCGACACCACGGAGACCACCGCGACGCTGGTCGACCTGGCGGTGCGCGGCGCCATCAAGCTGGGCAGTGAACCGGGCAGTGCCTACGCCAAGCTCATCAACCCCGCCCTCGCCACCGCGCCCCACGAACAGGTGCTGTTGCAGCGCCTGTTCGGCTCCACCGATGAGGTGGACCTGTCGCAGCGGGGGAGCATGCTCTACGCCCACCAGGGTCTCGTGCTGTCGGTGCGCAATCAGGTGGCCCGGCAGGGCTGGTTCACCGACCTGCCCAGCTCGGCNNTGATGGGCTCCAGCTCGGCGTGGCTGTGGCTTCTGCTGCCACTGGTGCCGATCATCGTCACCGCGGTGGTGGTGCGCTCCCGGATGAGCCGCGGTCAGCGTTCCGGCGTCGGTCGCGCGTACACCGACCAGGTCGAGGGATTCCGCACCTACATCGAGACCGCCGAGGCCGGCCAACTGCGCTTCGAGGAGGGTGAGGACATCTTCTCCAAGTACCTCCCCTGGGCGATCGTCTTCGGGCTGGCGGAGCGGTGGGCCGACCTGTGCGCCCAACTGGTGCGGATGGGGCGCCTGAGCGCAGAGCCGCCGGTCTGGTACTACGGCCCGTACTCGAACTGGAACTTCTACGTCTGGAACGACGCCTTGTCGACCATCAACCATTCCGCGGCCCCGCCCGTGCAGCAGATGCCGAGCTCCGGTGGCTCGAGCGGTTCGGGCTGGGGCGGCGGTTCGTCCTTCGGTGGCGGCGGTGGATTCTCCGGTGGTGGCGGCGGTGGCGGCGGCATCGACTCCTGGTGAGGCGACCACCTGGCTGTTGGCCCTCGGCTCGCGCGGTGACGTACAGCCGATGGCCGTGCTGGCGCGGCGTCTGACGGATCGGGGCCACCGGGCGGTCGTCATCGCACTGCACGACGCCAAACAGGTGTGTGCCGAACTGGGGGCCGAGTTCGTCGGCGTGGACGGATCGGTCGACGACGCCCTGGTCTCAGCCCGCGGACCCATCGGGCAGGTGCTGAGCCGTGGGAGCGTTGGTCAGGCAGCGCTGTTGGTGCACTGGGTGCGGCAGCTGGCGGGCCCGGTCTCGGAGGTGCTCGGTCGGTGTGTCCGTCCTGATGACGCGGTGGTGACCGGCGTGCTCGGACGTTCTGCTGCGCTGGCCCTTGTCGAGGCCCGCCACACCCGGATGGCGACGGTGGTCTTCACCGGCCAGGTACCCACCCTCCGCCCGAGCAGTCACTACTTCGACGAGTGGTTCACCCCGAGCAGCGCATGGAACCGGATGGGCGTCCGGCTGAACTGGCTGGTCGCCAGCGAACTGGGCCACCCCGTCAGCGTCCGGCTGCGCTCGCGACTCGGCCTGGGACGCGTGTCACCGCGCGCCGAGATGCACCGCGCGGACCGCTGGCCGACGCTGGTCGCCGCCAGCCCGGTGCTCGTCCCACCTGCCGACGACTGGCCCGACGGGGTCGTGCAGACGGGCTGGCTGGGCGCCCCAGCCCGTGACTGGGCACCGGACGGCGAACTGGCCGGGTTCCTTGCAAAGGGGCCCGTGGCGTGGGTGGGCTGGGGGGGCTTCA
>DGKN01000057.1:0-9909 GCA_002387005.1 Propionibacteriaceae bacterium UBA4569
CGGCGGTCTCCGCGTCATTAGACAGGGCACGCTCGTTCACGTCCACGGCGTCCACCACGGCGGACGGGCACTCGGTGGCCAGCGCCGCGGCGATCGGACCGTAGCCGCAGCCAAGGTCGAGCAGTCGTCCAGCCGTGACCGGCGGCCCCACCTCGCGCAGCAGGATCGCGGTCGCCGGGTCCAGTCGGGCGCCGGAGAACACGCCCGCCGCGGTGGTGAAGGTGTAGTCGCGTTCCCAGATGGACGCGGAGATGGTCCGGCGCTGCTCTGGGCCGGTCGGGGTCTCGAAGTAGTGGCTCATGTCTTCCTCGCATCATCCGAGCTGGTCACATCACACCAGCTCTTCGGGGCTGCGCATCGTGCGTGCCAACTCAGCCCGGGTGGCCAATTCGTCGTCGGCGGGGTAGCCGACCTCCTCGAGCGTGAGCCCGTGCGCGGGCAGCACGGTGACGCTGTTGGCGCGTCCAGGGCTCGCCATCACCTGCGCCAGCCACGCCAGGTCCCGCTGTCCGGTGCCCAGGGCGGTCATTGCGCCCGTCAGCGATCGCACCATCGAATGGCAGAAGGCGTCGGCCCGCACCTCCACCTCAACGGTGCCGGACGGGTCATCCAGCCGGACGGCGTGCAACCCGGTCAGCGTCCGGATGGTGGTGGCGCCGTCGCGGGCCTTGCAGAAGGGCGCGAAGTCGTGCAGGCCCAGCAACAGCACCGCGCCCTGATTGATGCGGTCGAGGTCAACGACGCCGCGGATCCGGGTGACATGCCCACGCAGCAGCGGGTCGGGGGAGGAGCCGTCGTCCCACAGGCGGTAGCAGTAGCGCCGCCACAACGCAGAGAAGCGGGCGTCGAAGGCGTCCGGCACCGGTGTCACCGCACGAACCACGACGTCCTCGTCGAGTACTCGCGCCAACCGGCGCAGCAGCAGCTGGGGATCGACATCGTCGGGCAGGTCGACGTGTGCCACCTGCCCACGGGCATGCACGCCGGCGTCCGTGCGGCCAGCAACCGTCAGCTGCGCAGGGCCGCCGAGGCGAAGCACCTGGCCGATCCACCCCTCCAGCAGCCCCTGCACCGTGCGCTGTCCCGGCTGGGTGGCCCAGCCGGAGAAACCGGAGCCGTCGTAGGAGATGTCCAGTCGGAACCTCATGGGAGGCGCCGATAGGTCAGGTCACGGATGGTGCGTCCGGCCCGCAGGCCCTTGGCCTCGAAGTTGGTGACCGGACGAGCATCCAGGCGCGGCGCCCAGCCACCGTCGGCGGCGTGCACGTTCTCCAGAGCGTCGGCGACGTCGAGCACCTCGCGCATCCATTCGGCGTAGTCGTCCCAATCGGTGGCCAGCCGCCACAGCCCGCCGGGGACCAGCCGCGAGGCCACCAGTTCGGCGAAGCCAGGGCTGACGAGCCGGCGCTTGTGGTGGCGGGTCTTGTGCCAGGGGTCAGGGAAGAAGGTGCACAGCTCGGTGATGGAGGAGGGCTCGAAGAGGTGGAGCAGCCCTTGGGCGGCGTCGGCCTGCACCAGCCGGACGTTGTCGACGCCCGCGCGGGCCAACCGGGACAATGTCGAGGCCATCGCGGGTTCGAAGACCTCGAAGCCGATGATGTTGGCCCCGGGTCGTGCCACGGCCAGGGCGGCCAGCGTTTCGCCGGTTCCCGAACCGATCTCCACGCACAGTTCCGCCTCGCGGCCGAAGACCGCCGTCCAGTCGACCGGGGGCTGTTCGGCAACCGAGGTGGTGGTCTCGCGACGCTCGACCTCCACGACCCTGGACCCCCGCCACGTGTCCCAGGCCTTGCGCTGGGAGGGGTTCATCCGGGCGCTGCGGCGCACGAAGCTGACGACCTCGCGATGGACGCGGGTCGCGTCCGGCCTGGCGGAGGCGACCTGCTCTGGTTCTGGCACTGGACAAGCGTAGTGGAGCCCTCCGTGCTGCCGAGGCGTAAGGGTGCCGCGCCCCCGAGCGGGGCGCGGGGCACCCGACGCATCGTGCTGGTCAGCCCTTGTGCGCGGCCAGCGTCGCCTCGGACAGCTGCTGGGGCATCAGCTGGTAGCCGTGGAAGGTGCGGGTGAACGAGCCCGAGCCATGGGCCAGACCGCGCAGGTCGATCGCGTAGCGGCTGAGCTCGGTGGCCGGAACCCTGGCGCGGACGATGGCGTGGTGCTCGCCGTCCGCATCGGTGCCGAGCAGCTGGCCGCGGCGGTTGGTCAGGTCGGTCATCACCGCGCCGAGGTACTCCTCGCCGATGGTCACCGTCACCTCGTCGATGGGCTCCAGCAGCGCGACATTGCCCGGTTGCGCCGCTGCTTCCTTCAAGGCGGCGGCGGCCGCCGACTGGAAGGCCATGTCGGAGGAGTCGACCGAGTGCGCCTTGCCGTCGTACAGCGTCACCCGGACGTCGACCATCGGGTGGCCGGACATGGCGCCGCGCTCCATCTGCGTCCGCACGCCCTTCTCGACCGAGGGGATGAACTGGCGGGGAACCGCGCCACCGACGACCTTGTCGACGAACTCGAAGCCCTGCCCGCGCTCCAGCGGGGTGATCTCCAGGTCGCAGACCGCGTACTGGCCATGGCCACCGGACTGCTTGACGTGGCGTCCGTGCACCGTGACGGGCTTCACGAAGGTCTCGCGCAGTGCGACCCGGACCGGCTCGGTCTGCACCTGCACGCCATAGCGCTGGGTCAGGCGGGAGAGCAGCAGGTCGGAATGGGCCTGACCCATCGTCCACAGCACCAGCTGGTCGGAGTCGTGCGGGCGTTCGAGCCGGACGGTCGTGTCCTCGACCACGAGCCGCGCCAGAGCGCCGGCCAGCTTGTCCTCGTCATTGCGGGTGGCGGCGCGCACCGCCACCGGCAGCAGCGGCTCGGGCATGTTCCAGGGCTCCACCAGCGCGGGGTGCTCCTTGGACGAGATGGTGTCGGAGGTCTCGGCACGACCCAGCTTGGCGACGAGCACGAGGTCGCCGGCGATGGCCTGCGGCTTCGGCTTGGGCTCGGTGCCGACCGGGAAGGTGAGTTGCCCGACCCGCTCCTCCTCGTCGTGGGAGGGATGGTGTTCGTCCTCGGCCCCGGTGAAGACCTCACGGTGGCCGGCGACGTGCACGGTGTCGTCGGTGCGCAGCGTGCCGGAGAAGACCTTCACCATCGACAGGCATCCGGAATAGGGGTCGGAGGTGGTGCGGATGACCTCTGCCACCAGGGGCCCGGCCGGGTCGCAGGACAGCTCGAGGAGGTCGCCGCCGTCCAGCGTGGTGACGGTTGGCATCGGGTGCAGCGCCGGGTGCGGCAGACCGTTCTCGATCAGGCTGAACAGTTCCTCGGCGCCGACGCCGGAGGAGGCCTGGACGGGGATGACGGGGAAGAAGTTTGCGTGGGCGGTGGCCTTCAGCAGGTCGCCGCGCACCTCCTGGACGGCGAGTTCCTCACCCTCGAGGTAGCGCTCCATCAGCGCCTCGTCGTCGGCCTCGGTCACGACGGCCTCGATGAAGGGGGCGCGGTACTCGTCCAGCGACAGCAGTTCCTCCTCGTCGGCGTTGCGCACGGTGGCGCTGCCGGACGAGTAGTCGTGCACGCCCTTGGTGATCAGGGAGATGTTCCCGGTGACGTCACCCTTGGCGTCGGTCAGCGGCAGGTAGGCAGGAACGACGCCCTCGCCGAAGACGCGGCGGCAGGTCTCGACGGCCGACTCGTAGTCGCCGCGTTCGGCGTCCAGCTTGGTGATGGCTATCGCACGGGGCATCCCGACGCGTCGGCACTCGTCCCACAAGGAGGCGGTGGCCGGGTCGATGCCGTCCGCGGCGCTCACCACGAAGATCGCTGCGTCGGCGGCGCGCAGGCCTGCGCGCAACTCTCCAACGAAGTCCGGGTGGCCTGGGGCATCCAGCAGGTTGATGACAACCTCACCGCTCGCGACCGATGCGAGGGCGAGGGAGGCGGCGCGCTCGGCGTCGTCCTTCTCACCGCGATAGCCCGCGAGGCGGGCCTTCAGCAGGCTCTCGAACAAGGTGGTCTTTCCCGACCCGGCTGATCCGACCAGTACGACATTGCGGAGATCGGCCGGGTTGGAAACCTTGACGCTGGCATCGCTCATCTTTGAACTCATGGCCCAACATTGCTCCTGCCCCAGCGGCGTGGCAAGCAGATCCGTGGTGGCCTTTGTCACTGTCCGTTCGGCTGGTCGACACCTTCAGTCGGCGTACACGCACCGGGCGGGGTCGGCGAGCTGGAGGGCTGCTTCGGTGAGGACGTCGCGGTGGGTCGCGGCCAGCTCGTCGAAGGGCACCTCGTCGAGGTTGAACCAGCGCAGTTCGGACGACTCGTCCGAGGCGACCAGCACGTCACCGACGGGACGGGCGAAGAAGGCCGCGGCCGTGGAGCTGACCACCACGCCGTCGGGGTAGGCGAAGATTCGCCGCGGGCTGGAGAACAACCCGAACAGGCGCACGTCGGTGACCTCCAGGCCGGTCTCCTCACGGACCTCACGCAGCAGACAGTCGCGCACAGATTCCCCCGCGTCCAGACCGCCACCCACCAGACCCCAGAGGCCGGAGTCGGAGCGCCGCTCCAGCAGTACCCGTCCGTCACCGTCCAGCAATACGGCCACGGCGCCGATCCGCCGCGGGCTGTTGGGGGTGGGTGCCGCGTCGTCGTCCACGTGGAAGGTCGTCACGGCGCAGAGATTATCGCGGGCCCCACTGGCAGGCGGCGGCCGTCGAGGGCCATCAGGAGTTCCGCCCACATCGCATTGGCCCAGGCGAAGTCGGCCCGGCTGAATCGGTGTGGGTGGTCGGCGTCGAAGGCCTCGTGGGCCAGTCCGGTGCCGGCGGTGGTGGCGGCCAACAGGTCCGCCATCTGCTGCGCCTCGTCGGGGTCGGTCGCGGTGAGGCCCTGCACGGCCAGAGCGATCGGCCAGACCCGACCGCGCGGCGTGTGCTCGGACCCGATGCCGGATGCGGCGCTCCCGGACGCGAACCAGGGGTTGGCTGGTGACAGGACGCGGGCCCGGGTCGCCAGGTAGCCGGGGTCGTCGGCGCGGACGCCTGCCAACAGCGGCAGGGACAACAACGACGGCATGTTGGCGTCGTCGGCCAGCAGTTGGCGGCCCAGTCCGTCCACCTCATAGGCGAAGCTGCCGTCGGGCAGCGTGCCGTGGCACAGCACCCCNNGCACCCCGTCGCGCAGTTCGGCGGCCAGCGCGCGGCAGTCCTGGGCCAGTGGGAGGTCCCGCCAGACCGCCTCGCACAGTTCTGCGGCCATCGCCAGCGAATGCGACGCCATCAGGTTCCCTGGGATCGAGTAGCCGTAGCGGGCGCGATCGTCCGAGGGCCGGAAGCCCGACCAGGTCATGCCGGTCGGGCCCACCGATGAGCCCCGGCCACCCCGGGCCAGCGAACCGAGGGGACGACGGAAGCGGTACTCGGATCGGTCATGGCGTTGCTCGCTGCGCCACACCCCCAGCACCCCGGGGAGCCCTGAGTGCACCTCGTCCAGGGAAGCCGTCGAACCGGTCACCCGCCAGAGCTGCCAGGCAAGCTGGATCGGGAAGGCCAGCGAGTCCAGTTCGTACTTGCGCTCCCACACGCCCGGTGCTGGGCGGGGACGGTCCAGCCGGTGCCACCAGCGGCGCCCGGAGCCGAAGGCATTGGCTCGGGGATCGAGCGCGATCAATCGCCACTGCTGGCGCACCACCCCCTCGATGGTGCGCCGGACCTCCTCGTCCTCGGCTGCCCACAGCACGAAGGGACGCATGGTCGCCGCCGAGTCGCGCAACCACATCGCGGGGATGTCGCCGGTGAGGAGCCAGGTCAGGTCACCGCGCCGTTCCACCGATCCCGTCCAGACGTGCTGCAGCAGGCGGTCGAGCCGTTCGCGGTCAGCAGGAGGTCTCATGGTCAGCGATCCAAGCACTGCGTGCCACCCATCGGGTACCGTCACCGGGTCACCCCGTACCCCACCGCAGGAGCATGTTGCGATGCCGCTGTCCTTCGACGTCTGGGCCCCATTGCCGGAGCGAGTCGACCTCATGGTCGACGGCGAACAGTTCGACATGGAGCGTTCCGAGGATGGCTGGTGGCGCCTCCCGGTCGACCGGGCCGCCGAGGTCGTCCGCCCCGGAGTGGACTACGGCTACCGGCTCGACGGCGAGGAGACCGTCCTGCCCGCGCCGCGTTCTCGCTGGCAGCCCTACGGTGTCCACGGCCCCTCTCGTTCCTTTGACCCTGCGGCCTTCGAGTGGCACGACCAGGACTGGACCGGCCGCCAGCTCGCGGGCTCCATCATCTACGAGCTGCACCTTGGCACCTTCACCCCCCAGGGCACCCTCGATGCCGCCATTGGCAAGCTGGACCACCTCGTGGAGCTGGGCATCGATCTGGTCGAGCTGATGCCGGTCAACGCCTTCAACGGTGAGCACGGCTGGGGCTATGACGGGGTGTGCTGGTATGCAGTCCACGAGCCCTATGGCGGCCCGGCCGCCTACCAGCGCTTCGTCGATGCCTGCCACCAGCGCGGTCTGGGCGTCATCCAGGACGTCGTCTACAACCATTTCGGCCCCAGCGGGAACTACCTGCCCAGGTTCGCACCGATCCTGGACGACTCGATGTCGTCGCCGTGGGGGAGCGCGATCAACCTGGCCGGTGAGGGCTCCGACGAGGTGCGCCGCTTCATCATCGACAACGCCCTGATGTGGTTGCAGGACTACCACGTCGACGGTCTGCGGCTGGACGCCGTGCACGCGCTGGTGGACACCCGCGCGATCCATGTGCTCGAGGAGATGGCCGTCGAGGTGGACGCGTTGAGCACCTTCCTCAACCGTCCGATCTCGCTGATCGCCGAGAGTGACCTCAACGACCCCCGCCTGATCTCCCCGCGCGAGGCGGGTGGCTACGGCCTGGACGCGCAGTGGAGCGACGACTTCCACCACGCCCTGGTGGCAAACCTGACCGGAGACGACTCCGGTTACTACGCCGACTTCGCCAGCCTGGAGGCGCTGGGCAAGGTGCTGGAGACCGGCTTCTTCCACGACGGCACCAAGTCGACCTTCCGGGGACGACGACACGGTCGACGCCTGGACACCCCGACGATGCCGACCTGGCGGCTGGTGGTCTGTTCCGATAACCACGACCAGATCGGCAACCGCGCCGACGGTGCCCGTCTGGCCACTCGTGAGACCCCGCGACAGCTGCAGCTCGCCGCCCTGGTCACCCTGCTTTCGCCCTACACGCCGATGGTCTTCATGGGCGAGGAGTGGGGAGCCACCACACCCTTCATGTTCTTCTCCTCCCATCCCGAGCCTGAGCTGGCCGAGGCCGTCTCCAAGGGGCGGGTGGAGGAGTTCGCCAAGATGGACTGGGACCCCGACACGATCGTCGACCCCCAGAGCGAGTACGCCTTCGCCGGGTCGAAGCTGGTCTGGGATGAGCGCTTCGGTGAGGTGCACTCCGAGATCTGGCAGACCTACCGGGACGCCATCACGCTGCGCCGGAGCTACCCGGACCTGACCGACCCCCGTTTCGAGTGGATCTCGTGCCGTTTCGATCCCGACTCCCACTGGTTCGTGATGGAGCGTGGCGAATCGATCTCGGTCGGGGTGAACTTTGACATGGAGCCCGTCGTCATCGAACTGGACGAGGCGTGTGAGGTGCTGCTCCGCGTCGGGGAGTCGACCATCGTCGAGGCCGAGGGACGCTACGAGCTGCACCTGGGACCGCAGTCGGCGGCGGTGCTGCACCTGCCCACCGAAGCGCTCCCGGGTCGCAGCTGAGGCTCATTTTGACCGCACCCATGGCACCGGGGTAGTGTGAACCGCTGTTGCGCACTGGCGTGCCCGCGCGGATCATCCGCGACGCCGCCCCCGCGCTTCACCATCTTGAAGAAGAGCCTCCTACCGGAAGAATGGTCTGCGAACCGTGTCTACGTACAGCCCGAAGCCTGGTGACATCACCAGGAATTGGCACGTCATCGATGCCGAGAACGTCGTCCTCGGTCGCCTCGCGGTGACCGCCGCCACGCTGTTGCGCGGCAAGCACAAGGCGACCTTCGCGCCGCACATGGACGGCGGCGACTTCGTCGTCATCGTCAACGCGTCGAAGATCGCCCTCACCGGCAAGAAGTCGACCGACTCGATGCGCTACCGCCACTCCGGCCGTCCCGGCGGCCTGACCAAGACGCCGATCGGCGAGCTGCTGGCCAAGGACCCGCGCAAGGCCGTCGAGCTGGCCGTGTGGGGCATGCTGCCCAAGAACAAGCTGAGCCGTCAGCTGATGTCCAAGCTCAAGGTCTACGCAGGCCCGGAGCACCCGCACGCCGCGCAGAAGCCGCAGGCGTACGAGATCACCCAGATCGCCCAGTGACGATCGATACCGTGAGCCAAGGAACAACTGTGTCTGAGACCGTAGAGCTTGACGAGACCATCGAGAACGAGGCCCCCGCTGGCGCCTCGTTCACCGACGAGAACGATCGTGAGATCGCCTACCGCAGCGACTCGAACCCGGCCACCGCGTCGGCGCAGTCGTCCGGCCGTCCCGCTGTGATCGCCGCCGGTAACGCGACCGGCCGTCGCAAGGAGGCCGTCGCCCGCGTCCGCCTCGTGCCCGGCACCGGCCAGTTCAGCATCAACGGTGGCCGTTCGCTGGAGGACTACTTCCCGAACAAGGTGCACCAGCAGATCGTCAACGAGCCCTTCGTCACCGCTGGCGTCGCTGACTCCTACGACGTGATCGTCCGCATCAACGGCGGTGGCATCACCGGTCAGGCCGGTGCCCTTCGCCTGGGCATCGCCCGTGCGCTGAACGCCGTCGACGCCGAGGCCTCGCGCCCCGCCCTGAAGAAGGCCGGCATGCTGACCCGCGACGCCCGGATCAAGGAGCGCAAGAAGGCTGGTCTCAAGAAGGCCCGCAAGGCGCCTCAGTACAGCAAGCGCTGATCGCCGCAGGCCCCTGCCTGCTGCTCGGTGTCAAGGCCGTCGTCCCCTTGGGGACGGCGGCCTTCGCCGTGTTTGGACCGTCGACCCGAACACCTGTGTCGGCATCGAAGCCGAGCCGCGTAGGGAGTACGCTCAGTCCCCATGGCTCGACTTTTTGGCACCGACGGCGTGCGCGGTGTGGCAAACAAGGACCTGACCGCGGAGCTCGCGCTCCAGCTCTCCGTGGGTGCCGCCCACGTGCTGGGGGAGGCGGGTGCCTTCGAGGGAGGCCGTCCCACAGCCCTGGTCGGTCGCGACACCCGCGCCAGTGGTGAGTTCCTGGAGGCCGCGGTCGTCGCCGGCCTGGCCAGCGCTGGCGTNNGACAACGGCATCAAGTTCTTCCAGCGCGGTGGCGTGAAGCTCGACGACACCCTCGAGGATGCGATCGAGGAGCGGATGGGCCAGAGTGAGGGCTGGGCCCGCCCGATTGGTGACAAGGTCGGACGCGTCAACGACGACCTTGGTGCGATCGACGCCTATGTCGCGCATTTGGTCGGTAGTCTGGGTGCGGACTCCTCCCTCGAGGGCATCAAGGTCGTGCTCGACTGCGCGAACGGCGCTTCCTCGATGACCGCACTGAATGCCTTCCAGGCCCAGGGCGCCGAGGTCGTCCCAAGCCACAACAACCCGGACGGGCTCAACATCAACGAGAACTGCGGATCGACCCACATGGGCGACCTGCAGGCCAAGGTCGTGGAGGCGGGCGCCGACCTCGGCCTCGCCTTCGACGGTGACGCCGACCGCTGCCTCGCCTGCGATGCGCAGGGCAACCTCGTCGACGGTGACCAGATCATCGCCATCCTGGCGCTGGCCCTGCAGTCCGAGCGCAAGCTGCACAGCGACACCGTCGTCGCCACCATCATGAGCAACCTCGGCTTCGTGAACGCGATGAAGGCCAACGGCATCAAGGTCGACCAGACCAAGGTGGGCGACCGCTATGTGCTGGAGA
>DGKN01000057.1:9922-15820 GCA_002387005.1 Propionibacteriaceae bacterium UBA4569
ACCGGCAAGACGCTGGCCGAACTCGCGTCGGTCATGACCCGCCTGCCGCAGACCATGATCAACGTCAAGGGCGTCGACAAGCTGCGCGCCGGCATCGACCCGCACATCCAGCAGGCAGTCTCCCGGGCCAACAAGCAACTCGGGGACGCGGGACGGGTGGTGCTGCGTCCCTCTGGCACCGAGCCGGTCGTCCGCGTGATGGTTGAGGCCGAGACGATGGAGCGGGCCGAACAGGTGTGCCAGGAACTCGCCGCGATCGTCCAGGAGCGCGTCAGCTTGTGACCGGCGCCACCGGCGCCTCCTGGGGGCAGGGCGCTGAGCGGATGCGCACGCGGGTAGCGCGAGCCCCAGAGCCCGCGGCGGTGACCGTGCACGTCCCCGACGTTGCAGAGACGCTGATGACGGTGGGGCTGGGGCTGCTGCTCGCCCTCTTGGCGCTGATCATGTGGGTGATGTTGCGGTTCCGGTCGCTGTTCCCCACTCCGATCAGCATTGGCACCAGTGTGCTGGCGATGTTCGTGGTGCTGATGGTGTGCGGCGTCGTCGCCCACGAGGCCTTGGTGGCGCTGGTGATGCGCGCCGCCGGCGGCCGGCCTCGGACCCGCTTCGGGCACCTGTGCGGTGTCCCCTTGCCCTACACCACCAGCCCGGGGCACCTGTTCAGCCGCAGCCAGTACATCGCGATCACGCTCGTGCCCAACCTGGTCATCGTCCCGTTCGTACTCGCGATGGCGACCTGGGGCCCGGGCGGCGGCAACTGGATCCTGCCGGGCCTGGTGATGCTCGGCGCGAGCGTTGCCGACCTGTGGATGCTTGGCCACGCGGCCGCGGCACCGGGACAGGTGCAGGTGGAGGTGCTGCGCGACGGGATCGCCCTGCACCATCAATTCTGACCCAGGCAGTTGCGATGCAGGCANNCAGGCAGTTGCGATGCAGGCAGTTGCGATGCAGGCAGTTCTGATCAGATCTTGCGGATCCGCACGTGGTCGACGGAGTGGTCGCTGCCCTTGTGCAGAATCACGTTCGCGCGTCCCATCGTCGGACGGACGTTGAGCGCCAGGTTGGGCCCGTTGACCTCGTCCCAGACCTGGTTGGCGAAGGCGCTGGCCTGGGCCTCGTCCATCGTCGCGAAGCGGGTGAAGAAGCTGCGCGGGTCGGTGAAGGCCGTACGGCGAAGTTCCAGGAAGCGGTTCAGGTACCAGCTGCGGATGTCCGAGGTCTCCGCGTCGACGTAGACGGAGAAGTCGAAGAAGTCGCTGACCGCCAGGCCCTGGGTGCCGTCCGCGCGGCGCCGTGCAGGCTGCAGCACGTTGAGTCCCTCGATGATCAAGATGTCGGGGCGCTTGACCGTGATCACCTCGTCGGTGACGTCGTAGACCATGTGGCTGTAGACCGGGGCGTTCACGCTCTTCACGCCCGACTTCACGTCCACGACGAACTGTTGCAGGGCGCGCCGGTCATAGCTCTCTGGGAAGCCCTTGCGATCGAGGATGCCGCGGCGTTCCAGCTCGGCATTGGAGAACAGGAATCCGTCGGTGGTGATGAGCGAGACCTTGGGACGGCCGGGGGATCGTGACAACAGCTCGCGCAGCAGGCGCGCGGTGGTCGACTTTCCCACCGCAACCGACCCGGCGACGCCGATCACGAAGGGGGTGCGGCGCACGTCCAGACCGAGGAAGGCATTGGACGCGCGGTAGAGGTGCCCGGTGTGGCGCATGTGCAGGTGGATCAGCTGCGTCAGGGGGACGTAGACCTGCTCCACCTCGGCCTGACTGGTCGGATCGCCCAGACCGCGCAGGCGGGTCAGCGTCTCCTCGTCCAGGTCGATGTCGGTGTTGTCGGCGAGGTCGGCCCAGTCCTGTCGGGCCATGCACACGTAGGGGCCGACCGGGTCATCGTCCTCGTGCACGGGTGGCTCTGCTGACGTCATCGTGTGTCGCACCGAATGGCCTGCTCCGGCGCCTCCTCCTCGGCTAGATTCACAGATGCACGATGACCTGTCCACCGCGACAGGGCTGGCGAGACGTGCGCGCGCGCATTGATAACACGCAATCTGCGTTTGGCAAGTCTGAGTCGTGAATCGCTCACTGCTTATGTACACTTTCGGGCATGTGTGGAATCGTGGGATACATCGGGCCTCGCAGCGCCCAAACCGTCGTGATCGAAGGCCTTCGTCGCCTTGAGTACCGCGGATACGACTCGGCCGGTGTGGCCGTCGAAGCCGACAACAAGATCGAGTTCCGCAAGAAGTCGGGCAAGATCACCAACCTGGACGCCGAGATCGAGGCGCACCCGCTGCCCGCGAGCCACCACGGCATCGGTCACACCCGTTGGGCCACCCACGGCGGACCCACCGACCAGAACGCCCACCCGCACGTCAGCCAGTCGGGCCGCGTCGCGCTCGTCCACAACGGCATCATCGAGAACTTCGCCGAGCTCCGCGCCGAGCTGGAGGCCACCGGCGTCCAGTTCACGTCCGAGACCGACACAGAGGCCGCGGCGCAGCTGCTCGGCAAGCTCGTCGACGACGGCGCCGACATCGTCTCCGCCATGCACCAAGTCGCCAACCGTCTCGAGGGCGCCTTCACCCTGGTCGCCATCGACGCCCAGGACTCCGAGCGCGTCGTGGCGGGCNNGGGGGGCCCCCCCGCCGCAACTCCCCGCTGGTCGTGGGCGTCGGCGAGGGTGAGAACTTCCTCGGCTCCGATGTCGCCGCCTTCCTCGAGTTCACCCGCGAGGCCATCGAGCTCGGCCAGGACCAGGTCGTCGTGATCACCCGTGACGACGTCAGTGTCACGAACTTCGACGGCACGCAGGCCACCGCGATCACCCCCTTCCACATCGACTGGGACATCACCGCCGCCGAGAAGGGTGGCTTCGACTGGTTCATGCGCAAGGAGATCTACGAGCAGCCGAAGGCGGTCGCAGACACCCTGCTGGGCCGCTACGACGCCGACGGCCAGTTGACCTTGGACGAGGTGCGCATCAGCCCGGAGGAGCTGCGCCGCGTCAACAAGATCGTCATCGTGGCCTGTGGCACTGCCTACCACGCGGGCCTGGTCGCCAAGTACGCCATCGAGCACTGGACCCGCATCCCCTGTGAGGTCGACATCGCCTCCGAGTTCCGTTACCGCGACCCGATCATCGATCCCAACACCCTGGTCGTGACCATCTCCCAGTCCGGTGAGACCGCCGACACGCTGATGGCCATTCGCCACGCCCGCGAGCAGCACGCCAAGGTCATCGCCATCTGCAATGTCAACGGCGCCACCATCCCGCGCGAGTCGGATGCTGTGATCTACACCCACGCTGGCCCCGAGCGCGGTGTCGCCTCGACCAAGGGCTACCTGACCCAGGTCGTGGCCTGCTATCTGCTCGGTCTGTACCTGGCCCAGGTGCGGGGTATGAAGTACGGCGACGAGATCAAGGCCGTCACCGACGAGCTGGCGAAGATGCCCGAGGCGATCCAGTCGATGCTGGACAACGACCAGCAGATCCTGGATCTCTCCAAGGCCCTGATGGACGACCGTTCCTTCTTCTTCCTGGGCCGCCACGTCGGTTACCCGTCCGCTCTGGAGGGTGCGCTCAAGCTGAAGGAGATCGCCTACAAGCACGCCGAGGGCTTTCCGGCCGGCGAGCTGAAGCACGGCTCCATTGCGCTGATCGAGCAGGACATCCCGGTCTTCGTGATGGTGCCGCCGCAGGGCCGCGACCAGCTGCACGACAAGGTCGTCTCCAACATCCAGGAGGTGCGCGCCCGCGGCGCCAAGACCATCGTTCTGGTGGAGGAGGGTGACGACTCGGTCAACCCCTACGCGGACGTGATCATCCGCCACCCGAAGGCCTCGACGCTGCTCCAGCCGCTGCTGGCGATCGTCCCGCTGCAGCTGTTCGCCTGCGAGGTCGCCACGCTGCTGGGCCACGACGTCGACCAGCCGCGCAACCTGGCCAAGTCCGTCACCGTCGAGTGATCGGGGGCCAGCGCCTCAGTTGACGACAGTGCCCCGGATCCTCGTGGATCCGGGGCACTGGTGCGTCCGGACGCTTCGGGTCAGCGCCGTGGGCGAACACGCGTGACCTGGCGCTGCTGGGGGGCAATGATGGACCGATGGACCACGACGGCATCACCCGCGAGTTGGACGAGAAACAGGCAGCGCTGCAGCGGCAGCTGGGCGGTCTGGTGCGTCCGGTCGACCCGGATGCCACGATCGGCTTCGGCAAGCGGATCGGTGAGGGAACCAGTGAGGCGATCACGCGGATGGAGGACGCCTCCAGCGCGCAGGCGCTGCAGGCCACCCTCGACCAGGTTCGGCGCGCCAGACAGAAGCTGGACGAGGGCAGCTACGGCTCCTGTGATGTGTGCGGCGCCCCGATCGGTGAGCTCCGGCTGGAGTTCCGGCCGTGGTCGACGACCTGCGTGGAACACGCCGGACAATCTGTCGCAGGCGGTCAGTAGGCTCCCGGCATGGCGATCGTGGGCATCGGTTTGGACGTGTGTGAGGTGTCCCGTTGGGGCCAGATGGTCCAGCGGCGGCCAGGCGTCGTCCAGCGAGTGTTGAACCCGGGGGAGGCGGACGTGTCGTTGGCCTCCCAAGCGGCTCGATGGGCCGCCAAGGAGGCCCTGGCGAAGGCGCTCGGCGCCCCGGTCGGCATGTCATGGCTCGACTGCGAGGTGGTGCGGGCGGAAACCGGGGCACCCTCTTTCAGTTTGCGGGGCACCGTCGCGGCGCGGGTCGAGCAGCTGGGCATCGACACCATCCACCTGTCCATCTCCCACGACGGTGGGCTGGCCAGCGCCTTCGTCATCTGCGAGCGGTCATGATCGGCGTCCAGACTGCCGACGCGATCCGCGTCGCAGAACAGGTCTGGTTCGAGGCCCATCGGGGCGAAGACCTGATGGGGCGTGCCGCCGCAGCGGTGGCCGCCCACGCGCTGGAGATGGCGGGCACGCACGGCCGGGTGCTGGTGGTGGTCGGGCGCGGCAACAACGGCGGCGACGGATTGTTCGCGGCCGCTGAGCTGGCGCGTCGCGGACTCCCGGTGGCGATCTGGCCGGTCGCCGGGACGATGCACGAGCAGGGCCGGGTGGCCGCGACCGGGGCCGGCTGCCGCTTCGTCGGTGTGGTGGAGGCCACTGAGCAGGTCGCCGAGGTCGACCTGGTGGTCGACGCCGTGCTGGGCATCGGGGGACGTCCGGGGCTGCGGCCCGAGGTCTTGGCGCTGGCGCAGGAGGCCGAAGCGCTCGGGGTGCCGGNNGACTCGCACCAGCTGCAGGGCAGCTTCCACGCCACTCGGACGATCACCTTCGCGGCCAGGAAGGCCTGTCACGTCCTGCAGCCAGCCGCGTCACGGTGCGGGGAGGTGGTGTGCGTCGACATCGGCATCGAGCTGGGCAATTCGGTGCTGGAGGTCGCCGAAGCCGGTGACGTCGCGGTGCGTTGGCCCGTCCCTGGCCCGACCAGTGACAAGTACTCCCGGGGCGTCGTGGGCATCGACAGCGGATCGGCGCAGTATTCAGGAGCTGCGGTGCTCGGCGTGACGGGTGCGCTGTACGCCGGCGCCGGGATGATCCGCTTCGTCGGGCCGGAACCGGCCGACGCCATCATCCGCGCCTCGTTGCCCTCGGTCACCCATGGGGAGGGCCGCGTGCAGGCCTGGCTCTGCGGCTCGGGCTGGGGGAGTGCGGACGACAACCGAGCCCGGCTGGAACGCCGTCTGGCCGACGGCGTCCCCGCGGTCATCGATGCGGACGCGCTGTCCGTGCTGCCGGAACATCTACCGTACGGTTGCCTGCTGACCCCGCACGCCGGGGAACTCGCGCGGCTGCTCGGCGCCGAACGCGCCGAGGTTGAGGCCGACCCGATCGGCTCGGCGCGCCGGGCGGCCGAGCGCACCGGC
>DGKN01000089.1 GCA_002387005.1 Propionibacteriaceae bacterium UBA4569
CCTGGATGTACCGCGTCGCGCAGGACTGGCTGGTGCTGACGATCCTCACCGATCACTCCTCGTCCAGTCTGGGAATCGTGACGGGCCTGCAGTTCCTGCCGATTCCCTTCCTGGCGCCCTACGCCGGCTCGATCGCCGATCGTTTCCCGAAACGGCGGATCCTGCTGATCAGCCAGGCACTGCTCGGTCTGACCGCGCTGGCCACCTTCGTCCTGGTGGCAACCGGAATGGTCGAGCTGTGGCACATCTACGTCCTGGCCTTCCTCACCGGCGTCGTCACCGCCTTCGACAACCCCACCCGGCAGGCCTTCGTCAGCGAGATGGTGCCGCAACACCTGGTCAGCAATGCGGTCGGGCTGAACTCGGCCTCCTTCAACAGCGCCCGCCTGCTCGGCCCCGGCATCGCCGGTCTGATCATCGCCGCCTGGGGCGTCGCTCCCGCGATGGCCTTCAACGCGGTCAGCTTCGCGGCCGTCCTCGCGTCCCTACTGCTGATGGACCCGGGCAAGCTCACCCCGGCCCCGATGCGCAAGAACGGCAAGGGCGCGGTTCGAGAAGGACTGCGCTATGTGCTCGGGCGCCCCGACATCATGGTCGTGCTGCTGATGGTCTTCATGCTGGGCACCTTCGGGATGAACTTCCAGATCACCAATGCTCTGATGGCGACCAAGGCCTTCGGCAAGGGGGCCGGCGAGTTCGGGATGCTGGGTTCGATCATGGCGATCGGGACGCTTGCCGCCGCGCTGATCGCGGCCCGGCGCAGCCGTCCGCGGTTGCGGGTGCTGCTTAGCGCGCTTGGTGGTTTCGCGATCTTCACCGCGCTGCTGGGGGCGGCGCCGAACTACACCACCTACGCGCTGCTGCTTGTGCCCACCGGCCTGTGCGCGCTGACCATGATGACCTGCGCCAATGCGACCGTGCAGCTGGCCAGCGACGCCGAGGTTCGGGGGCGCGTGATGGCGCTCTACATGGCGATCTTCATGGGTGGCACCCCACTGGGCGCACCCCTGGTCGGCTGGGTGGGCGACGTCCTCGGCCCCCGCTGGACGATCTGGGTGGGCTCGCTCGCCACCGGGGCCACCTTCCTCGGTGTTCTCGCCTGGTTCATGGTGCGCCGGGGAGTCAGGATCGCCCTGCACGCAGGATGGCCGCCGATCATCGAAGTCTCCACCGTTGAGGGCATGCAGNNAGGCCGGCTCGGCCTGATCGGGACGTCTGGACGGGGATGCCCTGGCAGGGTCGGTGCGTTTGCCGGCTCAGCGGATCCGGCCGCGTCCGTGCTTGATCTCACCGCGGCGCTTCTTCGCATCCAACCGACGCCGCACCGAGCCCTTCGTCGGACGGGTGGCTCGCCGTGCGGGTGGCGGGGGAGCGAGCGCCTCGCGCAGCAATTCCGACAACCGTTGCCGGGCGGCGGCGCGGTTGCGTCGCTGCTGGCGGTGCTCTTGCGCCTCGACGCGCACGGTGGTGCCGTCGAGTCGTCCGGCCAGATTGCTCAGGGCACGATCGCGCTGCGTGTCGTCCAGCACCGAGCAGGTGGCCAGGTCGAGTGCGAGCTGCACCCGAGAGTCGGTGGTGTTGACGCCCTGCCCACCGGGGCCGGACGAGCGGCTGAACTGCTCCGACAATTCTGCGGCCGGTACCACGAGCCCCTTCGAGACGCCGGGCCCCGGAGGCACCACCAGATCGAGCGCATCGGGGCTCATGATGCCTGCCAGGCCTCGAGCGTCCGCTCGCTGGTGAAGACCCGCTCGTTGCCGTCGAGCGGATCGGTGAAGCGCAGTTCACGTGCCAGCAACTGCAGCGGACGGGTGAAGTCGTCCAGCTCCTGGTCGAGCACCTCCGGGTAGAAGGGGTCGTGGACGATCGGGATGCCGAGCGAGTTCATGTGCAGCCGGATCTGGTGCGTCTTGCCGGTCGTCGGGCTCACCCGGTAGCGCCCGATCGGGCCCAACTCGGGGTCATCGCGGTGGTCAAGTAGCTCGATCAGCGTGTGCGAGTTCGCCGCGGCGTCCGGCACCTCGAAGGCCTGCAGCTGACCGCGTTCCTTGCGGATGTGGCTGCTGACCTCGACGGGCAACACCAGATCGCTCCGGTATCGACCGACGGCCTCGTAGGTCTTGGTGGCGCGGTGGTGCTCGAAGACCTGCTGGTAGTCGCGACGGAACTCGCGCCGAGTGGTGCACAGCAGCACGCCGGCCGTCAGCCGATCGAGCCGGTGCGCGGGGGAGAGCTCCGGCAGGTCAAGGTCACGCCGCGCCCGGACCACTGCCGAATGGACGACGTGCTGGCCGCGCGGGATCGTGGCGGTGAAGTGGGGCTTGTCGAGGACGACCAACCGCTCGTCCCGGTACAGGACGGTCAGCTCTCCGGGCGGCGCGGCCTCGTCCGGCAGGTCGCGGTGGAAGAAGATGAACCGGTGGTGCGCAAATGGCGCCTCCACGCTGATGGGCGTCCCCACCTCGTCCACGAAGCGTTGCTCGCCGAACATCTCGTCGATGCGTTCAGGGGTGAGCCGCGGCACCTTCCAGACCAGGAAGTCACGCATGGTCGCCCAGTCGTGCTCGCGCGGGGTGCGCACCCAGGCCGAGTTCAGGCCATGGCGCAACGGGAGCGGGGAACGGGGTNNCTAATCGGCGCCTCCCTCTGAGCACTTGTCAGCCCTGAGCGATGACCGTCCGAAGGCTTGCCCGGCGCACCTAGCGTGGGAGCATGGACATTGCGTCGATGCTGGTCAAGCGCCTCCCCTTCTCCATCCCGGGACGCCCACTGGGCGACACGGTCGTACTGGAGATCGACTTGGCGCGCGGGGTGCTGACAACGCCGCCCGACAACCCACTGGCCGCGCTGCGCGCGATGAACGCCCCCACCATGCGCTCCCTGCGGGAGGGCCTGCGCGCCGGTGCCACCGACGACGCGGTGGTCGGTCTGTTCGTCCACGCCGGAACAGTGCCGCTGAGCATCGCCCAGGCCGAGGAACTGGGCGGCGCCATCGCCGCCTTCGGCGAGCACAAGCCCACGCTGGCCTGGTCGGAGGGCTTCGGCGAACTCGACAGCGACCTGGCCGCCTACAAGNNATCTGGCTGCAGCCGTCGGGCCAGTTGGGCATCGGAGGTGTCCATCTGGGGATCACCCTGCTGCGCGGGCTGTTGGAGAAGGCGGGGCTCGACCCGCAATTGTCGCGCCGCCACGAGTACAAGTCGGCCGCCGAACAGTTCGCGGGCCACGAGATCACGCAACCGAACCGCGAGATGATGCAGACCATCGCGAACTCGATCATGGACGACCTGGTAGAGGGGGTCGCCGAGCGCCGCGGCCTGGCGGTGCAGCGCGTCTGGGACGCCGTGAACACGTCCCCGCTGACCCCCGAGCAGGCCAAGGACGCCGGCCTGGTCGACGCCGTCGGCTACCGCGACCAGGCCGTGGCCCACCTGCTGGAGCAGTGGAAGGCTGAGGCCACCGACCTGCGCTTCGTGCACCGTTGGCACGGCCACCGCGCCAAGGACGTCGTCAACCAGGTGACCGACCGGCGCCGCGACAAGATCTCGGTGGTCAG
>DGKN01000191.1:0-1106 GCA_002387005.1 Propionibacteriaceae bacterium UBA4569
GGTATCGGCTGCGCGTGGCTGGGGCTGCGCACGTCCGGACGACGACTCCAGGTGACCCGCTACCGTCCCGACGTCTGGGAGCGCCCCGAGTGGTCGGTGGTGGCCGCTGGGCTCTCGGCGCTGGTGTGCGTGGTCTGGCTGGGCAGCGCCCTACCGGTCGAGATGACGCCAGTGACCTCGCCGCCCCAGTGGCCGCAGCTGCACCCGCTGATGTTGTTGCCCGTCATCGCCCTCGCGTCGCCGCTGCTGACGACGCCCGCGCCCGCCCGGGACGACCTGTGATCACCTTCGACGACGTCACCATCACCTACCCAGAGGCAACCCGCCCGACCTTGGACCACGTCTCGTTCACCATCGACGACGGCGACCTGTGCCTGGTGGTCGGACGCACCGGCACGGGAAAGTCGACGCTGCTGGGTGCGATCAACGGGCTGGTACCGCACTTCAGCGGCNNCCCTCGCGACCTGGCCGAAACCGTCGGCTTCGTCGGGCAGAACCCCTTGGCGGGCTTCGTCACCGACCGCGTCGAGGACGAGGTCGCGTACGGCATGGAGCAGCTGGGCATCGCACCCCACGCCATGCGCAAGCGGGTCGAGGAGACCCTGGACGTGATGGGCATCGCCNNCTCGCTGGTGGAGCTGTCCGGAGGGCAGCAACAGCGCGTCGCCATCGCCGCCGTGCTCGCCGCCCAGCCCCGAGTGGTGGTGCTCGACGAGCCCACGTCGGCGCTCGACCCGACCGCCGCGCAGGACGTGCTCGCCTCCATCACAACGCTGGTGCACGAGGTGGGGCTGACCGTGGTGCTGGCCGAGCATCGGCTGGAGCGGGTGATGCAGGCCGCCGACCAGGTGCTGTGGCTGCCCGGCGACGGACGCGCCGAGCTCGGCCCCGCGGCCGAGGTGCTGGCCCGGGCGGACGTGGTGCCCCCGCTCAGTGAGCTGGCCCGGATGCTGGGCTGGGACCAGGTTCCGTTGTCGGTTCGGGACGCCCGTCGTCGCGTCGCCCGGGAACGGATCACCCTGTCCGATCGCTCCCCAAGCCCGGGGCCCCCAAGCCGTTCCTCGAGCCTGTCGAGGGGTGTCGCCCACGTCGCCGACCTCACCGTC
>DGKN01000191.1:1244-3263 GCA_002387005.1 Propionibacteriaceae bacterium UBA4569
CACCGTCCCCGCCGCCCGCGCCCGGGAGGCCGTCTCGCTCGTCCCCCAGAACGCCGCCGACCTGCTCTACCTGCACTCGGTGGCCGACGAGTGCGCACAGGCAGACGTCGAGTCGGGCGCCGCCCCCGGCACCACCCGCGCGATCCTGGACGATCTGGGCGCCAACCTGCCCGATGAGCGCCACCCGCGCGACCTGTCCGAGGGGCAGCGGCTGGCGCTGGTGCTGGCGATCCAGCTGGCCGCCTCACCCAGGCTGGTGCTGCTGGACGAGCCCACCCGCGGGCTGGACTACGCGATGAAACAGCACCTGCGCACGATCCTCGACCGGCTGGCCACCGACGGTGCATCCGTGCTGGTCAGCACCCACGACGTCGAGTTCGCGGCCGCCGCCACCTCCCGCACCATCGTGATGGCTGACGGGGACGTGGTCGCCGACGGGCCCACCCGCGAGGTCTGCACCTCGTCCCCGGTCTTCGCGCCGCAGACGGCCAAGGTCTTCCACCCGGCGCCGGTGCTCACCCCGCACGACATCGCCGAGTTGCTGGNNTGGTGCGCGCATGAATGCCGTCGCCCTCACCCACCGCTCCCGGCTCGCGCTGGCCGTGACGGCCGCCCTGGCCCTGTTCGCCTTCGGCTGGCCGTTGTTGTGGCCGCCGTCCGCCTCGATGGACGGGGCTTCGCAGGCGCCGCTGCTGTTCGCGCTGGTGCTGCCGGCCGTGATCGGTCTGGCCGTCGCCGAGATCAGTTCGGACGGGTTGGAGGTCAAGGCGCTCGCGCTGCTCGGGGTGCTGTCGGCGGTGGGGGCGATCCTGCGTCCGCTCGGCGCCGGGACCGCCGGGCTGGAGACCGTCTTCTTCACGGTGATCCTGGCCGGCCGCGTGTTCGGCCCGGGCTTCGGCTTCCTGCTGGGCAACTCGACGCTGTTCGTGTCCGCGCTGCTGATGGCGGGCGTCGGCCCGTGGTTGCCCTACCAGATGCTGGCGGCGGGCTTCGTCGGACTGGTTGCCGGATTGTTGCCCCGCGTGTCCGGACGAGCGGAGGTCGCCCTGCTCGCGGCCTACGGCGCGGTGGCGGGTTTCGGCTACGGCCTGTTGATGGACTTCGCCTTCTGGCCCTTCAGCCTGGGCAACGAGACCCAGCTGAGCTTCGACGGCGCGGCCTCGGCGTGGACCAACATGCACCACTTCCTGCTCTACAAGCTGGCCACCGCCATGGGTTGGGATGCCGGACGCGCGATCAGCAATGCGGCCTTCATCGTCTTGTTGGGTCCCGCGCTGCTGAGGGTGCTGCGCCGGGCCGCCCGTCGCGCTGCCTTCGACTGACCTGATCGTGTGCCCCGAGTCTGTTGCGGGGCCCTCCGGCCACCTGCACCGCAAGAACTAGGGCTGAGCTGTCGCCGACTTCAGGTCCAAGGACCCCTGATAGGCCGGCAGCGTCGCGCTGGCCAGCCGCTGTTGTGACCAGCCGAGGTGGTAGGCGTCCACGTACTCCCGGTAGATCCGCACCTCGTCCGAGGACGCCAGCGCAGCCTCCATCGCGTCCGGGTCACCGATCGCGGTGATGACATAGGGCGGCGCGTAGGGGATGCCGCGCAGGACGACCGTGTTGCCGACGCATTTGATGCCGGTGATCGAGGTGATCCGCTGGTCCTGGATGGTCATCGCCTCAGCGCCCGCACCCCACAAGACGTTGGCGACCATCTGGATGTCCTGCTGGTGGACGACGAGCAGGTCAGGGTCCAGGCCGGCGGGNNGGCTGGACGCTCAGCGGCGCATCGGTCACCGTGACCCGCACCGCCGGCCCCTTCACCGCGCTCAGCCCTGCCTGCGCGCCCGCCGTCGCCAACTCGGACGCGATGGTCGGGTCCGCGGCAGTCTGGCCCGACAAGGCGTCCACCTCGCTGCGCAACTGCTCCACCTCGCGTGACAGTGCCCGGTTCTCCTGCGCCCGGCCCTGCACCAGCCCGATCAGGTCGTTGTTGTGGTTGGGACGAGGATCGGTCCCCCGCGAGGTGTTCGC
>DGKN01000122.1:0-14230 GCA_002387005.1 Propionibacteriaceae bacterium UBA4569
GCTTCAACCCGGGCGGCGTGCTGTCCGCTGCCCGGCAGGGCGGGTGGCTGGTGCTGCGATCCCTGTGGCTGCAGCTCGGTCTGTTCGCGACGATGACCGTCGCCGCCCGCACCGGCGCCATCGGGCTGGCCGGCCACCAGGTCACCAACTCCTTGTGGGCCTTCATCTGCCTCGCCCTGGACGCGCTCGCCATTGCCGCGCAGGCGCTGGTGGGGCACGAGCTTGGCGCCGGACGGGACGCCCGCGCGCGCCGGATCACCCTCACCCTGTGTTGGTGGGGTGCCGGCGGCGGCATCGTGCTGGCCCTGCTGCTGGTGGCCCTGCGCACGCTGATCGCACCGGTCTTCACCCCCGACCCGGCAGTGCAGCACCTGTTGCACCAGCTCTTGCTCGCCCTGGCGCTGATCACCCCGATCGGCGGCATCGTCTTCGTCCTGGACGGGGTACTGATCGGCGCCGGGGACGCGAAGTACCTTGCCGCGGCCGGGTTCGTCGCCACGGCCGCGTTGCTGCCGATGGCCTGGGCCGTCGACGCCGGACACCACGGGGTGGTGTGGCTGTGGGTCACCTACGGCGGCTACCTGCTGGTGCGGGCACTGACGCTCGTCGTCCGCGCTCGCACCGACGCCTGGCAGCGGCTGGGCGCCTGAGCCCTCAGGAGCGGTCGCTGGTACCCGTCATCGTGTCCGGCACCAGCTCGTGCTGGTCAGCCACCACCGCCGCCTCGCCGCGTGCCGCGACCAAGGAGGCGTGGGTGGGTGCCTCGGGGATGTCGTCCGGTCGTCCTTCAGCGAAGCCCTTGCGCAGGTCCGGAAGGATCTCACCCAACAGGTCCAACTGCTCCAGCACGGTCTTGGTCGGCAGCCCGGCGTGGTCGAGCAGGAAGAGCTGGCGCTGGTAGTGCCCCACCTCGGCGGTGAACGACAGCGTCCGCTCGAGCACCTGCTGCGGCGAGCCGACGGTGAGCGGCGTCGCCGAGGTGAACTCCTCCAGCGAGGGCCCGTGGCCGTAGACCGGCGCATTGTCGAAGTAGGGGCGGAACTCCTCCACCGCGTCCTGGGAGTTCTTGCGCATGAAGAACTGCCCACCGAGCCCGACGATCGCCTGGTCGGCGCGGCCGTGGCCGTAGTGCTCGAAGCGGTTGCGGTAGAGCTCCACCATCTGCTTGGTGTGGTCCATGGTCCAGAAGATGTTGTTGTGGAAGAAGCCGTCGCCGTAGTGGGCCGCCTGTTCCGCGATCTCGGGCGAGCGGATGGAGCCGTGCCACACGAACGGCGGCACCTCGTCCATCGGACGCGGCGTCGAGGTGAAACCCTGCAGCGGAGTGCGGAACTTGCCCTGCCAGTCGACATCGGTCTCACGCCACAGCCGGCGCAGCAGCGCGTAGTTCTCCAGCGCGAGCGAGATCCCCTGGCGGATGTCCTTGCCGAACCAGGGGTAGACGGGGCCGGTGTTGCCGCGTCCGAGCATCAGGTCGACACGGCCGTCGGCCAGGTGCTGGACGTAGGCATAGTCCTCGGCCAGGCGCACCGGGTCATTGGTGGTGATCAAGGTGGTGGACGTCGACAGGATGATCCGCTCGGTCTGTGCGGCGATGCTGGCCATCAGGATCGGCGGGTTGGCCGGCGCCACGAAGGGCGGGTTGTGGTGCTCACCGGTGGCGAAGACATCCAGACCGACCTCCTCGGCCTTCTGGGCGATCGCGACGGTGTCCTTGATGCGCTGGTGCTCGCTGGGCGCCCGACCAGTCGTGGGGTCGAGCGTCACGTCGCCGACGGTGAAGATGCCGATCTGCATGGTCGTCCTCCTGGCCGATTCCGGGCCGGTATGTGGTTGAACATTCAAACACCCCAACGCTCCGAGCGCCTCGTCTGTTCCGGGACCAATTTCTGTCAGACCGGGTGACTAGGCTCGGATGCACCACGACCAAAGGAGTCCGACGTGCGGCGCCCAACTNNCTGCGTCCTGTTGCTGACAACAGGATGCACCAGCCGGGGCACCAGCGAGCCACCGAAGAACCTGCCCGCCGCCGACTCCGTGGTCACCCAACTCGTCGCGGGCCTCCAGAAGGGGGACGTGCGCAGCGTCCCAATGACCACCGACGCGGCCGTCGCCGACACCGAGCTGACGCTGCTGATGTCTGGGATGGACGGTTTGCTGCCCACCGTCACGGCGGGGCAGGTGAGCTACTCCGACGAGGAGGCGAGCGTCCCGCTGGAACAGTCGATGGCGCTCGGGTCGGGCACGTGGACGTGGACGACGACCGCGAACCTGCGCCACGTCGACGGGGCGTGGAAGGTGGAGTGGGCGCCGGCGATCGTCGAGTCCGACCTCGACGGGACGACCAGGCTGCGCCACACCCGCGAGGCCCCGCGGCGGGCGTCCATCCTTGGAGCGAACGGCAAGGCGCTGGTGGAGGTGCGCACCGCCTACCGGGTCGGCGTCGACAAGGCCAACCTGGCGCAGGCGAAGTGGGAGTCGACGGCGCGCGGGGTGGCGAAGGCCGTCGGCGTGGACGCGAATGCCTATGTCAAGAAGGTGCTGGCCGCTGGCGCGAAGGCCTTCGTGTCGGCGATCACGCTGCGGCAGGGAGCCGTACCGGCGGCGGCGACGAGCGCGGGCGGGCGGGTGCAGGAGGTCGAGATGCCACTGGCGCCCAGTTCCACCTTTGCCCTGGGGGTGCTGGGCACGAGCGGCCAACCGACCACCGAACAACTGACCGCCGCCAAGGGTGACCTGGCGGCCGAGGACTACGTCGGCACCTCCGGCTTGCAGCAGCGCTACGAGGCCCAGTTGCGCGGCACGCCCGGGCACACGGTCGACGTGGTGGTTCGTTCCACGGGCACCCAGGCAACGGCGACCCCGGCTGGTGCCAGCGCGTCGCCGTCCGGAGCAGGGGACGCGAGCCCCAGCGCCACGGCGGCCCCCGGCAGCACGGTGAAGACCGTCTATCAATCGGCCGCGAAGCCGGGAACCGACCTGCAGACCAGCCTCGACCTCACCGTGCAGACCAAGGCCGAGCGGGCGCTCGCCAAAGCCGCCGGCATCGCCTCCATGGCGGTGGTGGACGTTAAGACCGGCGCCCTGGTGGCGGCGGCGAACTCGTCCGCAGCCGGTGCGAACCCCTACGCCACCTACGGCCGTTTCGCACCGGGTTCCACCTTCAAGGTGGTCACCAGCCTGGCGCTCTTGCGCAAGGGCCTCACGCCGGAATCGACCGTGCCGTGCACGACCACCGTCACCGTCGACGGGCGCACCTTCAAGAACTACGCCGACTTCCCCTCCTCGGCGACGGGGAATGTCCCGCTGCGCACAGCGCTGGCGAAATCCTGCAACACCGCCTTCATCTCGCAGTGGGCCAAGCTCGGCACCGGCGACCTCGCGTCCGCAGCTGCCAGCCTCGGGTTGGGCGTCGACCAGGACGCCGGCTACCCCTCCTTCTTCGGCTCGGTGCCCGCGAGCACCGCCAAGACGACCCGAGCGGCGGACATGATCGGCCAGGGCGAGGTGGAGGCCTCCCCGATGGCGATGGCCGGGGTGGCCGCCTCGGTGGCCCGGGGGACGACGACCATCCCGTGGCTGGTCAGCACGAAGAAGCCGACGGCGACGGCGAAGTTGAGCGCCGAGGAGGGCAAGCAGTTGCGCTCGTTGATGCACTCCGTGGTGACCGACGGGTCGGGACGGGTGCTGTCCGGCCTGGTGACGGGCGCCAAGACGGGCACGGCCGAGTTCGGCACCGCATCCCCGCCCAAGACCCACGCGTGGATGATCGCGTGGAACGACAGCTACGCCATCGCCGTGATGGTGAACGAGGGCGAGTCGGGGTCCAAGACCGCCGCACCCCTGGTCAAGGCCTTCCTGGAGAGCTGATGAACGCGAACCCAGCCAACCTGTCCGAACTGCTGCGCGGCCGCGACCGCGTGCTGGTGCTCAGTGGCGCCGGCATCTCCACCGCGGCCGGCATCTCCGACTTCCGCGGCCCGGACGGGTTGTGGACGCGCGACCCGCAGGCCGAACTGGGCTCCACCCTCGAGTACTTCCTTGACTACCCCGAGATCCGGCAGAAGGCCTGGCAGCGGCGCCTCAACTCCGGCGTCTGGAACGCGCAGCCGACCGCAGCGCACCATGCCATCGCCGCCTTCGAGCAGGCCGGGCGGGTCGCTGCGATCGTCACCCAGAACACCGACGGCCTGCACCAGCTGGCGGGCAGCACGAATGTCCTCGAGGTGCACGGATCGGCGCGCAGCTGCCACTGCGAGACCTGCTGGAAGCACTGGCCGATCGACATGGCACTCGATCAGCTGCGCGCTGGCGTCGCCGACCCGCGCTGCCCCGACGACGGCGGCATCGTGCGCGCCGATTCCATCCTTTTCGGTGAGTCGCTGGTGGGCAGCGTGATCGAGGCCGCACTCGACGCGGCAGAGAACTGCGACGCCGTCGTGGCCCTGGGGACGACCCTGGCCGTTCAGCCCGTGGCCGGGCTGTTCCCCCTCGCCATCGGCCATGGCGCGCTCGGCATCATCGTCAACCAGGGCGAGACGTCCTACGACCACTTGGCCCAGGTGGTGCTCGACGACGACGTCCAGAGCGTCGCCCCGGACCTCTTCCGAGCCAATTGAGACACTCGACCCAAACCCATCGGAAGTGCTAGGCATGGATGCCTCAGGACGCCGTTCCCACTCCCAAGGACACCGCGTGAGCGAACCCATAACGAACACCGCCGTCGCAGAGCGAGACCCGGGCGGGCAGGCCGAGGCCCGCACTGACGAACTGCTGGCCACCCGCCGCAGCGCCCGTCGGCAGAAGCACGTGCGCGACCTGGGCATCCAGTTCGCCACCTTCGTCGCCCTGATCGCCCTGTGGTGGGCGGTCTCGGTCAGCGGCGCGGTCAGCGCCCAGTACCTGCCCTCCCCACCCGCCGTCTGGCGAGCCTTCGTGGACGCCAACAGCTGCACCGACATCGGCAGTGGACGCACCCAGTGCGGCGAGCAGAACTACTACCTGTGGGAACACCTGCTGGTCTCCCTGAACCGGATCGGCGTCGGCGTCGCCCTGGCGTTGGTCGCCGGGTTGGCCGTCGGCTTCCTGATGGGCATGGTCGAGCCGGTCCGCACCGCCCTCGCGCCCTATCTCAACTTCCTGCGCGCGCTCCCCCCGCTCGGCTACGTCGGCCTGATCATCGTCTGGGTGGGCATCGGCGGCGCCGCGAAGATCTGGCTGCTCTTCCTCGCCGCCTTCCCGCCGATCGTGATCGCCACGATGCAGGGCGTGGCCTCGGCAGGCACCGACCGGATCCAGGCTGCCCAGTCGATGGGCGCAACCCCTATGCAGGTGCTGCGATACGTGATCCTGCCCAGCTCACTGGCGTCCATCGTGCAGGGTGTCCGGCTGGCGATCGGTTTCGCCTGGACCACGGTCGTGGCCGCCGAGCTGAACAACGGCATTCCCGGCATCGGTGGTCTTGCCTACATCTCCGGCACGCAGCTGCAGACGGCGCTCACCGTCGCCTGCGTCATCACGATCGGCCTGGTCGCCGTCGCCCTGGACGCGGGGATCACGCGCCTGGGCGAGGTGCTCGTGCCATGGAGCGGGAAGGCCTGACATGGTCACCTCCACCCGACGCCCGCTGCGGCCCATCGTCGCCGTCCTCGGCCTGCTGCTCGCCGTCGCGNNACCCGGACGCAGCCAGTGCGTCGGGCTGTCCCGTCGAGCCTGACACCTCGGTCACCACCACCGCCCGGATCGCCTGGCAGCCGGTGGCCAATGGTGACCTGGTCGTCAAGGACAAGAACTGGCTGGCCTCCTGCCTGCCGAATGCCACGATTCACTGGGCGAAGATGAGCTCCGGCGGCGACGTGCTGCAGGCCTTCGGCGCCCGGTCCATCGACATCGCCCAGGTCGGGTCGTCCCCCACCGTGAAGGGGGTCTCGGCGCCGCTGGACCTCGACCTGCAGATCGTCTGGTTGCACGACGTGATCGGCAAGGCCGAGTCGCTGGTGGTCCGTGAGAGCTCGGTCACCGACCTGGCCGGTCTGAGCGGCAAGACCGTCGCGACACCGTTCGGCTCCACCGCGCACTTCTCCCTGATGGAAGCGTTGCGCCAGGCGGAGCTGACCAGCAAGGTCAAGCTGGTGAACCTCGCACCCGACGCGATGCTCGGTGCCTGGCAGCGCGACGAGATCGACGCGGCCTGGGTCTGGGACCCGACCCTCACCTCGCTGCTGGGAGATGGTGGCCACGTCATCATGTCCAGCGCCGACACGGCCGAGGCCGGTGCGCCCACCTTCGACCTCGAGGCCGCGACGCGCGAGTTCGCCACCGGGAACGCCGCCTTCATGACGATGTGGACCAAGCTCCAGGCCCAGGCGGCCAAGATCATGAACGACGAGCCTGACGAGGCGGCCGCGGCCCTCGCCGTCCAGCTGGGCATCACGGCCGAGGAGGCCGAGGCCCAGTTCCCGGGCTACACCTACCTGACGGCTAGCGACCAGCTCGGCGCAGAGTACTATGGGGGCAAGCTCCCGGACGTCCTGCTGGACACCGCGACCTTCCTCAAGAACCAGGGGACGATCACGGCCGTCGGCACGGAGGCGCACTACGCGGACGTCCCCAACTCCACCTACATCAAGGAGCTGTCGTGAGCACCGTGAGCACTGCCGTCGGTGCCGATCAGCACGCTGTTGACCATCCCCTGATCGAGATCGACCGCGTCGAGCACCGCTACATCACCGACTCGGGGGACGTCGTCCACGCGCTCGCCGAGACCAGTCTCGACATCCCGCGCGGCCAGTTCGTGTGTGTCGTCGGACCCTCGGGCTGCGGCAAGACGACGCTGTTGAAGCAGATCGCCGGTTTCATCAAGCCCACCTCCGGCGAGGTACGGGTCGCCGGCGAACACGTCACCGGACCCTCGGCGCACCGCGGCGTCGTCTTCCAGCACCCGAACCTGTACCCCTGGTTCACCGTGGCCGAGAACGCCGCCTTCGGGCTGCGGCTCCAGGGCGTCGGCAAGCGCGAACGCCTCGACCAGGCCCAGCATCAGCTGGAGCAGGTGGGGCTGGGTGAGTTCGCGAACTCCAAGCCCTACGAGCTCTCGGGAGGCATGCAGCAGCGGGCGCAGATCGCCCGCGTGCTGACCACCGACCCCGAGGTGATCCTGATGGACGAGCCCTTCGGCGCCCTGGACGCGCTGACCCGGGAGCGCCTGCAGGCCGACCTCTTGCAGCTGCAGCGCCGCACCGCCAAGACGATCTTCTTCATCACGCACTCGGTGGAGGAGGCGGTCTTCCTCGGCGACCGGGTGGTGGTGATGGGCGCGCGGCCCGGGCACGTCGTCCTGGACCAGCCGATCGAGCTCTCGGCGCACGCTGGGCACCAGCTCGGCCCCGAGATGCGGTCCCTGCCCGAGTNNGGATCGCCGGGGCCATCGAGCACTAGTCAGTCGACCACCCGCACTGGTCAGTCGACGATCAGGGGCTCGGAGTTCATCACCTTGCCCCCGGTGGTGATCCCCGGCCGGCGTGCGTGCACCCGGACCTTCCACGTCCCCGGTTCGAGGGCCCCCTCCGCCGGGTAGACGAGTTCGGCGTCCGTCTCGTACCACCGGGTCTCGACCCGTTCATCGCCATGGAAGACGTAGTAGGCGTACTCCACCGGGCCGTCGGTGCTCGCGAGGGCGTGCAGGCGTCCGTCCTCGACGCGCACCTCAAGGTTCAGGTCGCCGACGGTGGAACGGCGATGGATCTCGGCGTATTCGGGCTGTTCGTCGGTCTCGGCGGCATGCCTGGGCAGCGGACGATCCCCCACCAGCGCCTTGCGCAGCGACTTTGCATCCCGGGCCTGGGCGACCGCGCGACGGGTGTCAGCGGAGCGCAGGTTGGCCAGGTAGCCCACCTTCTGCACCGGCCGGGGCAGCGCGGCCACGACCTCGGCAGCCGTGGGGACGACGATCCGCTCGCGCACCACCGGCGCGGTCGGGACGGTGCCCTTGCGCAACCCCGCAGAATCGAAGGCGAGCGACCGGCGCACGACGGGATGTTCAACCGTGCCCAACGCGTCGGTGAGGCTGGCGACGCGCGCGGCCATCGAGATGGTTGAAGCACGTGAGTTCTCCTGGGTGGCGGCGATCGTGCTCGCCAACTGGCGGGCCGCCTCCGTCGTGGCAGGGTGGGTGAGCAGTTCGTCCATCCGCTCGGCGATGGCGCGCCGCGACTCATCCAGCGCATCGAAGGTCTCCGTCCCGATCACCGCTGGACGCTGATCAGCCGGCACGGCACGGTTCTGCGCGTCCTTCTCCCGCCACGAGGCCAGCCCGCTCTCGCGCAGCTCATCGGTCCAGACCTCGGCGCGGCCCTTCGACTGGGCAACCCACTCTTCGGGCCAGGGATGCGCCTCGAAGGGCAGCGCATTGAGGTCGGGATCTCCCTGTTCCAGGAGGGCGAACAGCAGCCGACCGGTCTCCTGGTCCTCGCGGGAGAGCAACCCGTTGGCCCAGAGGAACTCCGGTTGGGCCAGGGGGCACAGGATGGTGTTGCCCGTTGCAACGCCGTAGCGGACCATGCCGAAGTGCGCCCGGTTGCGGTGCATGGCGTAGAAGCGGTCGAGCGTCCCGTCGACGTCGGACGCGAGGCCGTAGTCGAGCGCGTCCACAAAGGCGGTCCGTGTCTGCCGGTACAGCTGGGTGGGCACCGCCGCGGCGGGGACTAGCGTGTTGAACAGCCGGGTGAGGTCGCTGCGGATCCCGTCCGTGGAGTTGGCATTGCCCTCGGCCCAGCGCGGATAGGCGTCGCGGTGCAGGTGGCCGTAGTGACTGCGGTACAGCTCCCCGCCGCCGCCGTGCAGGCTCAACATCGTCGGGCCGCTTGGTTCACCCAGCATGAAGGGCGCCCGGAACTCATAGCTTTGCCCCCCGCGGTAGTCCTGGAAGAGGTCGAGGGTCTCCTCGAAGGTCACCCGGCGTTGCGGTACCGGGTCGTTGCCCTTCCACGTCAATCCGTACCGCGCGACCATCGTCGCGGCCAACGGAAGGTCCCGGGCAATCACCGGACGACTGGCCGGCGCGGCGGTCCGCGGGTCGGCCGAGTAGACCTCCAACCGGTCCTGGACGCCTGCTGCCAACGCGAGCGCCAGCACGCCGCGGGAGTCCTTGCCGCCGGACAGGCTGAGGTTGAAGGAGCCGTGGCCGTCGTCCATGGCGGCGCGGAGGCTGGCGGCGGCTCGTTCGGTGCCGGCGGCGACCAACTCGTCGAAGCTGCGTCCCTGTGGATCGGCGAAGAAGGGCCGGTCGATCAGCTCGACGCCTTCCGCGGTGACGAGCAGGAACTGGTCCGGACGAAGGGTCTGAGCCCCCTCGCGCAGGGACCGCGGCGAGGAGCGCTGCATGAAGATCGTCGCATTGCTCACCAGGGAGGGGATGGCCGTGGGCCAGGCGACTCTGGAATCGTGCCCGGCCCGGGCCAGGCTGGTCGCGATACCGCGCAGGGAGCTGGACGCATGCAGCGTCCCCTCCGTCCCCGCGCTGGAGTGCAGCGCCCAAGTGACCGGGCAGTAGCCGAAGAAGTCCGAGCAGATCACCAGCGCCTGCTTGTCGGACGACTCGAAGGCGCCGAACCACTCACCCGTCCACAGCACCGCGTCGGCCAGCGTCTGCTTGGTCAGTGCCGTGGGCTCGGAACCCATCGTCACGTCGTGGGTGCCCGAGGTGGTAGCCACCAGCCCACCGAGGCTGATCGGGCGGAAGTCGGAGAGCTGGCGCGAGCCGAAGCGGGGACGTCCGGCGCCGACCCCGTGCACGGTGACGACCTCGTGGACGCGGGGCTCTCGACCGGCGGGGATCTCGGGAAGGGCTGTCTCGGGGATGTGTGTGGTGGGCACCCCATCAGGCTAGTTGGCCCGCTTCTGGGAAAGCTGTGGACACGCGTTGCTGACACTCGTCCAGCTCGGTGTCCGATACCAATGCCAGCAGCGGGCCAGAATGGAGCAGTGATCACGCTCGACTCCCTGGTCTGGACCTGGCCCGACACCCCCATCCACCTCGTCGTGCTCGCGCTGGTCGCGATCGTCGTCCGCGGGCTGGTCGGCTGGGCGATTCGACGCACCGTGCTGGCCTCGACCCTGCGCACCCAACAACACCTGGAGCGGCTCGGACGTCCGGGTCAGATCCTGGCCCACGCGTCCGGGCTCGACCACGAGCGCCGCGACCAGCGCACCCGCACCGTCGCCCAGCTGCTCGGTTCCACGGCCAGCGTCGTCATCTTCGGCGTCGCCCTGCTGACCGCACTGGACGTGATCGGCCTGCCGCTGCAACCCGTCCTCGCCTCGGCCGGGGTCGGCGGCGTCGCCTTGGCCTTCGGCGCGCAGTCCTTGGTGAAGGACGTGATCAGCGGGGTCTTCATGATCGTTGAAGACCAGTACGGCGTCGGAGATGTGATCACGGTCAGCGACGTGACCGGGACGGTCGAGGAGGTTGGCCTGCGCACCACGTCCATCCGCGACGCGAACGGCATGCTGTGGCACCTGCGCAATGGCGAGATCAGCAAGCTGGGCAACATCTCGCAGGGCTGGTCGATCGCGACCATCGACATCCCCGTGCACTACTCCACCGACCCGGCCGTCGCGCTGCGAGCGCTGCAGCAGGCTGCGGACGAGGTGGAGGCCGACCCGCGCTGGCACGATCTGCTGCTGGAGCGACCAAAGGTGCTGGGCGTGGAGTCGATCGTCGGTCAGGCGATGACGCTGCGGGTGAGCGCCAAATGCGCCGCCAACCAGCAGTACGGCGTCGCGCGAGAGATCCGGGAACGCGCCAAGGTGCTGCTCGATGCGGCAGGGGTCCAAGGGCCGGCCTGATCGTCGGGAGCTGGGAGAAAGCTGAACCAATCCTGAGGAGAAGGCGAGAAAAGCGGGGTCCCTCTCTCAGGAAAGGCGACGATGGGGGCCACACCGACCCTTTGCAGGAGCCCTCAATGAGCCTCACCCGTCGCACCGTCCTGACCTCCGCGCTGGCCGTCGGCGGCCTCGTCGTCGCGGAGTTCGCCGCGCCCACCACGGCCCAGGCCACCACAGCCACGAAGACCGCGAAGGCAACCGCCATCACGCTCGGCAGTGTCTTCGTCCGTTCGGGTGCGGGGACGAAGTTCCGCGCGGTGAAGGTGCTACGCAAGGGCCAGAAGGTCACGCTGACGGGCAAGACCTCGGGCAAGTGGATGCAGGTCACGACCGCCGGTACGAGCGGCTGGATCTCGTCGAGGTACCTCAAGCTGCAGACGTCCGCGGCGTCATCGAAGACGACCTCGAAGACGACCTCGTCGGTGAATACCGCGCCGGCCGTGGCGCCCAAGGTGGTGCAGGGGATCCCCGCGGGCGCGATCGCGGTAGCGACCACCCTGCCGCTCGCCTCGCACGTCGCGATGCCCGGCGGGGTCGTGCGCAACGGCAAGTTGGTCGCGCAGGAGGTCCGAACGAAGTTCCCGTGGATCACCACCATGCTGGGCGCCCGCGCGTCCTATGGGTCCGACCACTACAGCGGCCGCGCCGTCGACATCATGANNTCCCCGCCTACAAGCGCAATGCCGCCCTGGGTCAGGCCATCGCCGAGCACCTGCGCGCCAATGCCTCCCGCCTGGGCATCACCTATGTCATCTGGAACCAGCGCATCTGGAGCGTCCAGCGCTCGGGCGAGGGTTGGCGCAAGATGCCCAACCGGGGCTCCGACAACGCGAACCACAAGAATCACGTGCACGTGAGCGTCCGTTGACCCCCACTACCGCGAGGTGACCAAACCCAGCCGTCAGGGCATCGCGGAGAGGAAGACGAAGGCTGCCGCGATCACCAGGTGCAGCCCGCCGTGCAGCCGCACCACCCGTCCGCGCATCACCGTCAGCACACTGACGACGGCGGTGAGGGCGAGCAGGGCCATGTGCAGGGGGCTGAGGCCGAGTTCGAGCTCCAGCGAGGCGAACAGGCTGATCGCCGCCAGCACCGGAATGGTCAGCCCCACACTCGCCATCGCCGACCCATAGGCCAGGTTCAGGCTGATCTGAAGGCGTCCTGAGCGGGCATTCTTCACCGCCGCCAAGGTCTCCGGCGCCAGCACCACCAGGGAGATCACCACACCGACGAAGGGTGCGGGCAGCCCGACGGCGGCGACACCCTTCTCCAGGGCGGGTGAGATCAGCTTCGCCAGCCCGACGACGCTGACCAGCGCCACCATCAACAGCCCGACGCTGACCCATGCGGCGCGGGTCGTGGGGGGAGTGTGATGGTCGTTCGCGTCCAGCACGTCCCCGTTGCGGTCGACGGGCAGGAAGAAGTCGCGGTTCTTCACCGTCTGCGTGACCACGAACAAGATGTAGGCCACCAGGGAGAAGATTCCGGCGAAGGCGAGCTGGGATGGCGTGAAGACCGGGCCGGGTGAGGAGGTCGTCACCGAGGGCAACACCAGACAGAGCACGGTTACGACCAGCGTGGTGGCCAGCGCGCCACCAGCGCCTTCCGGGTTGAACCAGGCCGAGCCGCCGGGGCTCTCGGCGCGGTGGGTTCCGACGGCGGCGACGATCGCCAGCCCGACGATGAGGTTGGTGGTGATCATCACGGCAGCGAAGACGGTGTCGCGGGCCAGGGTCGCCTCTCCCCCGCCGGACATGAGCATGACGATCAGGCCGACCTCGATCACCGTCACGGCGACGGCCAGGATCAGCGAGCCGAAGGGTTCGCCCACCCGCTCGGCGACCACTTCGGCGTGGTGGACAGCCGCGAGGATCGCCCCAACCAGCGCGACCGCCAACACCGCGTCCATCAGGTAGCTGGGTTTGGTGCCCCAGTTGAACGCCAGCAGCACCGCGGCGACGAGCGGCATCAACATGTGCCAGTCAAGAAGGTGGCGGACGATCGGGCGGGTGGCGGTTGAGGTCGTCAACAGGGCCTCCTGGATATTGGGCGGTGATGGTGCTCGGTTCGGGTGGTGCACGGTCGTGATGGTGCTTGGTACAGGCGGTGCACGGTTCTGGCGGCCCCCATGACAGACCGGGAACGAAGGACATCCCCTCAGCGCGACCGCGGGGGCCTGGCCCAGCCAATCGGTCGTCCCCGATTTTACCAGCCGGCACTCGTGCCGCGCGCCGACCTCCCCGACGGGTCAGTCCCTCGAGTCCGCCACAACGCGCGCGACAGGGCAATCCGGTCCCACCACGGGACCAGATTGCCCTGACGTGGCGATTTTGGCGGGCTGTGCGAATCGCCACCCCAGATCAAGTTGTGCAGGAAGGGTGCACCATCGGCTCCCGGAAGGCGCGACCCCCGCAAGGCGCGATCCCCGGCGCCGGGCCAGACACGGGTGTGGCGCAAGAGCCCAGCCGACTAGCCTGCTCAGGTGCAACGGACCCCCCGGACCCCGACCACCAGCGCCATCTGGCTGGTGCTGGGCTCGATCATGTCCGTCCAGGTGGGTGCAGCCGTGGCCAAGACGGTGATGGACGAGGCCACGCCGATCTCCATGGCCTGGCTGCGTCTGGTCTCCGCCGCGGTGGTGCTGTGGTTGTGGACGCTCATCGTCGCCCGTCGGGGAAGCTCCACCCATCAGCCGAACGGGCGTCCGCCCCGCAATTGGAAGGCCGGGCTCGCCTACGGCGTATGCCTGGTCGCCATGAACACCACCTTCTACGAGGGCGCGAGCCGGGTTCCGCTGGGCCTGGCGGTCACCATCGAGTTCCTCGGACCCCTGGCTGTTGCCGTCGCCGCCACCCGCCGAGCCCGCGACATCGCTTGGCCCCTGCTGGCCCTCGCCGGCGTCGCCCTGCTCGGCTTCACCCCCACCCACCTCGACCCGGTGGGCGTGGCTTTCGTCCTTGCCGCAGCGGTCTGCTGGGCGGGCTACATCAAGATGGGCGCCCGCGCGGGCCTCACCTGGACCGGCCACGAGGCCGTGATGCTCGCCTGCACGATCGGCGGGGGCGCCCTGGCCGTCCCCGCCATCCACAGCTCCGGGGACGTGCTGCTGCGCCCGCACGTGCTGATCGCCGGCGCCGGCGTCGGCGTGCTCAGCTCGGTGATCCCCTACCTGCTGGAAATGTCCGCGCTCCGCACGCTGCCCGGACGCGTCTTCGGCATCCTGATGAGCCTCGAACCGGCCGCCGCGGCGCTCGCCGCGCTGGTGATCATCGGCGAGGGGCTCAGCCCCACCGACCTGGTGGCGATGGCCTGCGTGATCGCCGCCTCCATCGGCGCCACCCGCTCC
>DGKN01000122.1:14239-16481 GCA_002387005.1 Propionibacteriaceae bacterium UBA4569
CTGGCGACCCTGTTCCAGCAGGCAGGACACGAGCTCTACCTCGTCGGCGGTCCGGTGCGCGACGCGCTGCTCGGCGTCGTCCAGCACGACCTCGACTTCGCCACCTCCGCCCGCCCCGACGACGTCGAAGCCCTGCTGCGCGGTTGGACCAAGTCCGTGTGGGACATCGGCAAGGACTTCGGAACCATCGGCGCGAAGAAGACCAGCAACGGCGTCGAGTACCAGGTCGAAGTCACCACCTTCCGCGCGGATGTCTACCGCGGCGACTCCCGCAAGCCAGAGGTCAGCTTCGGCGACACCATCACCGACGACCTCGCCCGCCGCGACTTCACCGTCAACGCAATGGCCTACGACATCGCCAATGCCACCTTCGTCGACCCCTGGGGCGGCCTGGCGGACCTCGCCGCCGCAACCTTGCGCACCCCCTCCACCCCGGAACGCTCCTTCTCCGACGACCCGCTGCGGATGATGCGGGCCGCCCGTTTCGCGTCCCAGCTCCAGTTCACCGTCGCACCCGACGTGCAGCGCGCGATGACCGACATGGCCGACCGGATCGAGATCATCAGCGCCGAGCGCGTCCGCGACGAGCTGTCGAAGCTGCTGCTCACCGATCACCCGCGCCCCGGCCTGAACCTGCTGGTCACCACCGGCCTGGCCGCCCGCGTGCTGCCGGAACTGCCGGCGATGAAGGAGACGACGGACGAACACCGCCGCCACAAGGACGTCTACGCGCACTCGCTGACCGTCCTCGACCAGGCCATCCAGCTGGAGAAGTCCCGCGGGCACGCCCCCGACCTCGTGCTGCGGCTGGCCGCACTGCTGCACGACATCGGCAAGCCCGCCACCCGCCAGTTCGAGGACGACGGCACCGTCACCTTCCACCACCACGACCTGGTGGGCGCCAAGCTCGCCCGCAAGCGGCTCAAGGCGCTGCGCTTCAGCTCGGATGAGGTCAAGGCCGTCGCCCAGCTCGTCGAGCAGCACCTGCGGTTCCACGGCTACGGCGAGGGCCAGTGGAGCGATTCGGCGGTGCGCCGCTATGTCCGTGATGCCGGTGACCAGCTGGAGCGCCTGCACATCCTCACCCGCTCCGACTGCACCACGCGCAACCAGCGCAAGGCCGCCCGGTTGCGCGCCGCCTACGACGACCTCGAGGAACGCATCACCGTCCTGGCCGCGCAGGAGGAGCTGGACGCCATCCGCCCCGACCTCAATGGCGACGAGATCATGGCGCTGCTGGGCATCCGTCCCGGACGCGAGGTGGGCGCGGCCTACAACTTCCTGCTGGAGCGACGGATGGAAGCGGGCCCACTCGGGCCCGAGCAGGCCAGGGACGAGTTGCTCGCCTGGTGGCAGGCCCGGTCCAACTAGGCTGGACGGGTGATCCCCGCCCGAGTGACCGACCCACGCGCTCGGCGCGCGCTGTCGGTGTTGCTCGCGGGACTCCTCGGTTTCCTGGCCAGCTTCGCGCTCCCCGCCCGTGCCGACGAGACCACCGAACCGGTCCAGCTCACCATCACCTCCATCACCCCGGCCAGCACCACCGGCACCGGGACGGTCGTCATCCGCGGCACTGCGCGCAACACCGGCACCGAGGCGCTCAGCGGGGTGCAGGTCTACTTGTGGCGCTCGACGGACCCGATCCGCGACGCCCCGAGCCTGGCCGCGGCGCTCGACAGCGCGGCCTTCAACCCGGTCGGTGCCCGCCTCTACGAAGACCGGAAGAATTACTTCAACATCACCACCACCTCCGCCGAGGGTTCCCAGGTCAGCGCCGGGAAGACCTCCCTCGACGCCGGTGAGAGCGTCGACTTCACCGTCGCGGGCGACCTGGCCGGTGCCAAGGGATTCGGTTTCACCACCACCCCGGCCGCCTACCTGGTCGGCCTCCAGGTGAAGGTCGCCGGGCGGGCCGGCGTCCTGGGTCGCGCGCGGGCCCTGCTGCCGGTCGCCGCAGCCAACTCGGTGACCAGCACCGTCGTGGTGCGGATCGGCTCTCGTCCCGGCCTGCTGCAGGGCAGCATGTTCGCCGACGACCACCTTGCCGGCGAGCTGGACGGGCGCCTGCGCACCCTGATGGACCTTGCCCTGACCAGTGGTGCGACCGCGCTGATCGACCCCGCCCTCTACGACGACGTGGCCGTGATGGCGCAGGGCTACACCGTCCAGGGCTCAACCGCTTCGACCGCCGCCGGGCAGGCCGCCGCGAAGAGTTTTCTGGCCGACCTGGGGACGCTCATCG
>DGKN01000119.1 GCA_002387005.1 Propionibacteriaceae bacterium UBA4569
TCGGCGACCGGCAGCGGGTGCTCGCGCGCGTCGGCGCCGAGCCGGACGGGGTCGCCCCAGCCGGCGAGCTGGCGCTCGTCCATGACCAGGACGTCGGGGGTGTGACGCTGGTCGAGGGTGATCACCGGCCCCAGGCCGAGAGTCGACCGGACGCTGGCGAAGTTGGCCCGCACCAGGTTGGCGTCGTCGACGTCGGCGCGACCCAGGTTGAGCGGGCCCAGACCTGGGCTGGAGAAGCCATCATGGCGATCCGTGAAAACGACCCCGACGCCAGAATTGGCACCGGGGTCGAGTCGGAAGCTGAACAAGTCAGTGCTTCACTTCAGGAAGTCAGGGATGTCCAGTTCGTCGTCCGCGGGGGCTGGACGACGCTCGGCCACCGGCGGGTTGACGGGCTGGGCGGCCGGGGTCTGGGCCTGCTGGAAGCCACCCTGCTCGTTCTGGCCCGAACCATGCTGGCTGGCGCCCGCCTGGCTGGATCCGCCACTGCANNGGCGACATGCTGGGCGGTGGGAACCGTCTGCGCAGAGGGCGGGGTGAGTGCGGTGTTCCGAGTGCCGTTCTGGTTCAGGCTGGGACGCGCGGAGATGCCGGGCTGGCGGCGGGGCGGCTGGCCGCCGTCGAAGCCGGCCGCGATCACGGTGACGCGGACCTCGTCGCCCATCGAGTCGTCGATGACGGTGCCGAAGATGATGTTGGCCTCGTCATGGGCCGCGGCCTCGATCAGGTTCGCGGCCGAGGAGACCTCGAAGAGGCCGAGGTCGGAGCCACCGGCGATCGACAGCAGGACGCCGTGCGCACCGTCGATGGAGGCCTCGAGCAGCGGGGAGCTGATCGCCATCTCCGCGGCAGCGCGGGCGCGGTCCTCACCACGGGCCTGACCGATGCCCATCAGGGCGGAACCGGCATTGCTCATGACCGACTTGACGTCGGCGAAGTCGAGGTTGATCAGGCCGGGGGTGGTGATCAGGTCGGTGATGCCCGACACGCCCTGCATAAGCACCTGATCGGCCTGGCGGAAGGCGTCCAGGATGGCGACCTGGTGGTCGGTCATCTGCAGCAGCTTGTCGTTCGGGATGACGATGAGGGTGTCGACCTCTTCACGCAGGCGGGCGATTCCCTCCTCCGCCTGGTTGGAGCGGCGCTTGCCCTCGAAGCTGAAGGGGCGCGTCACGACGCCGATGGTCAGCGCGCCGATCGAGCGGGCGATCTTGGCGACGACGGGAGCGCCACCGGTGCCGGTGCCACCACCCTCACCAGCGGTGACGAAGACCATGTCCGCCCCGCGCAGCACCTCCTCGATCTGGTCCTGGTGGTCCTCGGTGGCCTGACGACCCTTGTCGGGGTCGGCGCCGGCACCAAGACCGCGGGTCAGCTCACGGCCGACGTCGAGCTTCACGTCCGCATCGGACATGAGCAGGGCCTGGGCATCGGTGTTGATCGCAATGAACTCGACGCCCTTCAGGCCCGCCTCGATCATTCGGTTGACGGCGTTCACGCCGCCGCCGCCGACTCCGACGACCTTGATGACTGCCAAGTAGTTCTGCGACGCACTTGCCACGGGGATCCCGCCTCAATTCTCTAGCCGTTGGAGCTGCAAACCCACCGTGCGACGGCACGCACCCATGGGGTTCGGTGACCGTCACAGGCTATGTGCGGCCAACTTTGGGTGTCCAACACCGGCCTCGGCCAACTGCCAGAGTCTCAACCCGACCTTGAGGGCCTCGAGGGTGCAGCCCCGACGGCGGCAAGGTCAGGGCCATGCCGCCTGGCGGCGTCGATTCAGCGCGCGGTCGGATTGGCCGGGCTGGCGACATTGAAGACGGTGAACTTTTCTCGCGCCACGAGGGCCTCGGCCACCTGCGCCTTGGTCGCGGAATCTGCGGCCGAGCCCCACAGCACCTGCTGGCCGGTCGTCAGCTTCACGGTGATGTCGTCCGGGCCGCTCGCCTCGACGGCGTCCAGCTTCTTCACCAGCTTGGGGGTGAGATTGGTGACGACGGTCGCGACGTCGGCGAGCAACCGGTTCTCGACGCTGGGGGTACGCACCAGCGGCAACGACTTGTTCCGCTTGGCGCCCTGGACGAAGACCACGCCGGCCGCGTCGACGGACTGGTAGGTGGTGCCTTCGAGGCGTTGGTAGACCGCGACGCGCTCAGTGACCTCGATGACTACGGTGCTGGGCCATTTGGTGTGCACTCGGACTCCCCCGACCGGGGGCAGTAGGGCGACCCGCTGGCCGATCGGGCCGGTCTTCAGCCTCGAAAGCGGAATGCCCATCGGCACCTGGGCCGCGGCGAGCACCTGGTCGGTGCTGACGAGCTTGTTGCCCTCGACGCGCACCTGCTTGCTGGCAAAGACCGGTGAGAAGGAGACCAACCACAGCGCGAGCGCGAGCAGCAGCACCAGCGCCGCTCCCCCACCAACCAGCCCGAGGTGGCGGCGTCGTTCGCGCCTACGCCGCTCAGCGATGGCCGCGGAGACGTCGGTGGGCGTGGCCGGACGAACCGGCCCGGTCCTGGGGACCGACGACGGCATCAGGCTGCTCCAGGCGCAAGCTGGGCGAGCAAGAGGGGCCCGACCAGGGTCACGTCCCCCGCTCCAAGGGTCATCAACAGATCGCCCGGGCGCAGCAGGGCGGCCAGTTCCGGCGCGAGTCGTCCCTTGTCGGCGACGTAGATGGCCTCACCGCCGTGGCGGCGCACCGCCTCCAGCACGAGTTCGCCGGTCACGCCTGGCACCGGGTCCTCCCGGGCGGCGTAGATGTCGGTGAGCACCACCAGGTCGGCCAGGGTGAGGGCCTCGCCGAACTCGTCCGCGAAGTCCATCGTCCGGCTGAACAGGTGCGGCTGGAAGCAGGCGACCAGCCTGCCTCCGTCGGCAGCCTTGCGGGCCGCGGTGAGGGCGGCCCGGATCTCGGTCGGGTGGTGGGCGTAGTCGTCGTAGATGCGGACGTCGGGCTCCTCGTCCCCGGCGCCGGAGGCACTGGCCTGACCGACCAGCTGGAAGCGGCGCAGGGTGCCGGTGAAGCTCTCCGCGCCGGCGAGCAGCGCCTGCGGGTCGTGGCCCAGGAGCCGTCCGACGGCGAAGGCCGCCGCGGCGTTGGCCAGGTTGTAGCGCCCCGGCACTTTGAGCTCGAGGTGGCCGGAGAAGCCGTCGTGGCTGATCACCGCCCGGGCCGTCGTGCCCTCGAAGTCGAGCTCGCTCAACAAGACGTCCGAACCGGGCGCTTCACCGTAGGTGACGACCTGCTGTCCTGCGGCGCGCAGCCGCTCCCCGAGCGAGGAGGCGCCCTCGTCGTCGGAGTTCAGCACGACCGCCTCGACCCCGTCGGCCGTGGCGAAGCGCACGAAGCCGTCGAAGTAGGCCTGCGGGGTGACCCAGTTGTCGAGGTGGTCGGCCTCCACATTGGTGATGACCGCGATCCGCGTCGGGTACTGCAGGAAGGATCCGTCGGACTCGTCGGCTTCGACGACGAAGGCGTCTCCGCTGCCCAGTTGCGCGCTCTTGCCGCTGGCCGCCAGCGGGGACCCGATCACATAGGAGGGGTCGGCGCCTACCTCGGTGAGCAGCACCGCAGCCATGCCGGTGGTGGTGGTCTTGCCGTGGGTGCCCGCGACGGAGATTCCGGCGTGGCCGAGCATCAGCGCCGCCAGCGCAGCGGAGCGGTGCCAGATGGTCAGGCCCCGCTCGCGGGCGGCAACCAGCTCGGGGTTGTCCTCGCGAATGGCGGACGAGACCACGACCGTGCGGGCATCGCCCAGCTGGGCGTCGCAGTGCCCGACATGGGTCCGGATGCCCTGGGCCGACAGCGCCCGCAGGGCGGCCGAGTCGGACTGGTCGGAGCCGGAGACCTCGACGCCCAGATCGTGGTAGAGCTGCGCGATGCCACTCATGCCGGCACCACCGATGGCGATGAAGTGGATCGGCCCGGCCTGTTTGGCGGGGAAGACCTCGACGGGTTCACGAAGCATGGGGGTGTCCTTCCGGCCTGTGCCCGGCGATTTCGAGGACGACGGAGGCCAGGCGGTCGGCCGCGTCATGGGCGAAGAGGTGGCGACCGGCGCGGGACATGGCGGCCAGCTGCTCGGCGTCGTGGATGCGGCTCAGCACCTCGCGGTTCAGGCGGCTGGCGTCGAGCTCGGCGTCCGGCACCAGCACTCCCCCGCCGGCGGCGACCAATGCGTCGGCATTGCGGGCCTGTTCCCCATTGCCGTGCGGCAGCGGGACGAAGACCGACGGCAGCCCGATGGAGCCCACCTCGCAGACCGTCCCGGCACCGGAGCGGCACACCATCATGTCGGCGGCGGAGTAGGCGCGGTCCATCTGGTCCACATAGGCCATCGGCAGGTAGCTGGCACCCGTCTCGGGATGGGTCACCTGCACCATGTCGTCGGTGAAGTTCCTCGGGCCGAGGATATGGAGCACGTGCACCCCCGCGGCCAGCAGGTCGTCGCGTGCGGCCAGCGTGGCCTGGTTGATGGAACGCGCGCCCTGCGAACCGCCGGAGACCAGCAGCAGCGGAAGGTCTGCACGCAGCCCGAACTGCTTGCGCGAGCCGCGGCGCAGAGCCTCGTCGACGCCGGTGGCCGCGAGCTGGGTGACGGCCCCGCGCATCGGCATACCGATCGCCTCGCAGCGCGGCAACGGCGTGTCGGGGAAAGCGGAGAAGGTGCGGGCCGCGAACCGGGCGGCCACTTTGTTGGCAAGACCGGGAACGGCGTTCTGCTCGTGGATGACGACGGGGATCCGGCGGCTGCGGGCGGCCAGGTAGGCGGGCAACGCGACATAGCCGCCGAAGCCGACCACGACCTTGGCATCGCGCTCGCGCAGGATGCGGGCCGCCGTGCGCACCGAGCCAGCCAG
>DGKN01000123.1 GCA_002387005.1 Propionibacteriaceae bacterium UBA4569
CTCGACAGGCTCGGGGATCGTTTGGGTCGGCTCGGGGATCGTCTGGGTCGACTCGGGGATCGTCTGGGTCGACTCGGGGATCGCGAAGAGTGGTCGTGGTGTCACAGCCTGCCGATATCGTCTGACGCATGTCGACCAGACCCTTCATCGGAGCCCGCGCAGAAGATGGTGTGCGCAAGGTCATCAACGGCCGGCTCCGGAAATCGGGATGGGTCGAGTCCGTCATCCCCTACACCGGCTACGGCACCACCGACCACGTCCGGGTACTGGCGCGCGTGGTACTGCGTCCCGCCGCGGCGACGACTCCCTTGGGCTCGGCCGCCGAGGAGTTCTTGTCGCAGCGTGGCTGGCGCAACTTCTTCACCGCTCCCGCCCAGCGCGCGCAGGTCACGGTCACGGTGGGCGGGAGTTCGGTCCAGGTCCGCACCGACCGCGGCGGCTATGTCGACGTCCGTCTGCAGAACCACGACCTGGAGGCCGGCTGGGGCGAGGCGACGATCACCGTCGGCGAGGAGTCGGTGAGCGCAGCGGTGCAGGTGGTCGACGAGTCGGTCGACTTCGGCATCGTCAGCGACATCGACGACACCATCCTCACCACCTTCCTGCCCCGGCTCTTCCTCGCTGCCTGGAACACCTTCGTGGTCACCGAGGAGGGTCGGCGCGCCGTCCCCGGGATGGCCAAGCTCTACCGCCGCATGCTGGACGAAAACCCTGGCTCGCCGATCATCTATGTCTCGACCGGGGCGTGGAACACCCATCCCTTCCTGACCCGCTTCATGGCGCGCAATGGCTACCCGGCCGGTCCGCTGCTGCTCACCGACTGGGGACCCACGAACACTGGCTGGTTCCGCTCCGGGCCCGAACACAAGCGCCGCGCGCTGAGAGAACTGGCGCGCGACCTGCCCCACGTCCGCTGGCTGCTGGTCGGTGACGACGGGCAGCACGATCCCTCGCTCTATCGGGAGTTCGCCGAGCTGCAGCCCGACAAGGTGCGGGCGATCGCGATCCGTCAGTTGACGATGGCCGAGCAGGTGCTGGCCCACGGCACCACCACGGTCCTCGAGGACGACGACGACCTGGCGTGGCACCCCGACCTGGTGCCCGAGGTCCGCGGGAAGGACGGCCACGAGCTGGCCGGACCGCTGGAAGCGCTCCTCGAAGAGCTCTGACCCGGCGAGGCACGCTCCCTCCGGCGCGCCGGGGATGCCCCATCGTCCTGCGTCGGCGAGAATGTGGGGTCGCCTGAGACGCGAGGGCGGCAGAAGGAGCACGCACGCGCATGGCACGGCAGAGCAGGGACCTCCCGGGGGACGCCACCGAGGACGAGTTCACCGAACGCATCACCGACGTCGACGTGACCTCGGAGATGGAGACGAGCTTCCTCGAGTACGCCTACTCGGTCATCTACTCCCGAGCGCTGCCCGACGCCCGCGACGGCCTCAAGCCGGTCCAGCGCCGCATCCTCTACTCGATGGACGACATGGGCATTCGCCCGGATCGTTCGCACGTGAAGTCGGCCCGTGTGGTCGGCGAGGTGATGGGCAAGCTGCACCCCCACGGCGACACCGCCATCTACGACGCGCTGGTGCGTACCGCCCAGCCCTGGTCGATGCGGCTCCCGCTGATCGACGGCCACGGCAACTTCGGATCGCTGGACGCCGGCCCGGCCGCCATGCGTTACACCGAGTGCCGGATGGCCCCCGCCGCGCTGGCGATGACCCAGGGCCTCGACCAGGACACGGTCGACTTCCGCGCCAACTACGACGGCAAGGAGACCGAACCCTCGGTACTGCCGGCCGCCTTCCCGAACCTGCTGGTCAANNATCGCCGTGGGCATGGCCACCAACATCCCCCCGCACAACCTGGGAGAGGTCGTCCAGGCCCTCAGGCACCTGATCAAGCATCCGGACGCCGACCTCGAGACCCTGATGCGCTTCATCCCGGGCCCCGACCTGCCCACCGGCGGCAAGATCATTGGTCTGGACGGCATCGCGGACGCCTATGCCACCGGCCGCGGTACCTTCAAGATCCGGGCCACCGCGCGCATCGAGCAGGTCTCCCCGCGCCGCAAGGGGATCGTCGTCTCCGAGCTGCCGTACATGATCGGCCCGGAGAAGATCATCGACCAGATCTCCACCCTGGCGCGCAACAAGAAGATCACCGGCATCGCCGACATCAAGGACCTCTCCGACATCAACCACCACACCCGGTTGGTGATCGAGGTCAAGAACGGGATCAACCCCGAGGCGATCCTGCAGCAGCTGTACAAACAGACCAAGCTCGAGGACTCCTTCGGCATCAATGCGGTCGCGCTGGTCGACGGCCAGCCGCGCACCATGCCGCTGAAGGAGATGCTCGAGGTCTACCTGGCGCACAAGTTCGAGGTCACCACCCGACGGACTCGCTTCCTGCTGGGCAAGGCCTCCGATCGCCTGCACATCCTCGAGGGGCGGCTGATCGCCATCCTCGACATCGACGACGTGATCGCCATCATCCGCGGCTCCGACGACGCCGCGCAGGCCCGTGCGAAGCTGATCGAGGTCTTCGAGCTGTCCGAGACCCAGGCCAACGACATCCTCGAGATCCCGCTGCGCCGGTTGACGAAGTTCAGCCAGCTCGAGCTGGAGACCGAACGCGACGAGAAGCTGGCCGAGATCGCGCGGCTGAACGAGATCCTCGAGAACCGCGACGTGCTCGACAAGCTCGTCTCCGACGAGCTCTCCGAAGCGGTGAAGAACTTCGGGACGCCGCGCCGAACCGTGCTGCTGGCCAGCTCCGGTGAGGTGACGTCGGCGTCGACGACCCCGCTCGAGGTGCCGGACGTGCCGTGCTGGGTGATGATGAGTTCGACCGGGCTGATGGCGCGGATGGACACCCCCGACCCGATCGCCCTGGGCGGTCCGCGGGCCAGCCACGACGTCGTCACCGCGCTCGTCCGCTGCACGACGCATGCCGAACTCGGCGTCATCACCAACACCGGACGCCTGATCAAGGCCCGCGCGATGGAACTTCCGACGGTCGCCGTGACCGCCAGCTCCCCGAACCTGCGCGGCGGGTCCCGGGCAACCGAGCTCTACGCCTTCGAGAAGGGTGAGCGCCCGATCGGTCTGACCTCCTTGGATCCGCAGGGCCTGGGCCTGGCCGTGGGCACGCGCCGAGGCGTCGTGAAGCGCGTCAACCCCGAGGTGCTCAACAAGGAGTCGTGGGAGGTCATCCGCCTTGACGAGGGCGACGAGCTGGTCGGCGCGGTGGAATTGCGGCGCGACGACGTCGAGGTGGTCTTCGTCACCTCCGACGCGCAGCTGCTGCACTTCCCAGCGAGGCTGGTGCGTTCCCAGGGCCGCAATGGTGGCGGCATGGCGGGCGTGAAGGTTGCCAACGGCCAGCACGCCCTGTGGTTCGGCGTCACCCCGGAGGAGGCCGTCGTCGTGACGGTGTCCGGCACCTCGTCCGAGCCGGCGTCGGCGCAGAACGGCATGGTGAAGGTGACGCCTCTGTCGGAGTACCCGGCCAAGGGACGCGCCACCGGCGGGATGCGCTGCCACCGCTTCCTCAAGGGCGAGGACGTGCTGCTGCACGCCTTCGTGGGTCCACCGCCCGTCGTGGCGGCCGCTGCCTCCGGCTCCGCGGTGGATCTGCCGCCGGCCACCGGACGTCGTGACGGGTCCGGTACTCCCCTGTCCCAGCCGCTGGCCGGGATCGCCTCACGTGACCTGGGCTGGGCGCACCGGCTGGACGTCGCACTGCCCTCGGCAGCCGATGACGCACCCACGGCACCTGAGCCCCACCTCGCCGGGAAAGACGACTCCGACGATGCCCCTGACACGCTGATCTGAGCAGGCGTGTGGCCGTCCGCGGACCCCACCCTCGAAGCCCCACGGACGGCGATACGTTGAACCCCATGGGTGAATTCGAAGATCTTCTGAAGGCCAACGACGTCTACGCAGAGAGCTTCTCTGACGGCGGCTTCGACGGCATCGCCAGGGCGGGCGTGCTCGTGATCACGTGCATGGACTCCCGCATCGAGCCGCTCGCCATGCTCGGCTTGAAGCTGGGCGACGCGAAGATCCTGCGCAGCCCCGGCGGGCGCGTGACCCCCGACGTGCTGACCGGTTGCATCCTCGGCTCACACCTGCTCGATGTCGACCGGATCATGGTGGTCCAGCACACCCGCTGCGCGATGGCATCGGGCACCGACGCCGAAGTGGCCGACAAGATCATCGAGCGCTCCGCGGTGGATCTGGGTGGAATGACCTTCGGCGCGAACCCCGACCAGGACCGCACCCTCGACTTCGACGTCCGCCTGCTGCGCTCGCACCCGGCGATCAAGCCCCGCACCAAGATCGGTGGCTTCCTCTACGACGTCGACTCCGGGAAACTCTCCCAGGTCCTCTGACCCCCTTTCACTCTCCCCGAGCCTGTCGACGGGTCACAGCGGCATCTGCTCCAGTCGCGCCAGGAGTGCCTGGCCGACTGGCCACATGCCCAGCCGGGACGCCGAGTTGAGATGCCCGTGCGCTCCGACAACCTCGATCGGGGCACCCCAGGCCGCGGCAATCCGACGTGCTGCCGGCTCGGTGTCGTAGGGGTCATCGGTGCTTGCGACCACCAGCGCGGGAACACCGATCGGGCGTGCCTCCAGCACAAAGGTCGGCGCCTCATCGAGCGGGAAGGTCTCCGCGTCAGGGTCGGGCGGGGCGACCAACAGCAACCGGACATTGGACGGCTGTCGGGTGCGCGCCCATTCCGCAGCGGCCCAGGTACCGAGGCTGTGCGCGACGATCGTGCAGTGCTTCGCGGCCCCCACAGCGTCGTCCAGGCTGGTCAGGTAGTCGTCCAGATCGGGGTGTTCCCAGGATTCGATCTGCACCCGCACGGCCTGGGTGCCCCACGCGCATTCCCAGTGGGTCTGCCAGTGTTCGGCGCCGGAGTCGTGCCAGCCGGGAGCGATGACGTAGCGGTGTTCGGACGAGGTGGGCATGGCCCGCAAGTTACCGGTGGGTCACTCCGGGAATCCGTAGCGGCCAGAATGCGACCAGCCCGAACACCAGGGTCACGACGATTCCCATCAGCCCCCACCGGGCCCCGAAGGCCAGCGTGAACAGGCCCGTGAGCCCCGGCGCGACGAAACTCACCACGCGTCCGACCGTGGTGTAGAGGCCGTAGGTCTCGTTCTCCTCCCCCGCCGGGATGATGCGGGTCAGAAGGGTACGGCTGGCGGACTGGATGGGACCCACGAGCGAGGCGATCGCCAGCCCGAACACCCAGAAGGTGATGTCCTTGTTGACGCCCACGATCCCCAGCCCCAGGACGACGATCGCGATCAGGCTGCCCAGGATCACCGGGCGTGGGCCGAAGCGGTCGTCCACCCGTCCGAAGATCCAGGTTCCGATCGCGGCCATGACGTTCGCGGCAAGACCGAAGTAGATGACCTGCTCCTGGCTGAAGCCGTAGGCGGTCGCGGCGATCACGCCGGCGAAGGCGAACACGGCATTGAGCCCGTCGCGGTAGAGCGCCGCGGCACCGAGGAAGTGCAGGAGCCCGCGTTCGTCACGCCACATCCGCACCAGGCGCCGGCCGATGTCGCGGTAGGCCCCGGTGACCGTGAACGGCGCGACGCCCGGACGCGGGGTGTTGTTGGGCCCGAGCACCATCACCGGGAGCGAGAACAGCAGCATGAACACCGCGCACAGCAGCGCGACCGAGCGGGCGTTGATGGCGTCATGGGTGGGCAGTCCCAGCACACCGCCGTCCAGGATGAAACCGAACAGCGCCAGCACCAGGCACAGGGTGCCGCCCAGGTAGCCCAGCGCCCAGGCGGTGCCTGAGATCCGTCCGACATTGGAGGGGGTGGAGATGCGGGGGAGCATCCCGTTGTAGAAGACGCCCGCAATGTCCTGCGTGACCGACGCGAAGGCCAGCAGCCCGGCTCCGAAGTAGAGATAGGGATTCTCCGGCTTGACGAAGTAACAGGCGGCCATCGCGGCGATGGTGATCATGGTGGTCACCGAGAGCATCCGTCGGGTGCGCACCACCCGGTCGGCCCACGCCCCCATCAAGGGGGCCAGCACCGCCAGGCAGATGCCAGCAGCGGCCTGGAACCATGACCAGACGGTCTGGCCGTGCTCGGGGTCGTCGGCGACCGTCGAGGTCACGTAGACGGAGAAGACGAAGCTGATCATCACGGTGTTGAGGGCATTGCCCGCGAAGTCATAGGCACTCCAGGCGACGACGACCTTGCGAGAGGCTCCCTCGCCGGATAGGGCCGGGACGAGCGGCGGCGGCGCCGCGGCCGAATCAACTGTCTGGGTCACGCTGGAAACCTAGTCGATCAGCCGATCGCGAACCCGCTGCCACGACGACATGTTGGGTGCTTAGCTGAGGCCATGACTGAGAACACCAGCGTCAGCGCTACCCGCGATATCCCGGCCTCGGCCGCCGACATCTTCGACCTGCTGAGCAACCCGCAGCGCCACCCGGAGACCGACTCAAGCGGCTCGGTTCGTTCGGCCGACTTCGGGGAGCGCCTCAAGGAGGTCGGGGACAGCTTCCGGATGAACATGGTGAAGGGGGACGGGTCGGAGTACCAGACCCAGAATCGCGTCTTCGCCATCCAGGATGGCCGACTCATCGGCTGGCAGAACGAGAAGAACCTCACGAGCGACGTCGAGGTGGGCGCCAAATGGCTCTACGAGCTGGAGCCCATCGACGCCGACAACACCAAGGTCACGTTGACCTACGACTACGCCGAAATCGAGAACCCGGCGGTCATCAAGCTGGCCAAGGAGACGTTCGCCAAGGAAGACCTGCTGGACAAGTCGCTCGGCACCCTGGCTGACGCGCTGGCCTGAGGCCACGCGAACCGCCCGTGAAGGGTCGCAATGGGTATCGGCCACCGCCGTCGGTACACATTGCGACCCTGGTCGGATTGAATCTGGGCGACCCTGGTCGGATTGAATCT
>DGKN01000144.1 GCA_002387005.1 Propionibacteriaceae bacterium UBA4569
CAGCCTCGGCGGAGGAGGTATGTATGCGCGGGACCGCTGCCAGCAACTGCTTGGTGTAGGGCTGCTGGGGGTTTCGGAACAGCTCGGTGGCCCAGTCACGCTCGATGATCCGGCCCTGGTACATCACGGCCACGGAGTCGGCCAGGTCGGCGACCACGCCCATGTTGTGGGTGATCAGGATGATCGACGTCCCGTAGGTGTCACGGACATCGCGCAGCAGTTGCAGGATCNNGCGATCATGATGCGCTGCTTCTGGCCGCCCGAGAATTCGTGCGGGAAGTAGTCGACGCGCTTCTCGGGTTGCTGGATACCGACCCGGCGCAGTGCCTCGACGGCGCGCGCCTTGATCTGTTTCTTGGAGAGCTTGGGGTCGTGCGCCCGCAGCCCTTCACCGAACTGCCACCAGATCGGATAGACCGGGTTCAGCGCGCTGGAAGGCTCCTGGAAGATCATCGAGACGTCCTTGCCGCGCAGGTCGCGCAGCGCCGAACCCTTGAGTCCGACCACATCTCGTCCGCTGATCATGATCGCGCCACGCGCGGTGGCGGTCTCGGGCAGCAGGCCCAGGATGGAGCGACCGGTCACGGTCTTTCCCGACCCCGACTCCCCCACCAGGGCGAGGATCTCAGCCGGGAACACCCTCAGGCTGACCCCCTGCACCGCGTCCACGTCGCCGCCGTCGGTGACGAAGGTGACGTGCAGGTCGTCCAGCACCAGACGGTCGGGCCCGTCGACGACGGTTTCGGGTGCGCTGGCGCGGAAATCGGTGCTCATGCGGACACCTCCGGTGCCGGGTCGGTGGTACGGCTGGTGGGCGTACCGGCGGTTGCGGGCGCCTTGGCCTGCTTGGCCCGACGCCGAGAGCGCAGGCGGGGGTCGTTCAGGTCGTTCATGGACTCCCCGACGAGCGTGATGCCGAGTACGGAGAGCACGATCGCCAGGCCCGGGAAGACCGAGGTCCACCAGATGCCTGAGGTGACATCGGACATCGAACGGTTCAGGTCGTAGCCCCACTCGGCTGCGGCGGTCGGCTCGATGCCGAAGCCGACGAACCCAAGACCGGCCAGGGTCAGGATCGCCTCGGACGCGTTCAGGGTGAAGATGAGCGGCAGCGTGCGGGTGGCATTGCGCAGCAGGTGGACGCCCATCACTCGCAGGTGGGAGGCGCCCATCACCCTCGCGGCCTCGACGAAGGGCTCGGCCTTCAGGCGGATCGCCTCCGCGCGGATGACGCGGAAGTACTGCGGCACGAAGACGACGGTGATCGACAGGGCCGCCGACCAGATGCCACCCCACATCGACGAGCGGCCGCCGGAGATGACGATGCTCATCACGATCGCCAGCAGGAGGGACGGGAAGGCGTAGATCGCGTCGGCGACCATCACCATGATCCGGTCGAGCCAACCGCCGACGTAACCGGAGATGAGCCCAAGGAGCACGCCGATGAACAAGGAGGCAACCACGGCGCAGACGATGACGGCGACCGCCGTTCGGGTTCCCCAAACGGTGCGGCTGAACACGTCGAAGCCGGACACGGTGGTGCCCCACAGGTGCGCCGACGAGGGCGGCTGCTGGGTGCCGAAGGAGTTGCCGTCGGTCTGGTTCTGGCCCCACTCATAGGGCGCGATCCACGGCGCGAAAGCGGCGACCAGCAGCAGGAAGCCGGTCAGCAGCAGTCCGGCGACGAGCATGCCGCGCTGCAGGCCCTGGGCCCGGCGCAGGTCGTTGATGATGGGCAGGGAGTGCCACCAGCGCCGGCTGGGAGCTGTCCCGGTGGCGGGTGCAGGAACGCTCGACATGTCAGTACCTCACTCGCGGGTCGATCAGGGCGGCGAGCACGTCGACGACGAAGTTCGCGATGGCGACGATCACGGCGAGCATCATGACGATGCCCTGCACGGCAACGTAGTCGCGACTGGCCATGTACTGCGCCAGCATGAAGCCGAGGCCCTTCCACTCAAAGGTGGTCTCGGTCAGCACGGCGCCGCCGAGGCTCATCGCGATCTGCATGCCCATCACCGTGATGACGGGGATCAGCGCGGGGCGCAGGCCGTGGCGGGTGACCAGCCGACGCTCAGAGACGCCACGGGAGCGGGCCGCGTCCACATAGGGCTGTTCCAGGGTTCCGATGAGGTTGGTGCGCACCAGGCGCAGGAAGACGCCGCCGGTGAGCAGTCCGAGCGCGACGGCCGGCAGGATGGCGTGGCTCACCACGTCACCGAGCAGCTGCATGTTGCCCAGCCGAATTGCGTCCAGCCAGTAGAAGGGGGACGGGTTGACGAGGCTGTCCATCGTCACCTCGCCGCCGGTGGACAGGCGTCCGGCGACCGGCAGCCAGCCCAGCTTCACCGAGAAGATGAGCTTGAGCAGCAGGCCGATGAAGAAGACGGGTGTGGCGTAGCCGAGGATCGCGAAGACGCGCAGCACCGCATCGGGCCAGCGGTCGCGCCGGTAGGCGGCCAGCATGCCGAGCGGGACCCCGATCAGCAGCGCGACGACGAGCGAGTTCATCACCAGTTCGCCGGTGGCTGCGCCGTAGGTCTTGAGGATCTCGGTGACGGGACGGTTGTCGGTGAAGGTGGTGCCGAAGTCGCCCCGGACGACGTTGGCGAGGTATTCGCCGTACTGCACCAGCAGCGGACGGTCGTAGCCCGCGGCGTGGACGCGCTGGGCCAACTGGTCAGGCGTGAGGCGCCCCCCGAGGGCGGCGGTGATCGGGTCGCCGGTGATCCGCATCAGGAAGAACACCGTGGTCATCAAGATGAACACGGTCGGGAAGATCAGTGCGAAACGCACCGCAATGTATCGTCCGAGCCCGCCACCGGAACGCTTGACGGCCCCGGACTGNNCCGCGGGCCGTTCAGGCCCGCACTCGCGTGGCCGCCCCCGCCGCGGTTCGACGGGGACGGCCACTGCGTCGTGGTGGTGCGTGATGGTGCGGTGTTGCGTTCAGGGTTGCACTACTTCGACAGCGTCCCGAGACGGAACTTGAAGGACGCGTCCAGGGTGACGCCCTGCACGTCCTTGCCCGAGAACGCGAACTGCTTGCACTGCAGCAGCGAGAGGGTCGGGATGTCGGCGGAGACCTCGTCCTGGATCTTGGTCAGCGCAGCCTCACGCTCTGCCTTGTCGGCGATGCCGACCTGGTCGGAGATCTGCTTCTGCACCGACGCATTGTCGTAGTGGTTGGCCACGAAGCTGTTCTTCGAGAAGAACGGCGACAGGTAGTTGTCTGCGTCGGAGTAGTCGGGGAACCAGCCGAGCTGGAACATCGGGTAGACGTCGGCGACGCGGTCCTTGGAGTACTGCACCCACTCGGTCGACTGCAGGTTGACGCTGAACAGCCCACCATTCTCCAACTGCGACTTCAGCGCAGCGTACTCATCGCCCGAGCCGGGACCGTAGTGGTCGGGGTTGTACTGCAGGTTCAGCGTCACCGGGGTGGTCACGCCAGCGTCGGCCAGTGCCTGCTTGGCCTTGTCGAGGCTGGGCTTGCCGGTTCCGTCGCCGTAGTTGGTCTTGAACTGCTCGCCAGCGGCGGCAAAGCCGGCCGGGACATAACCGAACAGCGGGGTGTAGGTGTCCTTGTACACATTCGTGCTGATCGCAGAACGATCGACGAGGTGGGCTGCGGCCTGGCGCACGGCGAGCGACTTCTTCGCGTCCGCGTCCTTGGCCTTGGCGCCGAAGGGCATCGTGTCCATGTTGAACACGATGTAGCGGATCTCGCCGCCAGGGCCCTCGTGCACGGTCACCTTGTCGTTCTTGCGCAGCGAGTCGATGTCGGTGGCGCTCAGGGAGCGGTTGGCGACGTCGATGTTGCCCTGCTCGATGTCGAGCTTCAAGTTGTTGGCATCGGCGTAGTACTTGGTGTTGACCGTCTCGGTCTTCGCCGCACCCAGCGAGCCCTGGTAGTTGGCATTGGCCTTGTAGCCGATCAGCTGGTTCAGCGTGTACGTGGTGATGTCGTACTGGCCGCTGAAGGGGTGACCCTTGACGATCTCGTCGTCCGCCAGGATCTTGTCGGCGGGGAAGACCTCCTCGTCGACGACCGGGCCGACGGGTCCGGCGAGGATCTGCGGGAAGATCTGGTCGTTGGCAACCTTGAGTGTGAACACGACAGTGGTGTCGTCGGGCGCGGTGACCGAGGCCAGGTTCCCCAGCAGGCTGGAGGGGCCGTTGGGGTCATTGATCTTGAGCATGCGATCGAAGCTGTACTTCACGTCCGATGAGGTCAAGGCGTGACCGTTGACGAACTTGAGGCCGCTCTTCAGCTTGACGGTGTACTCGGTCGGCTTGGTGAAGGAGGCCGACTCGGCCAGCTCGGGCTGCGGGGTCATGTCGGTGGCGCCCGCGGGGGTGTTGAGCAGGAAGCCGTACACCTGGTTCATCACGAAGAAGGAACCGTTGTCATAGCTGCCTGCGGGGTCGAGCGAGGTGACNNGTGCGGCAGTGCTGCCGCTGGAGGACGTGCCGGCGTCGTTCGTCTGCGCGCAACCCGTCAGGGTGAGCGCGGCGCCGAGGCCGAGGGCGGTCAGGGTGCGGAGGGTTCTGCTCATCGTTCGAGGTCCATTCTGTGAACGGGTGGGTGGACGAATCGTTGCGCCTCCCGACCCAAGAACCGCACGTCTATCCCAAGGGGTGGACAGGATCTCACTGGCTGGGAACTCGAGATCGGCCGAGAGCCCAGTCAGCACACGAAACGCCCCCGGTTCAGGCCCAGGTGGTTCAGGCCCAGGCGGTTCAGGCCCAGGTGGTTCAGGCCCAGGTGGTTCAGGCCCAGGCGCCGCGGACGTGTTGCGGCGGGAACGAACACACGGGAA
>DGKN01000255.1:0-1293 GCA_002387005.1 Propionibacteriaceae bacterium UBA4569
CACCTAGGGCGTGTCTGACAGAGGTTGGGGGCTGCGGCTGGGAGTCTCGATGGGTGTCGCGGTTTCAGGTGCTTTCGGATGCTCAGTGGTCGTTGATCGAGGAGATGCTGCCGCGTCCCACGGGCCGGCCGGGGCGGAGGTTCTCCGACGCCCGCACGATGGTCGAGGGCATCGTCTACCGTTACCGGACAGGGATCGCGTGGCGTGATCTGCCAGAGGTATTCGGTCCCTGGCAGACGGTGTGGACCTGGCATCGCCGGATGGCGTTCGATGGGACGTGGGATCGGGTGGCCGCGAAGATCGTCGCTGCCGCGGACGCTGCGGGGATGGTCGATTGGTCGCTGTCGGTGGACTCCACTATTGCCCGTGCGCATCAGCATGCGACGAACACGACCCGGCTCACAGGGGGCTGGATCGAATTACAAGGATCTGACGCTCGAGCCGCCTGATCACGGCATCGGCCGCTCCCGAGGCGGCTTGTCGACGAAGATCCATCAGCTCGTCGATGGCAACGGGCTCCCGCTGGTCACGTTGATCACCCCAGGCCAGGCGGGTGACTCGCCGATGTTCCTGCCGCTGATGGCGCAGCTACGAGTCGGGCGCGAGACGGGCCGGCCCAGAACTCGGCCCGACGCGGTCCGTGCCGACAAGGCCTATTCGTCTCGCGCGATCCGAGGGCACCTGCGTTCCCGCGGGATCAAGGCCGTGATCCCTGAACCGGACGATCAGAAGGGACACCGCAAACGACGCGGGTCACGCGGCGGACGACCGGTCGGACTGGACGCTTCCGACTACAAGAACAGGAACGTCATCGAACGCGGCTACTGCCGAATCAAGCAGTGGCGAGGACTCGCGACCCGCTACGACAAGCACGCCGTGGTCTACCGCGCCGCTGTCGTCCTCAACGCCGTCATCGCCTGGACCAAGACATTGTCAGACACGCTCTAGGTCCTCGACGCCTTTCCGAGTTCCTGCGGCGGTACTCCCACCGCCAGTAGGGACCCGACAAAGCCAACCAGCTGACCGCCGCCGCGAAGGCGTCGTTGGAGCTCTGGGACGGTGACGGCATCGACTTCGCCCATCTCGGGCTGGACATCGCGTTGGAGGCCGAACAAGCGTTGCTGCTCGGCCGCCATATCCACGACCTCGACGCCCGGATCGCCGAGCTCTACCAGGCCCAGGACCCCGACCGGATCACCGCCTCGGCACCGGGGGGTCGGGCCGTTCATCGGCGCCGTGATCATTGGACGGATCGGCGACATGACCCGATCTCCTTCCCTGGCAGCGGTCCTC
>DGKN01000255.1:1392-3340 GCA_002387005.1 Propionibacteriaceae bacterium UBA4569
CGCGATCACGTGCAGGCCGGGCAGGTCGACCAGGACATCACAACGAGGGCAGTAGTCGGTAGGCTCACACACAGTCGGGATCTTCTCTGGGAACAGCGAGTTTGGTCGCTGCTGATCCTGCCGAAGACCCCGGCCCCTCACCTCACCTCACCGGGCCCCGACTACCGCCCCCACCCCAGNNCCAGGTCCGAAGAGCCGCACAAGTTCGATGAAAGGAAGCTCATGGCCGTCGATTCACGCAAGGTTTTCGTAATCCACGGACGGAACGAGGTAGCTCGCCGAGGCATGTTCGACTTCCTTCGGTCGATAGGACTGCAACCCATCGAGTGGGAACAGGCCATCTCTATGACGGGTTCAGGCTCGCCCTACATCGGGCAAGTACTCGACGCCGTCTTCAACAAGGCGCAAGCGGTAGTCGTTCTGCAGACACCTGATGATGTCGGCTACCTGCACGACTCGCTGGGGCGTTCCGGCGATCCGGACTGCGAGCCAAGGATGCAGGCTCGCCAGAACGTCACGTTCGAGGCAGGGATGGCGATGGGGCGCGACCAGGAGCGGACGATCCTCGTCACTCTCGGTGATGTCCGGCAGTTCAGCGATGTCCACGGACGGCACTACGTCAGGATGGACAACAGTCCTCAACAGAGACAGGCACTCGCCAACCGCTTGAGGAGTGCCGGGTGCGATGTGGACTTGACGGGAGCAGATTGGCACATAGCCGGAGACCTCAACGCACCAGCAACCCCCGGGGGCGGGCTGCCTCTTGGCAAGAGGCTCCCTTCCACCCAGACGTCTGGTGAGCCCCAGTTCAAGGCAGTCCTGCACGATCGTGGCGGCAACAGGATTAGCCCGCTGCGGCTCACCAACTTGGGGCCGGGGACCGCCTTCGAGGTCGACGTCCGACCGGTAGGCGACGACCTAGCGTCCTTGACGCGCGACGGGTCTGACCTTCCGATCCCGCGGCTTCCGCGCGGCCAGACCGTCAAGGTCCTGAATCTATTGCCACTACGCCTATCGCAGCGTCCCAAGTCCTACTTTGAGATCATCGTCGCAGCCAAGACAGAAGACGGGACCGCGTTCGAGCAAACCGTGTTCGTGAGCGGAGAATGAAGTGGACGAGTTCCGAGAGATTCAGGTGACGTACGAACTCCCGCTCGACAACGATGGTTTTTTACGCCGGCAGTGTCCCACCTGCGATCAGCAGTTTAAGTGGCACGATGGTCCGGCGAACGAGGAGGCAGAGCAACACGAGGACGCCGGTATCTACCACTGTCCGTTGTGCGGTTCTGCCGCCGAAGCCGACCAATGGTTTACCGATGATCAGGTCTCTCTCATCCAAGGCGAAGCACAGAAGGCCGCGATGCCCGAGTTGGACGAAATGCTCGACGGAGTATTCAAAGATCTCTCTGGCCCAAACATCAAGGTCAAGAGGACAGGGCACCTAGAGACACCAGTTGGTCCCGACCCGCTCATCGAGGCCGATGACATGGTGATAGTGACGTCGCCGTGTCATGCGTTCGAGCCCATCAAGGTGCCAGACGACTGGTCTCAGCCGATTCACTGCCTCGTTTGCGGCGAGCGGTTCGCGGTATAGGCAAGGAGCCCATTAACGAGCGCAGCCTTAGTCCAGGGGCGGGTGCTCAAGAAGCAGACCTTGGGCACCATGATCCGCGATATCTCGGCGGCGCCCAGCAAGTGGCTCAACGGTGCACCGGCTGAACCGGGCCTCGGCATGATGCGTGCCACCGTGGCAGGGGCGGCTGTCACGCCAAGGAGTAGCCAGTGCAGTCCCCGAGGTATCCGTGGCGATGGCCCGCGCCGGATTGCAGCCGGCCGTCGTTGTCGTACAGCTGCCGACAGAGAACGGCTTCGGCCCAACCGAGTAGCCCATCAGGAGCGCAACAGGCGGGGCGCACCTGTAGATCACCGGCTCTTCACAGATGAGGGT
>DGKN01000185.1 GCA_002387005.1 Propionibacteriaceae bacterium UBA4569
CCGACGCCCGCAACTCGGCCAAGAACTCACGCCGCGTCGCCGGGAAGGCAGACCCGGGAAGCGTCACCCTGTGACCCGCCGAAGGAGTCATCATCGAACTCATATGCTAATTCTACACCGCGACATGGCGCGCACAAGGGGTCCGACGATATTTGTTCGATGAGCTTCCAAAGGTTCCCGAGATCCGAGAGGTGCGGCTCTCTTTCCTGTTCCCCACCCCTTCGAGCGGGATAGGTTGGTGGTGCTGGCCCGCACGGGCTTGATCCGTACCCTGTAAGGAGAACGACGATGTCTGAAAACCGCGTCCCGACCGAGGACACCCTAGGCCCGCTGCCGAGCGGAGCACGTCCCACCGGTTCGACCATGTCTAACGGCGCACCTGCCGTCTCGGACCGCAACTCGCTGAGCGTGGGCCCGGACGGCCCGCTGCTGTTGCACGACGTCCACCTCGTCGAGTCCCTCGCCCATTTCAACCGGACCAATGTCCCTGAGCGCCGTCCGCACGCCAAGGGCTCGGGCGCCTTCGGAACCTTCGAGACCACCCAGGACGTCTCCCAGTGGACCAAGGCCGCGCTCTTCCAGCCCGGCGCCAAGACCGACATGCTCGCCCGCTTCTCCACCGTCGCCGGTGAGATGGGATCGCCCGACACCTGGCGCGACGTCCGCGGCTTCTCGCTGAAGTTCTACACCTCCGAGGGCAACTACGACCTCGTCGGCAACAACACCCCCGTCTTCTTCGTCCGTGACCCCATGAAGTTCGCGAACTTCATCGCCTCGCAGAAGCGCCTGCCCGGCAATGGCCTGCGTGACAACAACATGCAGTGGGACTTCTGGTCGCTGAACCCGGAGTCCGCGCACCAGGTCACCTACCTGATGGGCGACCGCGGCATCCCGCGCAGCTACCGCCACATGAACGGCTTCGGCTCGCACACCTACATGTGGGTCAACGCCGCCGGTGAGCGTTTCTGGGTCAAGTACCACTTCCGCAGCCAGCAGGGCGTCCAGGGCCTGTCCAGCGACCGCGCGACCGAGATCGCCGGCGAGGACGCCGACTTCCACCGCCGCGACCTGTGGGACGCCATCGCGCGTGGTGAGTTCCCGCAGTGGAAGCTGTTCGTCCAGGTCATGCCCTACGAGGAGGCCAAGACCTACCGCTTCAACCCCTTCGACCTGACCAAGGTGTGGCCGCACTCGGACTACCCGCTGCACGAGGTCGGCACGATGACCCTGGACAAGAACCCCGCGAACTTCTTCGCCCAGATCGAGCAGGCGGCCTTCTCGCCGTCCAACCTCGTGCCTGGCATCGGGTTCAGCCCGGACAAGATGCTGCTCGGTCGCGTCTTCGCCTACCCCGACGCCGCCCGCGCCCGTATCGGCACCAACTTCGACCAACTGCCCGTCAACCGTCCTCGCGTGGAGCGCAACTTCTACGCGATCGACGGCAACATGAACTACGAGCAGGGCGAGATGGCCGCCGTCTACGCGCCCAACTCGATGGGCCGTTCCTACTCCGACGAGGTCGGGCGCGTCGACAACGGCTGGGAGTCGGATGGTGAGATGGTGCGTCAGGCCTACACCCTGCGCTCCGATGACGACGACTTCTCCCAGCCGGGGGCGCTCGTCCGCGAGGTCTTCGACGACGCCCAGCGCGACCGATTCGTCGACAACGTGGCCGGGCACCTGCTCGGTGGCGTGAAGGGTGACGTGCTGGAGCGTGCCTTCGCCTACTGGAAGGCCGTGGACCCGACCTGCGGCGAGCGGATCGAGCAGAAGGTACGCGCGGCGCAGGCCGAGGGGCGCAACCCCGGTGGCGAGGCGGACAAGGCCAAGGGTGACGCCGAGGCCGGCATCATCGTCGAGCCGGCCCCGACCAACGGCACCTACTGAGCCGCCATACCGAGGGTCCACGTGACCACTGAGCANNGCTCGAGAACTCGCGGTCGCTGGACGAGTTCGCCGCCACCGGGCGCCCGCCCTACCCTTTTGCGGTGACCGAAGTGAACACCAGCCGCCGTGACGGCCTGCGCAAGTGGTTCCTGCAGCGGGACGACTCCGACGCTGCCGGGTACTACGAGGATCACGACGAGGCCGTCGAGCAGGACCACGTCAAGCCCTGGTACGCCGTGATGTGCCTGACCGGCGTCGACTACTTCTCCACCCTCGGCTACCAGCCGGGCATCGCCGCGCTGGCCGCCGGTTCACTGGCCCCGTTGGCGACGCTGGTGCTGGTCCTGATCACCCTGTTCGGGGCGCTGCCGATGTACCGGCGCGTGGCCAAGGCGTCCCCGCACGGCGACGGCTCGCTGTCGATGCTGGAGAAGCTGCTCTCCTACTGGCCGAGCAAGGTGCTGGTGCTCTCGTTGATCGGCTTCGTGGCCACCGGATTCGTCATCACGATGACCATGTCAGCCGCTGACGCCACCGCCCACCTGGTCGAGAACCCGATGCTGAAGGACGCCCTCGAGGGACAGCAGGTGGCCATCACGCTGGTGCTGCTGACACTGCTGGCGGCCATCTTCCTCAAGGGTTTCAGCGAGGCGATCGGCGTCGCCGTGGTGCTGGTGATCGCCTACCTGGGCCTGTCGGTCGTCGTGATCGGTCGGGGGCTGCTGGAGGTCTCGCGCCACACCGAGGTGTTCGGCCAGTGGCGCGACCTGATGTTCGTCCAGCACGGGTCGGTGACCGGGATCGTGCTGGCCTCCATGCTCGTCTTCCCCGCACTGGCGCTGGGTCTGTCCGGGTTCGAGACCGGCGTGGTCGTCATGCCGCTGGTCAAGGGTGATCCGACCGACACTCGGCGCAAGCCGTTGGGACGCATCCGCAACACCCAGAAGCTGCTGGCCACCGCCGCCGCCATCATGTCCGTGCTGCTGATCGGGTCGTCCCTGGCCACGACGCTGTTGATCCCGGCCGAGGCCTTCGAGCCCGAGGGGGAGGCCAATGGCCGCGCCCTGGCCTACCTGGCGCACGAGATGCTGGGCAATGGCTTCGGGACGGCCTATGACGTCGTCACCATCGCCATCTTGTGGTTCGCGGGCGCCTCGGCGATGGCCGGCCTGCTGAACATCGTCCCCCGCTACCTGCCGCGCTTCGGGATGGCGCCGGACTGGACGCGCGCCGTGCGTCCGCTGGTGGGTGTGCTGTGGGTCATCGCTTCGCTGGTCACGATCCTGTTCAAGGCCAGCGTGGATGACCAGGCCGCCGCCTACGCCACCGGCGTGCTGGCATTGATGACGTCCGCAGCGGTCGCGGTCTTCCTGGCCGCGGTGCGCAAGCGCGAGATCGGGGCCGCCTTCTACTTCGGGATCATCTCACTGATCTTCATCTACACCTTCGTCACCAACATCCTCACCCACCCCGGCGGCCTGTGGATCGCGCTGATCTTCGTCGCGCTGATCATGGCGGTCTCGTTGTGGTCCCGGGCCACCCGGTCGACCGAGCTTCGGGTTCCCGTGGTGCGCTTCGACGAGGGGGCGCAGGCCATGCTCGCTGAAGCGATCGCGAGCCAGCAGCCGGTGCGCTTCCTGGCCAACAAGCCCGGGGCCGGCGACGAGGACGAGTACAACTACAAGGCCCTTGAGGTGCGGCTCGACAACCACATCCCCAACGAGGCCGACGCGCTCTTCCTCGAGGCCGTGATCTCGGACGCCTCCGACTTCGAGGCGCCGGTGGACGTCACCTCACGAGTCGTCGGACGCCACAAGATCCTGCGTGCCTCCGGGACGGCGGTGCCCAATGTGATCGCGGCCGTGCTGCTGGAGGTCAACCGGCGAACCCCCGAACCCCCCCACTGCTACTTCGAGTGGTCGGAGAAGGGTCCCAGCCAGAACGCGTTGCAGTTCCTGATCTCGGGCGAGGGTGACACTCCCCCGCTCGTGCACGAGATCCTGCGCAAGGTGCAGCCAGAGGAGCGCTGGCGCCCCCAGCTGCACGTCGGCGGCTGAGGCTCAGGAGCGTCCCCGGTACCAGTCCGGAACTTCCCACGTGCCGTGTCGGCCCACGACGGCCAAATGAGTCGGACGGTGCCCAGGCACGCGCCAAGGGGGCCGTAATTGGGACCCGCGAGCGTGCTTGGCTCCGAGGCGTCAGGCGAGCAGGTCGTCGATGCGGGAGAGCTCGTCGGCGGAGAAGTCCAGCTTGGACAGGGTCTGCAGCGAGTCGGTGAGCTGCTCCGGGCGGCTGGGCGAGATCAGCGTCGAGGTGACACGCTCGTCACGGACCACCCAGGCCAGCGCCATCTGGGCCAGGCTCTGACCGCGACCTCTGGCCAGCTCGTCCAGGCCGCGGATGCGGTCCAACAGCTTCGGATCGGACGCACGCGATGCGAGGTCGCCGTTGCGGGCGGCGCGAGAGTCGTCCGGGATGCCGCCCAGGTAGCGATCGGTGAGCAGGCCCTGGGCCAGCGCCGAGAAGGCGATGATGCCCAGGCCCTCCTCGGCGCAGGCGTCGACCAGACCGTCCTCGACCCAGCGGTTCAGCATCGAGTAGGAGGGCTGGTGGATCAGC
>DGKN01000215.1 GCA_002387005.1 Propionibacteriaceae bacterium UBA4569
GCCCCCGGACGACATCGCGCACGAGGTCGCCGCGCTGGTTGGCAATTGGGGTGAGCTGTCGTGCCGATGAACGCTGCGATGCGCCTGGTCTCGGCATCCGCCCTGATCTGTTTGGCCGCCTGTTCCGGGGGAATGGACTTTCCGCCAGAGGCGCCGGTGCCGGATGGCGCCACGGTGTTGGTGACCGATGACGGTGCCGATGATGACGACGGATCGATTCGGGTCCGCGTCCAGGTCGTCGAGGCACCGCGCGTCGGCCGGGACGCTCTGTACGGCCACTACCGGTCGGCGTATCCGGGGTGGATCACCGTGACGGACGGCTTGGCGGGGCTTTGCCTCACCAATNNGTCGTCGAGGTATCGCCCTATCAGGGGAGTCGTGTCCCTGCCGGGCCAGGACGCTGGCTGGTGGCAAACACTCGGATCGAGATGGCCGACGAGCCCTGCGGGATGGCGGACGGCTTCATCGCCATGGATCTGCTTCCACCCGGGCTGCCCATGTGTGAGCCTGCCTCGGGTGAATGTTGACGACGGACTTGACTCAGGGGAGCAGCAGCGAGGGATTGCGACGTGGCGCCTGGGAGCCCATCTTGATGGCCTCGGTGTAGTGGCCAACGAGCTCATTGCAGATCCACGGCCAGGTGCGGTGCTCGACCGACATCCGTGCGGCGCGACCCATCGCCATCCTCTTGGCGTCGTCACCCACCAGGTCCTGCACACTCTCGCGCAGGCCCAGAAGGTCGCCGGGCTGGTACAGCCAGCCCGTCCGGGANNCCGCCGCGGCGGGGTGCGACGACCGGCAGACCGGACGCCTCGGCCTCCTGGATCGACTGGCAGAAGGTCTCCAGCTCACCGGTGTGCACGAACAGGTCGAAGCTCGCCAGGCAGCGCGCCAGTTCCTCGCCCTGCTTGAGCCCCAGGAAGAGGGCATTGGGCAGCTTGCGCTGCAGCGTCTCGCGATCGGGGCCGTCGCCGACGATCACCAGCCGCGTGTTGGGAAGGTCGGCGACCGCGACCAGGTTCCCCACGCTCTTCTCCGCGGCCAGCCGGCCCATGTAGCCGATGATCCGTTCGCCATTCGGAGCCCAGCTGCGGCGCAGCGTCTCGTCCCGCTTGCCGGGGTGGAAGCGCGTCGAGTCCACGCCACGCGCCCAGATGCCGACGCGCGGAATGCCCTGCTCCTCCAGCTGGGCCTGGGCGAAGGTGGAGGGGGCGAAGTTCAAGGTGGCGAGCTGGTGGGCCTGGCGCAGGCGGTGCCACAGCACCGGTTCGAACTGCGCGAAGCCGTACTGCGCGGCGTAGGTGGCGACCTCGGTCTGGTAGATCGCGACGGTGGGAACGTTCAACTTGGCCGCCGACAGCGCCGCCTTGTAGCCGATCGCGAAGGGGGCGGCCAGGTGCACGACGTCCGGGTGGAAGTCGGCCAGCGCCCGTTCGATCACGAAGCGGGGCGCCGTCGAGACGCGGACGTCGGGGTAGAAGGGGAGCCCGACGGAGGCCAGCGGAATCACCGGGTAACCCTCGTAGTGCTTGGGTACCTTCCGCGCGTCCTGGGGGGCGAGCACCATCGCCTCGTGTCCCTCCCGACGCAGGTGCTCCAGCATTCGGAGCACGGAATTGGTGACGCCATTGACCTGGGGGAGGAAGGACTCCGCCGCAAAAGCAACTCGCACGAATCCACCATAACGGCGCCGGAATGGCCCTCCCCGCACATCAGGCGGGGGCCCGGGTTTAACGTCAGGTGACGCTTTGCGCCCCAGCGGGGGGCCATGCGGTGACAGTTGCGTCGAAGCCGTCCCGTCTCCAAGGGCCCGGCTGAGAGCGTTCACAAGGTCACGATTCGGCAAAGCCCCTTGACGGCTGGTAGCGTGGTCCGCTGTTGGTCTCGCCGGTTCGCCGGTCGGGATCGGGTCGCCGGGGCCCGCCACATGAGGCGGTCCGGACCGGAGACCCCGAGGGGCTCAACTGCCCCACGAAGTGCGAAAGTTGCGGACAGGTTGATGCGACATTTCGCTCCCTGATGCGACGCCGCCATCCCCGAGGGGACAGTTGGCGCGCGCTTCCGTGCACATGCTGGACGACAGTCCGGCCCCCGGGAAACCCCGGTGACAGGACGCACAGCGTCCGGAAACGAGCAGTCATGCCCCGCCCCACCCCAAAGGGCCGCAAGCCCTACACCTCTTCCACCGCGAAGCCCGCCAAGAAGGGCCCCAAGTCCTTCAAGGCCGACGGCACCCCCAAGCAGCGCTGGACCAGCGACAAGCGTGCCACCGAGGGCCACACCCCTCGCCGCGGCGGCACCAGCCGTCCGTGGGAGCGCGACGAGCGCCCCCGCAGCTTCGACCGCGACGACCGTGGCCCCCGTGAGGACCGTGGCCCCCGTGAGGACCGTGCCCCCCGTGAGGACCGTGGCCCCCGCGGCTTCGACCGCGACGACCGTGGTTCGCGCACCTTTGACGGCCCCCGTCGCAGCGATGGACAGGGCCGCAACTTCCAGACCTGGAAGTCCAACGACGAGCGTCCCCGTTCCTTCCGCGACGACCGTGGATCCCGCGACGACCGTGGATCCCGCGACGACCGTGGCCCGCGCGGCTATGGCCGTGATGATCGTCGCGGCTACTCCCGCGACGACCGTGCCCCCCGCAGCTTCGATCGCGACGAGCGTCCGCGCTCGTTCGACCGGGATGACCGCGGCTCCCGCTCGTTCGACCGTGACGATCGCGGCCCCCGCAAGTTCGACCGGGACGACCGTGGCCCCCGCACGTTCGACCGTGATGACCGCGGCCCCCGCAGCTTCGACCGGGACGATCGCCCCCGTCGTGACCAGCGTCCCGACTACCGTCCGGCTCGCCCCTACAAGGCCGACCACACCAGGGCCGAGCCTCGCTACGACCGCAAGCCGTGGGAGAAGGGCGAGCGCCCCAACCGTCGTGACGACCGCAGTGTCGACCGCCCGCAGCGTGATTCCTGGAACCACGACGAGCGCCCCACCCGCGACGAGGACTTCACCGAGAACGCCGACCAGATGAGCTGGCAGGGCACCGACCTGGGTGAGATCGACGCGAGCCACGTCGACCAGACCGAGGGCTTCGCCGCCCTCGGCGTTCCCGCCATCCTGGTCGCCGCCCTCGACAAGCAGGCCATCACCAGCCCCTTCCCGATCCAGGCTGCGACCATCCCGGATGCGATCGCCGGGCGCGACGTGCTGGGCCGCGGCCAGACCGGTTCGGGCAAGACGCT
>DGKN01000214.1:0-552 GCA_002387005.1 Propionibacteriaceae bacterium UBA4569
TGGCCTGGTCCAGCAGGCGCTGCTCGGAGGCCTCGAAACCGAGGACCTCTTCGGCGATGGTCTCGTTGACGTTCTCGACGGCCTTCAGGACACCCTTGCCGCCGTAGCGGGCCTTGTCGTCGTCACGCAGCTCCACGGCCTCGAAGGCGCCGGTGGAGGCACCGGAAGGAACAGCAGCGCGGCCCTCGGTGCCGTCGTCCAGGACGACGTCCACCTCGATGGTGGGGTTGCCGCGAGAATCGAGGATCTCGCGAGCCTGGATGTATTCGATGGTTGCCATCGTTGTGCCTTTCCAAGACGTTTGGGTTGCAGGCTCAGCCTAGCCAAGCCCTCTGGGCCATGTGTCGTGGGCCCGGGTGAATTGTGGAAGACAGACCAGGGGACGTGCTCGTGGGCGCTGCTGGCCGCAGGGAGGCCTCGGCGGCCTCGCGGCCACGCTCTGGGCGCTCGGGGAGCGCAATCAGCGACGGTGGGGCCAGTGCGGCAGGCGGTGGTGGCCGGCCCTCGTGGCGGGGCCGGCCACCTCGGACAGCACGGAAATGACTTCCACCG
>DGKN01000214.1:560-23668 GCA_002387005.1 Propionibacteriaceae bacterium UBA4569
GGCCAGCTGGGAGATGGCCACCTGGTGCTGGATGGAGTCATTGACGGCCATCGCCACCACCAGCTCGACGGGGTCGTTGTGCCGGTGCCCGAAGCGGACGGGCGTCGCCGGCCGCAGCCACGACAGGGCGGCGCGGTGCACGAACTCCGAGGGACGGGCATGCGCGAACGCGAAGCCGGGCTCGAGGACGATGTAGGGGCCATTGCGAAAGATGCTGTTGACCATCGCGTCCGTGTACTCGGAGTCGATGGCGCCGACACCCTCCAACAGCCCGCCAGCCTGTCGCACGGCGTCCTCCCAACCGCCAACCGCAACATCCAGTGCGATCGCCTCGGGGCGCAACCAGTCAACCAAGGAACCCACGTCGCGACCCTAACAACCGTCCTGCTCGGCAGACACGACCAGGGTCTCGAAGTGGCGCAGCGCGTCCCGGGTGGCCTGATCGGCGTCCACACCGCTGGCGTGCGCGCGCTGCACCAGGGCGAGCACCTGGCGCCCGACTTCGTCGGCGGTGATGGGCTGGTCAGCCAAGGGCACGTCGACGCCGTGGCTGCGCACCCGGGAGGTGACCTTCGTGGCGCGGGCAAGCGCGGACAGGTGGTCGGCGATGCCCTGCAGGGAAGACGTACGGCCCTTCTCGGCGCGCTTGCGGGCCTCCCAAGAGGACATCAGGTCGTCCGGGACGCTGGAGTCGGCATAGACATAGGGATGGCGGCGGACGAGCTTGTCGGCAATCCCGCGGGCCACGTCGTCGAGGTCGAAGCGGCTCTCACGCGAGGCGATCTCGGAGTGGAAGAGCACCTGCAGCAGCAGGTCACCGAGCTCCTCGCACAGGTCGGCGTCGTCGCCTGACTCGATCGCGTCCAGCACCTCGCCGGTCTCCTCGACCAGATAGGTCGACAGACTGCGGTGGGTCTGTTCCGCGTCCCAGGGGCAAGCCTGGCGCAGGGTGGTCATCACCCCTGCCAGCCGTACCACCTGGTCGCAGCTGGGCTGCCCGTCCACGAGCTCGCCATCTGCGGGCCCGGTCACGTCAGCCGCCGAAGACCTGACCGTTGCCGAGCGCCTGGCTGGACAGCGAGCCGGTGCTGGAGGTGAACGACGCCTTCGATGCGTCCCACTGGCCGAAGCGCGGGTTGACCTCGACGTCCAGGGCGCTGATCTCCTTCTGCAGCTGCTCGGCGCCGAGGCGCTGCTGGGCCACGCTGAAGTCACCGAAGGAGCTGATCGCCGTCGCACAGTCGGCATTGGTCATCAAGTCGTCACCCTCGAGCTGGGTGATGGCGGCCGAGCGGGCGGCACCGTCGATCTCGAAGTCGTTCTCGGCGGCGACGGTGCGCGCCAGCTGGCCGACCAACAGCATTCGCGCGATCTGGCTCTTGATCGCGCTGGCCTGGATCTGGCCCTGGCCGACGGCCTCGCAACCCTTGGCCGCGCTGTCCACAGCGGACATGCCAATTCGCTCCCCGTTCACCTCGAACGCGGTCTGGCCCGAGGGCGTGCAGCCAGCGAACAGGGCGATCGCGATGGCCGGGGCGGCCAGACGGACGATGGGCTTCATCGGAGGTCCTTCCGAGCGGGCCCGGCGTGGCCAGGCAGGTTCGAGCCCACGATAGCGGGTCGGGACGAGATCACTGGGCCGGGGTCGACGTGGTCGTCGGCGCCTCGGCCGGTGCGACATCGAACAGGTCGGTGACCACGCGGGTCGCCCACTCCAGCAGGTCGTTGCCGCCGACCGGCTGCCCCAGCACCGGTGCTGTCTTCGGCCGCGGGACGAGGATGAAGCCTGCCGTGTGCTTGACGACGCTGCCGGGGTAGAGGCGTTGCAGCCGCATCTGCTTGCTCTCGGGCAGGTTCGCCGGCGAGAAGCGGATGTTGCTGCCCTGCGCGACCACCTCGGTGATCCCGGCACGACGGCACAGTAGCCGGAAGCCGGCCACACCCAACAGCAGCTCGGTCGGTGCCGGGAGCACGCCGTAGCGGTCGGTGAGCTCGGCGCGCACCTCGTCGATGTCGGCGACCGAGCGCACCTCGGCAAGGCGCTTGTACATCTCCAGACGCAGCCGCTCGGACTCCACATAGTTGGCGGGCAGGTTCGCGTCCACCGGCAGTTCGATGCGCATCTCCGGTTCGGGTTCTACGTCCTCGCCGCGGTAGTCGGCGACCGCCTCCCCCACCAGCCGGATGTACAGGTCGAAGCCGACGTCGGCGATGTGGCCGGACTGTTCACCACCCAGCAGGTTGCCGGCACCGCGGATCTCGAGGTCACGCATGGCGATCTGCATGCCCGCACCGAGGTCGGTGTGGGCGGCCATCGTCGCGAGCCGGTCGTGCGCCGTCTCGGTCAGCGGCTTCTCCGGCGGGTACAGGAAGTAGGCATAGCCGCGTTCACGGGAACGTCCGACGCGTCCACGCAACTGGTGCAGCTGGGACAGGCCCAGCAGGTCGGCGCGCTCGATCAACAGCGTGTTCGCGGACGGGATGTCCAGGCCCGCCTCGACGATCGTCGTGCACACCAGAACGTCCGCACGACGTTCCCAGAAGTCCTGCATGACCTGTTCCAGCTGATGTTCGTTCATTTGGCCGTGGGCGGTCGCGACACGCGCCTCGGGCACCAGCTCGCGGATCTTCTTGGCGGTCTTCTCGATCGAGTTCACCCGGTTGTGGATGTAGAAGACCTGGCCCTCACGGGCCAGTTCGCGGCGGATCGCTGCGGTGACCTGACCCTCGTCGTAGGGGCCGGCGAAGGTGAGCACCGGGTGGCGCTCCTCCGGCGGGGTGGCGATGACGCTCATCTCGCGGATGCCGGTGACAGCCATCTCGAGAGTGCGCGGGATCGGGGTCGCGCTCATCGCCAGCACGTCGACGTTCAGACGCAGCCGCTTGAGCGACTCCTTGTGCTCGACGCCGAAGCGCTGCTCCTCGTCGATGATCACCAAGCCCAGGTCCTTGAACTCCACCTCGCCGGAGAACAGGCGGTGGGTGCCGACGACGACGTCCACCTTGCCTGACTTGACCGCCTCCCGGACGGCCTTCGCCTCCGAGTCGGACTGGAAGCGCGACAGCTGCGCGACGTTGACCGGGAAGCCTGCGTAGCGCTCGGCGAAGGTGTTGGCGTGCTGGGTGACCAGCAGGGTGGTGGGCACCAGGACCGCCACCTGCTTGCCGTCCTGGACGGCCTTGAAGGCGGCGCGGACGGCGATCTCGGTCTTGCCGTAACCGACGTCGCCACAGATCAGCCGGTCCATCGGGATGACCTGCTCCATGTCGTGCTTGACCTCGTTTATGCACGCCAGCTGGTCGGGGGTCTCGACGTAGGCGAAGGCGTCCTCGAGCTCCCGCTGCCAGGGGGTGTCGGGCCCGAAGGCGTGGCCGCGCGTGGCCTGGCGGGCGGCGTAGAGCTTGATCAACTCCGCGGCGATCTGCTTCACGGCCTTGCGAGCGCGGGACTTGCGCTGGCGCCAGTCGGCGCCGCCCATCCGGTCCAGACTCGGTGCCTCCCCACCGACGTAGCGGGTGACCTGGTCGAGCTGGTCCATCGGGACATAGAGCCGGTCGCCGGGCTGGCCCTTCTTGGAGGACGCGTACTCGATCACGAGGTACTCACGGGTGGAGTTCGCGACGGTGCGCTGGACCATCTCGACATACCGTCCGACGCCGTGCTGCTCGTGCACGACCGGATCGCCCGGGGTCAGCTCCAGCGGGCTGATCTGGTTCTTGCGTCGCGAGGGCATCCGGCGTTCGGACTTGTCGGCGCCCCGCGCGGCAGACAGGTCGTTGGAGGTGAAGAAGACCAGTTCCAGGCCCGGCCAGCGGAAACCGTGCCGCTGCGCGGTGGGGACGATCGTCACCCCGCCCGGTTCGGGCGCGACGGCCAGCCCGTCGACGACCGTTGCACTGACCTCACGGTCGCGCAGGAGTTCGGCCATGCGGGCGGCCATGCCCTTGCCCTCGACCCCCAGCACAACGCGTGCCCTGGCCGTGGCCGACTCGGTGATCTCGGTGATGGCGGCCTCGGTGTCGCCGCGCCAGGAGTCCACGGCCTCGACACCCAGGGTGTGCGACTCCACGCCCGTGATGCCGATGCCGGACAGGTCGACCAGTTCACCGTCCTCGGCATACAGCGGCCCACGGCTCTCGTCGTCCGGCGCAGCGGAAAAACTGGACAGGCTCCACCAGGACTGGCCCCGGGTGAGGGCATGCTGGCGGACGTCGGAGAGCTCCCAGTAGGCGGCGCGACCCAGGTCGATCGGCGCCTTGCCACCGGCCGCCGCAGCCGCCCAGCTGACGTTGAGGAATTCGTGCGAGGTGCGCACCAGGTCGGCGGCGCGCCCGCGGACTTTTTTTAATGAGGCGGCGACCACCGAGAANNAGGAAACGACAACCAGCGCATCGGCCGGGAGGACGTCCAGCAGCAGTTCGAGGTCGTCCATCAGGGCAGGCGTGAGGGCCTCCATGCCCTCGACGGCATGGCCCTGGGAGACCTTCTCCAGCAGCTCGGCCAGTTCCGGGTGGTGCGGCACCAGCGCGGCGGCGCGCTCGCGCACCTGGGCGTCCAAGAGCAGTTCGCGGCAGGGGCTGGCGGTGACCTCGGGCAAGGTGGTGGGCGCGGAGCGCTGGTCGGCGACGGTGAAGTAGCGGATCTCCTCGACCTGGTCGCCGAAGAAGTCGATGCGCACCGGGTGTTCCTCGGTGGGCGCGAAGACGTCCACGATGCCGCCGCGGACGGCGAACTCACCGCGGCGTTCGACCAGGTCGACCCTGTTGTAGGCAGCGGCCACCAGGTCGGCGGCGAGCTGGGCGATGTCGTAGTCCTCGCCGGCGACGACGTGGACGGGTGCCAGCTCCGCCAATCCCTTCACCTGCGGCTGCAGCACCGATCGGACGGGCGCGACGACCACCTTCGGGATGCCGAGCGGGTCCCTGCCGGCCAGCCGCCGCAGCACCTGCAGGCGACGTCCAACGGTGTCGGAGCGTGGGCTGAGGCGCTCGTGCGGCAGCGTCTCCCAGGCCNNCACCCCTGCAACTCGGCGGTGACCTGCTCGGCCTCGCGGTAGGTGGAGGTGACCAGCAGGACGGGACGCCGGGTCTGTTGCGCCAGGGTGGCCACGAGAGCAGAACGGACGGCCGGCGGGGCGGTCAGGTCGAGGGCCGTGGTAGCACCAGCGCGGGCGAGGGCATCGGAGACCACCGGGTCGGTGGCAATCAGGTCGACGAGGGCGCTCAGGGTCACGTCCGCCCAATCTACCGTCGGCACCCCAATCGACATGCGCCCCAACCTCCGCCACGGGTGAAATCACGCCGCCGACGGGGTTGGTCGCGCCGCAGGAGCCTAGGCTCACACCGTGACCGAGAACAGCGCGAACACCCCCGCCCCTGATCGCACGCAGCACGGCACCTCGTCCGATGCCCTCACCAGCAGCGTCGTGACGAATGCCGCCACCCAGCCGGCTGAGGCGACCCCTCCGGACGCCGACCAGCCGACGACCCTGGTCATCCTGGGCGCCTCGGGCGACCTGACCCACCGGCTGCTGCTGCCGGGTCTGGGCACGCTGATGAAGCTGAAGGCTCGCCCGAACCTGACGCTGGTGGGAGCGGCCTTCGACGAGATGGGCCAGGACCAGTGGAAGCTGATCCTCCAGACGGCGATGGAGGAGGCCAAGGCGCCCACCTCGCGGATCGAACAGATGGTCTCGACCACCCATTACCAACAGATCGACGTCACCAATCCCGCGGAGCTGAAGTCGCTTCTTGACTCACTCCCCGGTGATCCGGTGCTCTACTTCGCCCTGCCGCCGGCCATCACGATCAAGGCGTGTGAGGCGCTCACGCAGGTCGACTTCCCCAAGCACCTGCGCCTGGCGCTGGAGAAGCCCTTCGGTTCGGACTGGCAGACCGCCCACGACCTGAACGAACTGCTCGCCCGTCTGGTGCCCGAGAGGCAGATCTTCCGGGTGGACCACTTCCTCGGCAAGGCGACGGTGCTGAACCTGCTCGGGCTGCGCTTTGCGAACCGGATCTTCGAGCCGGTGTGGAATGCCAACAACATCGAGCGGGTCGAGATCATCACCGACGAAACACTCGGCCTCGAGGGCCGCGCCGGCTACTACGACAAGGCGGGCGCGCTGAAGGACATGATCCAGAGCCACCTGATGCTGGTGATGGCCATGTTCGCGATGGAGGAGCCGGCCAAGCTGCACGAGCAGGAACTGCGTGACCTGATGGCACACGTACTGCGCGCGACCGAGCTGTACACGGGTGACGCGACGACCAGCTCGCGCCGAGCCCGCTACACGGCCGGGAAGATCGGCGACAAGGACCTTCCGAACTACGTGGACGAGGAGGGCGTCGACCCGGCAAACAACACCGAGACGCTCGCCGAGATCACGGTGCAGATCAACAACTCCCGCTGGGCCGGGGTCCCCTTCCGGCTGCGTTCGGGCAAGGCACTGGGCGACCAGCGCAATGGCATCACGGCGGTCTTCAAGCCGGTCGGGCACGTTCCGGAGGGCTTCACCAACACGCCCGTCCCGAATGTGATCAGCATCGGCATGAAGCCGGAGAACCTGGCCGTGGGCATCACGACGAATGCCGAGGGTGACTCGCTCGACCTGGAGGATTCGGTGCTGTTCACCGAGTTCGGCAGCTCCGCGGTACGCCCCTACGGCGAAATCCTGGAGGGCATCCTGGACGGGGACCCGCTGCTCAGCGTCCGTGGCGACATCGCCGAGCGCTGCTGGGAGATCCTGGGCCCGGTCGTCGAGGCGTGGAAGTCGGGCGCCGTCCCGCTGGACGAGTACCGCGCCGGGTCCACGGGTCCCTCCAACTGGCGCTGAAGAGTTATTGCGAATACCTCCGCCCTCAGCTGTCGCCGTGGACTCAGCCTGTGGCTTGCGAGAGCCACGTCTTCAGGGGCGCCAAGCGACCGTACATAGAAGGAGCGCCTGATGTGCAGCTCTCCCCATAGGAAGTCACTGCCACAAGGCGCCCTTGGTTATCCGAGACCCCACCGCCGGAATCCCCCACACAGGCATTCGCCTGCGAGGCGACCAAACAGATAAATTGATCATTGGAACATCCTTGTTCCTCAGCCAGATCCAAACGCCGAGGTGAGCATGGAAGTGACGTTCCGGGCACCCATCCCCATCCGGTCATTTGATACGTATCCGTTGCGTACAGGCGAGCGTCAGGCGTCGGCGTGATGCCAGCAGGTTTCAGGGGCCGATCAATAGGTATCAACGCCACATCCGCGGCAATGCTCTCGGACGAGGCTGCCACAGGTTCTCCCAAATCTACGGGCGTCAACCGGGAGGTGGTAGCGCACCTGTCGAAGAAGCCCACATAGGCAACGAGCTTCACTCCCGCAGTCAAGCAGTGATTGGCCGTCAAAATGAACCTGCCGGACGCCGTTACAGTGCCGGAACATTTAAAGCCCAAGGAGATGTCGGGGTAGCTGCCCCGGTACGCGAGAAGCGCGGGCGCCTCGGCGAGCAATGGCGCCGCGTCCACCACAGAGGCCGGACGCGAGCTCGACCCGCAAGCAGCCAGTGACGCGACCGCGAGCAGAAAAATCATCGAGTCGCGCTTCACTAACACACACGACCCCTCAATGACATGGTTCCGTTGACGAGCCACAAAGCAGAAGAGAAATTGGGACTTCTATGCTCCCGTTACCTCCAGTGCGTTCAAACTCCACGCGCACGCCCCTCCACCCACCACCAGCGGCACCGGTGGCGCGAAGCCCAATCTCTAGGCGCGTCCCAATCGAACCTGGGCCAACCTTAGCCCTCGCCACACAAGGGAGGACCCCCTCGGCCGGATCGGCTTCGCCTAGGCTGGTTCCCCGCTCCGCAGGGTACCCCGACATGCTGAGCGCGCTTTGCGATTCGATGTTGTAGTCAACGACACGGAACCCGAGGAATTCGAACCCGTCTCCCGCTTGCGCTAGAGGCGAGGCGTTCTTCACGAGGACGCGTGAGCCGTCGGTGACGCATACAGGGATCGTATACGTAAACTTGGCTCCCGCCTCGTCCCACTCGAGGATCGATTCGCTGGCCGGCACCGCTTCGGAAGCAGCCTCGCTAGTGACAGCTGCGGCAAGAGGGCTCGGCGACTCCGGGGTAGAGTCACGGCCGCAGGCCGCAAGCGTTGAACAAACCATCAGCGCTGTCGTCACCCATAGCAGCCTGTCAGCGGAAGGCACCGCGCACCCGTGAAGCGTAAGCGGGCACGTCCGTATCTCCACAGATCTTGTAGGACGCCGTGGGAGAATAGATCGAGATGAAGTCTGAGCTATCGTATTGCGAAGTCGAAGTTACATTGACACCGCCCAAACTCTTCAACTTGAAGCCGGCCGAAAAATTATAGGCATCATAACTGCTACTAACCCTGCGCCAGGTTCCCGCAGCAGTATTACTGCAACGCGACGCGGTGAAATACTCAGCGGGGCCATCGTCAGTCCCTCCCGTCAGCCGAGTCGCTGCGAACGTTACGTCCGTATAAGCGTAGCTCTTGGAGCCAGCGATTACGGTGTAGCAGACCGTCTTATACTTTGTTACCTCCGACTCCACCCTGAAGGACCGATTCGTGGTAGACGCGGCCCATTCCTGCTCGAATCCTCCTGTTCGGCTCACCGTTCCGCCCGCTTTGAAGCCATACGAATCGCCTTGGCGATCCACGGCGAGCCCCAATGACACTGTTTGCGTTGACTTGAAGGTCATCTTCTGCGTCTGCTTGTAATCAGGGGTGATGCCGTCGCCGATGCTCGCCCAAGACCGCAACCCTTGCTGTAGCACAGTACTTGAGCACTCAACGTACGGTTTATGAACCAGGGAACTTGTCTGAGACACTTGAGTCGCATCAAGTGTGATGTCGGATGGTTTGACGACCGAACTATCCGCGTCCAATCGCGGGGACGCGAACGTGCTTGTAATCACCGCGCCGGTCCTCAGTCCGTCCCAAGCTACGATCTCAACATCAATCTGTCCTGAGGGGCCGACATACGCCTTCGGCAACTGCTTCTGATCGAGCCCCTTCAACTGGAACTTTCCATCAGCGCCGATGCTCGAATGTGCGACGGGGATCTTATTGAAGGAGTCACCGACTGACAGGCGCGCCAGCGTCTCTCCGCTGGGTAGTGCGTAGGCGATCACATGTGCCGTGCGTCCTTTCGCAAGGCCCCTGATGCTTCCTTGTGCCTTGGGGACGCCCGGCAGCTTTGAGCTGTCGGGGATGTTCTGAAGGGCTGCGCGGCTGACAGAGATCGGCAGCTTCACGAGCGGGTCAGCACTCGCTGGGTATGTGGAGGTAGCTACGAGGGCCAGGGCCAGCGCGCTCACCCCTGCCAAAGAGCGAGACATCATATCGTGCTCCCATCGCCAGTTCCGGGTGCGCGGAACGCTACCACTCAACTTTCCTGCCTGTAAGGGGTTCGGCGACTTCGTGCACCTCTGAGATCCACCAGACCAACTGCGGGCCCCCACGGCGGGCGTCCTAGCCCGGCTCGGCGTCGATCGTGGCATCGTCGGGCCCAGTGGAAGATTCTCGGGCACGCCGTGGAGGCCTGGAAGTCCGGGGCGGTGCCGCTCGACGAGTACCGCGCCGGGTCCACGGGACCGCGCAATTGGCGGTAGTTGCGAACAGTCCTGCAGGGGGTGGATGAATGGACGGGGCCCTGAGCCCGTAGCCTCCCGGCCCGCAAAACAGTCGGCGTACCCCTCGACAGGCTCAGGGAACGTGATGGGATCAGCAGTTGTAGCGGTTCTGGGCCGCTTCGAGGCCGGAGCTGACGAGAGCCTCGACGGCGTCGGCGGCGCGTCCGGTCTCCAGCTCGAAGTCGGCGCGCAGCGACGCCGGGATCGGTGCCAGCACGTAGTCGGCTGGCTGCTGGCGGCCGGGCGGGCGCCCGATGCCATATCGGACGCGCAGGAAGTCGCCACTGCCCAGGTGTTTGCGCAGGGACTTCAACCCGTTGTGGCCGTTGTCGCCGCCCCCGAGCTTGAGGCGCAGCTGACCAAGATCAAGATCCAGCTCGTCGTGGATGGCGACAACATGATCAACAGTGACCTTGTGGAAGGCGGCCAGCTTGACCACGGCCTGGCCTGACTCGTTCATGAAGGTGCGGGGCTTGACCAGCACGATGCGGTGGGCCTCGACGCCGGGGGTGCCAATGCCTGCCGAACCCATCCGGGTCTCGGCGACGTCGGCGCGCATCCCCCTGGGAGCGGACCAGCTGGCGCGCGCGCGGCGCGCCAGCTCGTCCACGACCATGAACCCGACATTGTGCCGGGTGGTGGAGTAGGTCGGGCCCGGATTTCCGAGCCCGACCACCAGCCACGTGCTCACGTGGTTGCTCCCTCAGACCTGTTCGGTCACTCGGCCTGGGTGGCCTCGTCGTCGCCCTCGGCCTCATCGCCCTCGGTCTCCGCGTCCTCGGACTCGGTCGACAACTCGGCGGCGACGTTGATGCCGACGATCAGGGTCTCGGGCTCGCCGTGGAAGGTGGCACCGGCCGGAAGGGTGATGTCGGCCACGGCCACCTGCGCGCCGGCCTCCAGGCCCTCGATCGAGACCTCGACCGACTGCGGGATGTGGGTGGCCTCGACCTCGAGGGCCAACGTGGTGAGGTCCTGGTTGACGGTGACGTCACCGGCAGCCTCACCCACGAGCACGACGGGCACCTCGACGGTGACCTTCTCGCCGCGCTTCACGATGAGCAGGTCAACGTGCTCGATGAAGCCCTTGATCGGGTCGCGCTGAACCTGCTTGGGCAGGGCGAGCTGATTGGCGCCACCCTCGATGTCGATGCTGAGCAGGACATTGGCCTGGCGCAGCGCCAGCAGGGTCTGGTGGCCCGGCAGGGTGATGTGCACGGGATCGGTGCCGTGGCCGTACAGGACGGCGGGCACCTGGTCGGCGCGACGGATGCGGCGGGCAGCGCCCTTGCCGAACTCGGTGCGCTGGGTGGCGGTCAGCTTGATCTCAGCCATGTTCTTCCTCAACCTCTCGAAACGGACGTGGGCCGGAGAGGGAGGAGCAGCTGGGCCGCAACACCGTGTCGATCACGGACGAGCAGTGCGCTCGTCCCTCGCCAGGCAACCCGGCAACAATACCCCACGACGCCCGCGCCCGAAAAGCCGGCGTGGCGCACCGGTCAGTCGGCTTCGGTGTAGCTGACCCCGAGCTGGCTCAGCCCCTGCTCCATCGTCGCCATCACCGACAGCGTGTCGTTCAGCGGCAGAAGCGGGCTCTCGGTGAGACCCTGCTGGATGCAGCGGGTGACCTCGGCGATCTCGTGGGCGTAGCCCAGGCCTTCGGGCTCGAGCTCGATGCGCTCGTCCTCGCGACCATTGCGGTGGACGATGATGGCGCGCGGGTGGTGGAAGCGGGGCTCCACCTCGATCCAGCCATCCGTCCCGATGACGACCTGCCGTCCGGGGCCGGGCGCCTGGAGCGCGGCCATCAGACTGGCCTGGGCGCCGCTCTCGTGGTCGAGCAGCAGTGCAACCTGGGCATCCACACCGTTGGCGTAGAGCCTGCCGCGAGTCTGCACCTCGCTGGGGTTGCCGAGGAAGTCCTGCGCGAAGTGTGTGACGTAGACACCGAGGTCAAGCATCGAACCGCCACCCTTGGCGGGGTCGAAGAGCCGGTCGTCCGGGACGTACTCCCGTTGCGCGAAGAGGTCTCCCATCACGGCGGTCAGGGTACCGATCTCACCGGCGTCGACGATCTCGTGCATCCGGCGGATGACCGGCTGGAAGCGCGTCCACATCCCTTCCATGCAGAAGACCTGCGCGGCGCGGGCGGCCTCGACCACCTCCGTGGCGCCGGCGAGCGTTGCCGTGAAGGCCTTCTCGACCACGACGCCCTTGCCAACAGCGATCGCGGCCAGCGCGATCGCCTTGTGCTGGGGGTGCGGGGTGGCGATGTAGACCACGTCCACCTCCGGATCCGCGCACAGGTCGGCGTAGGAGCCGTGGGCGCGCGCGATGCCGTGCTCGTCGGCGAAGGCCTGGCCCCGCTCGAGGCTGCGCGAGCCGACGGCAACCAGCTCCGCGTCCGGGACATGGCCGAAGTCCTTCACGAAGACCTCGGCCATGCGACCCGGACCGGCAATTCCCCAACGCACTGTGCTCATGAGCCCCAGTCTGGCATGGGGTGGANNCAGCCCCAGGTCGACGTCGCCGGCCCAGGACGCGTCCGAGGATCCATGCGTGATCGAGGTGGCCAGCACCTCGTCCGCGATCAGCTGGGAGTGCTCAGCGATGGCGGCGCGCAGCTTGTCGTCCGCGGTGTCCCACTCCAGACTGATCCGGTCGCTCACCTGAAGACCGGAGGCCTTGCGGGTCTCCTGAACGGTACGGACGACCTCGCGGGCCAGACCGGCGAGTTCCAGCTCGGGGGTGATCTGCAGGTCGAGCGNNACACCCTGCTGGGAGATGAAGGCCCACTTGACCCAGAACTTCTCGCCCTGCTCGTTGACGACACTCCAGCCTTCACGCGGACGCTCGGACACGATCACCTCGTCGGTGGTCACGCTGACTTCGGGTTGATCAAGCTCCGGGACCATGATCAACGTGCTGCCGTGCGCCTCCAGGCCGGCGGCCAGCTTGGCGGCATCTGCCGCGGCGATGGCATTTGCCACCAGCGGCGTCTGCTTCCCGAAGCGCTTGCCGAGCGAGCGGAAGTTGCCCTTCGCGGAGTGGTCGACGACATCGCCAGCAGACCGGAAGGACTCGACCGAGACCACGTTGAGCTCCTGCGAGACCTCCGCCAGCAACTCGTCCGAGAGCTGCGCGTGCGCGACCGACGGGACGAGCGCCCGCGACAGCGGCTGGCGGGTCTTGACCTTGGCCTCGGCGCGGGCCGAACGGCCCAGCTCGACCAGGCGACGGGTCAGGCCCATCGCGTGCTCCAGTTCGGCGTTCACCAGCGACGGATCACCGACGGGCCAGCTGGCAAGGTGTACCGACTCAGGCGCGTCGGGGTTGGTGGCCACGAACAGGTCCTGCCAGACGCGCTCGGTGATGAAGGGCACCAGCGGCGCCATCAGGCGGGTCAGCACGTCCAAGGTGTCGTGCAGCGTCTGCAGGGCACCGGGCTCGCCGTCCCAGAACCGACGACGCGAGCGGCGGACGTACCAGTTGGACAGCTCGTCGACGAATTCCGCAATGCGGTTGCCGACGTGCTGGGTGTCGTAACCCTCCATCGCCTCGGTCACGTCGATGACCAACTCGTTGGTCTTGCTCACCAGCCAGCGGTCCAGGACGTGGCGGTCGGCGACGGCAGGCGCTGACCCCTCGTCGAGCTCGGGGAAGGTGGAGCGCTCGGGAGACGTAGCGGGCTTCCAAGCATTCGTGCGTGCATAGAGCGCATGGAAGGCGACCGTGTTCCAGTAGGTCAACAGCACCTTGCGGACCGTCTCGGTGATGGTCGTGTCACCGACGCGACGGGCGCTCCACGGCGACCCGGAGGCGGCCATGAACCAGCGCACCGCGTCCGCACCGTGGGTGTCCATCAACGGGATCGGAAGGAGGATGTTGCCCAGGTGCTTGCTCATCTTGCGGCCGTCCTCGGCCAGGATGTGGCCCAGGCACAGCACATTCTCGTAGCTGGAGCGGTCGAAGACGAGCGTGTTGACCGCCATCAGGGTGTAGAACCAGCCGCGGGTCTGGTCGATCGCCTCGCAGATGAAGTCGGCCGGGTAGTTGGCCTGGAACTTCTCCTTGGAGCCCTCGACCCAGGGGTAGCCCCACTGCGCGAAGGGCATCGACCCGGAATCGAACCACGCGTCGATGACCTCAGGGACGCGGCGGTAGATGCCACCCTCCCCCGCCACGGTGAAGGTCACGTCGTCCACGAAGGGACGGTGCGGGTCCATCGTCGCGACCGAGGGGTCGCCAGCCAGCTCGGCCAGTTCGGCCCGAGAACCGACGCAGATGATCTTGGTCGGGTCCTCCGAGTTGCGCCAGACGGGCAAGGGCGTGCCCCAATAACGGCTGCGCGACAGCGCCCAGTCGATGTTGTTCTCGAGCCAGTCGCCATAGCGTCCGTGCTTGATCGACTCGGGGTACCAGTTGGTCTTCTCGTTCTGCTCGATCAGCTGGTCCTTGCGCTGCGTGGTGCGGATGTACCAGCTGGGCATCGCGTAGTACATCAGCGGCGTGTGGCAGCGCCAGCAGTGCGGGTAGGGGTGCTCGTGGTCGAGCGTCTTGAGCAGCAGGCCCCTCGCGCGCAGCTTCTCGATGATCACCGGGTCGGCCTTCTTGAAGAAGAGTCCCGAGACGAAGCCCTGGCCCGGCTTGAAGCAGCCGTCGACGCCGATCGGGTTCACGAACTCGACGCCATTGCGCTTGTTGGACTCGAAGTCATCCTGGCCGAAGGCCATCGCCTGGTGCACCAGGCCAGTACCCTCGCCGATCGCGACATAGGCCTCGTTGACCACGAAGAAGGCCTTGCCGGGCTGCTCCATCTCGTCGAAGGGACGCTGGTAGGTCCAGCCCAGCATGTCGGCACCGGTGAACACGTCTCCGGTGGTCCAGCCTTCGCCGAGCGCGGTGGGGACGTTCTCGAGCGCCAGCACGACGGGACGCTCGCCGGGAGCGCTTGCGACGGTGTACTCGAGCTCGGCGCCGGCGGCGACGGTGACATTGGCGATCAGGGTCCACGGGGTGGTGGTCCAGATCGCGAGGTCTGCCTGCCCGGCGTAGGGCCCGGAGGTCAGCGGGAAGCGCGCGAAGACGGTGGTGTCGACGGTGTCCTCGTAACCCTGCGCGAGCTCGTGGTCGGACAGCGCGGTCTGGTCATGGGGGCAGTAGGGCGCGACGCGGAAGTCCTCGACCAGCAGGCCCTTGTCGAAGATGGTCTTGAGCGCCCACCACTCGGAGTCGACGTACTCAGGGGCCATCGTCCAGTAGGCCTCGTCCATGTTGACCCAGTAGCCCATCCGGCTGGTCAACTCGGCGAACTGGTCCACATTGCGGCTGACCGACTCACGGCAACGCTGGTTGAAGGCCTCGACCCCGTACTCCTCGATCTGGTCCTTGGAGTCGATGCCGAGTTCCTTCTCGACGGCGAGCTCGACCGGGAGGCCGTGACAGTCCCAGCCAGCCTTGCGCTCGACGTGGCGGCCGCGCATCGTCTGGAAGCGCGGGAAGACGTCCTTGAAGACGCGGGCCTCGATGTGGTGGGTGCCAGGCTGGCCATTTGCGGTGGGCGGACCCTCGTAGAAGGTCCAGGGCTCGCCACCGGCGGTCGCTTCGAGTGTCTTGTCGAAGGTCTTGTTGGCGGCCCAGAAGTCGAGTACCTCGTGCTCCATGGCCGGCAGGTCGACCTGTGCGGGGATCGCCTGGTAGAGGCCGTCCGTGCTCGTGCGGTCTGAGGTATTGCTGGAGGTGGTCATTGCGTCCTCGGGTGCATCACAGGGACGAAGGGACGAGTGCGCCTGGTCGGACGCCCCGCGGTACCACCCTTCTTGGGAATCTCGGACGCTTGGCCCGGGCTCCCCGCTCTTGCTCGCCGCGGCCGGTTCTAGTGGGCCGACCGATGATCCGGCTGGCTGTTCTTCCGACGGCTCCGGGGTGATGGCCCCATCAGCGCCTTGCGACATCGTCATTCTAGGGGCTGGGCGCGCAGGCCCCCAACCGGGTTTCCACGCGAGCAGTTCCTCGCCGCGTGGAAATGTCGCCCAACTTCTCGCGTGACGGCCGCTGGGGCCTCGTGGGGAGAAGTTGGGCGACGATTCCAGCGTCTGGCGGAGGTCAGGAGGCGATCTTGCCCTGGCCTGCCGCCAGGTCGACGCGGACGAAGCCGGTGGCGGTGGTGCGATACAGGCGGGTCACGCCGGTGGACGTGCGGGCGACGATGTCGCAGCGGCCGTCGGCGTTGATGTCGCCGACCGTCCCGATGGAGGTGAAGCCGGACCATCCGCTGCCGATCTTCCTGGCGCTGGTGAGGCGGCCGACGCCGTCACCTGCCCAGACCCACAACTCGCCGGAGCTGGTGCGCACCACCAGGTCGGAGCGGCCGTCGTTGGTGAGGTCGCGCACCCCGAGCATCGCGGTCACCCTTGCGCCGGGCCAGCCCGTGGGCGAGACCACCGTTGGCTTCGATGAGACGAGGCCACCCGAACCCGTGCCCGTCCAGCGCACGAGAGCCCCGTCGGAGGTGCGGCGGGCCAGGACGACGGGCTTGCCGGACGAGAACGCCGGAACCACGGTGAACCTGTCGTAGGCGCCCATCCCGGACGCCAACACGGTGGGGTCGGCGAAGTTGGTCCCACGCGCGGCGTGCAAGCGCAATGACCCGGTGGCGTCGACGGACAGCAGGTCTGCATAACGGTCGGAATTGAACTGCCCGGCCATCACGGCGCGCAGCCCGCCCCAACCGGCACCACCCGTTCGCGGCGGGGCGAAGCCAGCACCCGTCCAGGAGTTGACCTGGACGTTGCCCGTCGCGGTCACGGAGGCAAAGTCCCCGCCCGACTCGCGGATCACCGGGGCGGACTCGCCGGTAATGGCGCTCTCATCCACCGAGGCCCCGCCTTCCAGCACTTCACCGTCGCAGGGAATGATGTCGCCCGCTTCCACCAGCACCGCGTCGCCTTTGCGCAGCTGATCGGCGGCCACCTGCTGCCACTCTGCGCCATAGCGCGCCGCTGATAGTTTTTTGGCAAAGCTGGTCTTTTTCACCCCTTTCAGGCTGCTCGCCTGGGCCTTACTGCGCCCCTCTGCCAGCGCCTCCGCCAGATTGGCGAACAGCACGGTAAACCAGAGCCAGAGCGCAATCGCTCCGGTAAAACTGGCGCTGCCGTCGATCCGGCCCGCCAGCATCGCCAGCGCCAGCAGCGAGGTCAGAATGCTGCCGAGGTAGACCACAAACATCACCGGGTTACGGAACTGCACCCGGGGATCGAGCTTTTTCACCGCATCCCAGGCTGAGGTGCGCAGCAGCGCTGCGTCAAATAACGCCTGTTGTTGACGACTCATGAGGATTGTCCCTGAACAAGTTGCAGATGCTCAGCCACCGGGCCCAGCGCCACAGCAGGAATAAAGGTCAGTGCGCCGACCAGCAGCACAGTACCGATCAGCAGTGCGATAAACAGCGGGCCGTGGGTAGGCAGTGTGCCATTGCCCACCGGCTGCACTTTTTTCGCCGCCATCGCACCGGCAATCGCCATCACCGGAATGATGATGCCGAAGCGGCCCAGCAGCATGCAGACGGCCAGTAACAGGTTCCAGAACGGCGTGTTGGCGCTGAGTCCGGCAAAGGCACTGCCGTTGTTGTTGGCCGCGGATGAGACGGCGTAAAGCACTTCGCTGAAGCCGTGAATGCCCGGGTTTGCCATAGCGCTGCGTCCGGCGTCGGTCATCATCGCCAGAGCGGTGCCGATCAGCACCAGCGCCGGGGTGACCAGAATCGCCAGGGCGGTCATTTTCATCTCCCAGACATCGACTTTTTTACCCAGAAACTCCGGCGTGCGGCCAATCATCAGCCCGGCGATAAACACCGCCAGCAGCACGAACAGCAGCATGCCATAGAGGCCGGCTCCGACACCGCCGAACACCACTTCGCCCAGCTGCATCAGCCACATCGGCACCATCCCGCCCAGCGCGGTAAAGGAGTCGTGCATGGCATTGACCGCACCGCACGAGGCCGCCGTTGTGATCACGGCGAACAGGCTGCTGTTAAGAATGCCAAAGCGCGTCTCTTTGCCTTCCATATTGACGGCGCTGTCAGCCCCCAGCTGGAGGAAGTGCGGGTTGCCCTGCAGTTCGGCCCACATCACCACCGCCACCGCCGCCACAAACATCAGCGTCATCGCCCACAGCAGCATGTGGCCCTGACGACGGTCACGCACGCTTTCGCCAAACGCGAAGCAGAGCGCCGCCGGGATCAGGAAGATGCTCAGCATCTGCACGAAGTTGGTGAGCACATTCGGGTTTTCAAACGGATGGGCGGAGTTGGCGTTAAAGAAGCCGCCACCGTTGGTGCCCAGCATTTTGATCGCCTCCTGCGACGCCACCGGCCCCATCGATAGCGTCTGCTGCGCGCCTTCCAGCGTGGAGAGGCTGTGATAAGGCAGGACGTTCTGAATGCTGCCCTGACTGACAAAGAACAGCGCCATCAGCAGGCTGATGGGCAGTAAGACGTAGAGCGTGATGCGCGTCAGGTCGCGCCAGGCGTTGCCCAGCGTGGCGATGCTGCGATTCGCGAAGCCACGGATCAGGGCACACGCCACCGCAATGCCGGTCGCGGCAGAGAGGAAGTTCTGCACCGTCAGGCCCACCATCTGACTGAAATAGCTCAGGGTGCTCTCACCGCTGTAGGACTGCCAGTTAGTGTTGGTGACAAAGCTGATGGCGGTGTTGAGCGCCAGATGCCAGCTCAGGCCAGGCAGCTGCTGTGGATTGAGCGGCAGCGCCCCCTGCATCAGCAGAATCGCCAGCAGCACGACAAAACCCAGCGCATTAAACAGCAGAATGGCCAGCAGATAGTGCGGCCAGCGCATGTCAGATTGCTGTGCCCCCAGCAGTCGCCACAGCGGCGCTTCAAGGCGGGCAAACACCGGCTTATCCGCCACTAACGACGCCAGACCCCGGCCGAGCGGCTGCGCCAGCACTATCAGCAGCAGCAGATAAACGGCGATAAGTAAGAAAGCATTGGCCGCCATCAGAAGGCCTCCGCATTTAACAGGGCATAGATCAGATAGCCCAGTAACAACACCACCAGCAGAATGCCGGTTATTACGCCCACGCTCACAGGAACCTCCAGAGGTTTGGATTTAGGGCATAGCTTGCGCGGAGGCGTATAAAGAAGGGGTTAAAATGCAGCGGGCGGGCGTAAAAATAGTGTAAAAATGGCGAAATATCAGGCGACTTCCAGCGCCCAGATACGATTAAGATCGACATTACCCCACAGCGTGCTGTCCTCTGCGCCGACAATGCTGTCAGTGCAGAAACTGTCGCCAAGGTCGAGCTCCTCCGGTTTGACTTCACGCTGGGCGTGCAGCGACCAGAACACATGCACACAGGGACGCATCAGCGATTTTTCACCCGCTCTGACCACCAGTGCCACCCGGCCGGAGGCGAGACGCACCAGCGATCCCACCGGATAGATGCCGATGGTGCGCACAAAGGTGTGCAGCAGGCCGGGGTCAAAATGGCCGCGCCAGCTCAGCATCTGATGCATCGCCTCAGCAGGCGTCCAGCCGTTGCGATAGGCACGGGTTGAGGTCACAGCATCATAGACGTCACACACCGCCGCCATGCGGGCATAGAGCGAAATCGCCTCCCCTTTCAGGCCGTGCGGGTAGCCGCTGCCATCATATTTCTCATGATGATGCAGGGCGATATCCAGCAGATCGTCATCGGCGTCAGCTTCTATCAGCATCTGCGTGCCAACCACCGGATGCTCGCGCATCACCCTGAACTCCTCGTCAGTCAGCTTGCCGGCTTTGTTGAGGATCGCCAGTGGCACGGCCGCTTTACCGNNCCGCCCACCCGCCGCAGCTGCTGGTCGTTCAGCCCGAGTGTTTTACCCAGCGCAATCATCAGCCCGCAGACCGCCATGGAGTGCAGGTAGGTATAGTCATCATGATTCTTCAGCCGCGCCACGCTCAGCATGGCGGAAGGTTCACGCGTGATCGATCCGGCGATTTCATCCACCAGATTCATCATATAGTCGAGCTTCAGGCCGTTACCCAGCCGCGCTTCGTTGAACATCGCCAGGACTTTCGGTTTGCCCTGCTGGAAGATCTGCTGGGCCTGATCGAGTTCCTGAAAAAAGGGGGTGCGACTAATGGTTTTTTTCGCGACCACGGTGGCGATCGGGGCCTGCACTGAACGATCGAGATCGATCCAGAGCTGGCGGATCCCTTCACTGCGTAACAGGGCGATTTGTCGTGGATCGGCGATCAGCATCTCATTACGAATGCGCTGGTCTTTGATCCACCAGACTTCCAGCTTGTGGATAAACATCCCCGGGCGCAGTTCATCAATGGTAATCAGCTTTATCACGCTATCACTCCTTAAGCTCAGCGAGGGAGATAAGGTGATATCGGCAGCTGGACAAATTTTCTTCAGGCTGTTTTGTGCGGCGGCGGCGTTCAGGGGAGTGGTCAGAGGAGAGGCGATTGCGCTTACTTACGCAAGCAGCAGGTTTTTTGCCTGGCCCGGCAGAATTATTTATATTTGCTCCGGGACGTTGACTTAACGGTGACATGGAAAGGGTCATAAACATGATGAAAACCGGCATATTACTGGCTGATACAGCGTTATTTTTTGGTGGGCTGGGCTGCTGCCTTCTGGTGCTGTCGCTTATTCTTTTTTTGATCAAAAGACAGGATTATTATGGTCTTGTTTCCTCTTATCGGGAAAAATATACCTTGCCTGGCCCCTGCGCCTTTTATTACACGACGGGCTTTTTCGGCGTATTTCCGCTTTTACGATTTTTTATAAAATTAAGCCAAAGAAAGAAAATACGATTTATTTCCCTTAACGACCCCGGTTATGCCTTTTTTGATGACAAAAAACATCAGATTCATGCCTGGATGAAACTTTATTCGCTGCTGTGGTTTGCCGCTACGGCATGTTATATCCTGTTCGCTGTTTTTGGCCTGCTTTTGCCTTAAAGCCCGTACTCGCGTCAGCGTGACTCCCTGCGCAGCGCCTGCCGGGGAAGGCACAGCAGACAGAGGCCCCGAAAAGTGGTTAATCATTTTATGATGACAAATAAAATAATAGCGGAAATGGGACTCTTTTTTGCATTATCAGGCAGTGCAATGATATTGCTTTCTTTAATTGTTTATCTCTTAAAAAGAGAAGAATATTATTATCTGATAGCACGGTATAAAGAAAAATATCTTTTTCCTGCTCCGGCCTCGTTTCATCATATGACGGGCTTTTTTGGTGCTGTTATAGTGATACGCTTTTTTATCAGGCTATCGCATAAAAAAAGAATCTTATTTATGCGTCATGATGATCCTGCCTGCTCTTTCTTCGATGAACCTGATGTAAACCTCCAGGCCTGGATGATCTTTTTCTATTACCTGTGGGTTACCGCGACGGCGTTTTTTGTTGCTGCCGGAATGTTGAGTCTGCTGCTGCCTTAATTCAGACAGGGCGCTGCACAAAAGCGCGAAAATCCTGTCTCTCTGCCGCAGTGCGCGCAGCAATAACGCCACACTTTTCCGGCAAAGTGTGGCGGCGCCAGCAAGAGTGAAAAGAGGCAGTTGTCAAACCTGACTCTCCTTNNGAAAAATCCATTCCATCCGGTTAACCTCGGGAGTCCGCAATGAAAAAATGTGCATGGGCAATTCTCTGTCTGCTCGCTCTTTCCACGTCGGCGCTGGCAGAGAAAATTGGCGTGTCGATGGCCTATTTCGACCAGAACTTTCTCACCCTTATCCGCCAGGCGATCGATAAAGAGGCAAAAGCGCAAAAGCTGGATGCGCAGTTTGAAGATGCGCGCGGCGATGTGGGCCGTCAGACCGATCAGGTGCAGAGCTTTATCAGCGCCGGAGTGGATGCGATTATCGTCGATCCGGTCGACTCCGCCAGCACCCCTGCCCTGACCCGCCTGGCGCAGCAGGCTCGCATTCCGCTGGTTTACGTTAACCGCACGCCGGGCGATAAAACCCTGCCTCCGGGCGTGGTGTTTGTCGGCTCGGATGAGCGCGAATCGGGCACGCTGCAGATGGAGGCGCTGGCAAAACAGGCCGGCTATCCTGGCCGGGTCGCCATTATGATCGGTAACCTCAGCGATGCGGGTGCATTGCAGCGCACCCGGGATGTGGAGCAGGTGGTCGCAAAGTATCCCGGGATGAAAGTGGTGCTGAAACAGACCGCCAACTATGCGCGCAACGAGGGAATGGATTTAATGCTCAGCTGGCTGTCGAACGGCGAAGATATCGATATTGTCGCCGCCAACAACGATGAAATGGCGATTGGTGCCACCATGGCGATCGCGCAGGCGAAGCCGAAGAAAACCATTCTGGTGGGCGGTATTGATGCCACGCCGGATGGCCTGAAAGCGCTGGCGAGCGGCAAACTGGCGGTCACGGTTTTCCAGGATGCCGTGGGTCAGGGCAGAAAATCGGTTGAGGTGGCGCAGCAGATGATTAAAGGCCAGAAGGTAGCGTCCCATCAGTGGATCCCGTTTGAGCTGGTCACGCAGCAGAATATGCAGCAATACAGCACGAAGAATCCGTGACGCAGACTGGCGCGGCCGCGTGGCCGCGCCGTTTATCACGCATCGTTCAGCAGCTTCGCCATCATCACGACATCGCGCAGCTGACCGTCACGCAGGGCGGCCTGGCGCTTCACCCCCTCCCGTTCAAAGCCCAGCCGCTGATAGAGCCGCAGCGCCCGTTCGTTGTCGTGAAATACCTCAAGTTCCATCCGGGTGATCCCCAGCCAGTTACGGGCATAGTTCATCGCGGTGCGGATCAGACGCTCACCGACGCCGCGTCCGGCAAAGTCAGGATGTACCCCCAGCCCAAAGCTGATGCAGTGGCGGGTGCGCGGCTTACTGTCGACGAACAGCGTCAGCTCACCGGCCAGCACGCCGTCGATTTCGGCGACAAACGCAACAAAACCCTCTGCATCCATCCTGGCGAATTTTTTCTCCCAGAGGGCGACGCTGGGAAACGGCAGTTGCAGTGTCCAGGGGTAAACATCGGGGTGACTGTAAAGCCGCTGATAGGCGGCAGCATCCTGCGGTTCCCGTGCCCGTATGACAATTTCCATATTTTCTCCTGTTAGCCGGATGGGGTTCATGCACTAAGCTGTAGCTCTTTACCGGATGAAAAGAGCCTCGCTATGTTGTATCGCCGTTTTGAGCGTTTTATCAATATTTTTCATGACGCGCCGACCGATTCACCGCCCTCCACGGTCTGGCCCTTTTACCTCTACTATCTGCGCCAGGTCTGGCCCAGTTTTGCGGCGCTGCTGCTGGTAGGCCTGGTCTCCGCGCTGATCGAGGTGTCGCTGTTTGGCTATCTGAGCCGCCTCATTGATATGGTCAATCACGCCACGCCCGCCACGCTGTTCCGGGATAACTGGCCGCTGCTGCTCTGGATGGGGTCGGTGGCGCTGATTCTGCGGCCAATC
>DGKN01000246.1:0-8100 GCA_002387005.1 Propionibacteriaceae bacterium UBA4569
TTCTGCTGGTCGCGTGCTCCGGCAGCGATGGCGCCACCCCCGGGGCCGGCGCCGGGAACACGGCCTCCGGCTCGACGACCATGACCACCAGCAGCGCCAGCGCCAGCTCCATCACGCCGTTGCCGACGGCAGCATCACCGTCGACCGCGGCGAGCGCACCGAGCAGCGCGGCAGCGGCGCCGACTGTCGCGACGGCGTCGACGTCCAGCGCATCCCCGACCGCCGAAACCAGTGTGCTGACGCAGGTGGACGCCGCGCTGTTCAAGCAGTCCACCGGCTACTACTTCGTGAGCCCGTCCGGGCACCTGCACTGCGGACAGCTCGAAGTCGAGACGGGGACGATGACCGGCTGCCAGTCCGACCGCGTCGTCGCGAACNNGTCGGTGGATGGCGCGAAGGCCGACTGCACCAGCCAGGGGGTGTTCAACGTCGAGAAGGCCCGCGTGCTGCGGTACGGCCAGCGGCTCCAGTTGGGCGATGTCACCTGCACCTCGCAGTCGGACGGGGTGACCTGCACCGACCAGTCCGGGGGGTCGATCACGGCGTCCATGCAGGCCTTCCGCGCCAACTGAGGCAGCCGGAGGCAATCCCGGTCGAGCCAATCGACATCCGGACGCGATTTGGGGAACGAATCTTGCGGTGGGACGATGGCGAGTCGCATCTCCCACCGAAGGATTTGTTGTGAAGCACCCCTGTCGGCTCGCCGTGCTCGCGAGCCTCCTCCCGCTGGCCGCGACGGTCGGCTGCTCCAATGCCCTTGAGACCTCCGGCTCGCCCGTCGGCGCCTCGGGCGCTGCCACCGCGTCCATCGCACCGATCACCCCCGACGCCGCGCTCACCGCGAAGCTGCCGGCCAAGGTGCAGTCGGCGAAGAAGATCGTGATCGGCACCAATGCGACCTACAAGCCCAACGAGTACACCGAGGGCGACAAGATCGTGGGCATGGACATCGACCTGTACGACGCCGTCTTCGAGAAGATGGGCGTGGACGTGCAGTGGCAGCAGTCCCCCTTCGACCTGATCATCACCGGCGTCCAGGCCAGCAAGTACGACGCGGGCGTCTCCTCCTTCACCATCACCGCCGAGCGTGAGAAGTCGGTGAACATGGTCAGCTACCTCAATGCCGGAACCCTGTGGGCCGTCAAGGCGGGCAACCCGCTGGGCATCGACCGCACCAAGCCCTGCGGCCACACCATCGCCGTTGAGACCGGCACCATGCAGTACGACGAGCTGGCCGCCCTGCAGAAGACCACCTGCACGGCAGACCCGATCGACATCAAGAGCTTCCAGGAACAGGCCGACGCCACCACCGCGGTCATCTCTGGGCGCGTGGACGCGATGAGCGCCGACTCGCCCATCACCGACTATGCGATCCAGACCGCGGACGGTGCGATGGAGGCGCTGGGCGAGTCCTATGACTCCGCCCCCTACGGCATCGTCCTGCCCAAGGCCGACACCGAGCTCGCCGAGGGCGTCAAGCAGGCGCTGGAGGCACTCAAGGAGGGCGGCCAGTACGACGCCATCCTCGCCAAGTGGGGCCAGACCGACGGCGCCATCGACTCCTTCGAGGTGAATCCCGTATGAGCACGTCCTCTNNGGTGCGGCCGAGCGTCCCGGGACGATCGACGCGATCCCCGTCCGGCACCCCGGTCGCACCGTCGCCAGCGTGATCGTCGGCCTGCTGGTGCTGATGCTGGTGCACCAGCTCGCCACCAACCGCGGCTTCGACTGGCCCTTCACCATCTTGGCGATGCGCCAGACGCCCGTGTTCATGGGCTTCGTCATCGGCACTTGCCTGGTGACGGTGCTGTCGATGGTGCTGGGCGTCGCCGGGGGCGTGCTGCTGGCCGTGATGCGGATGAGCCCCAACAAGCTGCTCTCGGGCGTCGCCTTCGCCTATGCCTGGTTCTTCCGCTCCATCCCACGCTACGTGCTGCTGATGATGATGGGAGCGTTGGGCTACTTCTTCCCGAATGCGCAGATCGGCATCGGCATCCCCTATGACCAGCAGATCCTGCACCTGTTCGGGCTGTCGGGTTCCCTGCAGCCCTGGCACCTGGACGCGAACCGCCTGTTCAGCGGTTTCTTCGGCGCGATCATCGGTCTGGGCATGAGCGAGGCCGCCTACATGTCCGAGGTGGCGCGCGCCGGCATCCTGTCGGTCGACCGCGGCCAGCTGGAGGCCGCGACGGCGCTCGGCATGAACCGCAACCAGGCGATGCGACGGATCGTCCTGCCCCAGGCGATGCGCGTCATCGTCCCGCCGATGGGCAACGAGACCATCGCCATGTTCAAGGACACCTCGCTGCTGTCGGCGCTGCCGCTGACCACGGAGCTGTTGTGGCAGCTGCGCCTGATCGGCACCAACTGGTACAAGATGATGCCGGTCTACGTCGCCGCGACGCTGTACTACCTGATCACCACGACGATTCTGATGATCGGCCAGTCTTGGCTGGAGAAGCGGTTCGGACGCGGCCACTCGCCGCTCAGCTACACGGGAAGCGACCACTGATGAGCCAGAACGCCCAGAACCTTCAGAACGACCAGAACCCCAAGANNCCAGAACCCCAAGAACGACCAGAACCCCAAGAACGACCACGACCTCCAGGACGCCCAGATCCTCCAGGACGACCAGACCGACCGGACCGCGGGCGACGTGCAGGTGCGTGCCCTCAACGTCCACAAGAACTTCGGTGACCTCGAGGTGCTCAAGGGCATCGACCTGGACGTGCACCGCGGTGAGGTCGTCTGCCTGTTGGGGCCGTCCGGCTCGGGCAAGACGACCTTCCTGCGCCTGATCAACCAGATGGAGACCCTCACCGGCGGACGCATCTGGGTGGACGGTGAACTGATCGGCATCGAGGAGCGCGACGGGAAGCTCTACCGGCGCACCGACGCTGACATCGCCCGGCAGCGTTCGACGCTGGGCATGGTCTTCCAGAAGTTCAACCTCTTCCCGCACAAGACCGTGCTGGAGAACGTCACCGAGGCCCCGATCGTCGTCAAGAAGGTCGCCAAGGCGGACGCGGAGCGGCGTGCCCGCGAGCTGCTGGCACAGGTGGGCCTGGACGACAAGGAGTCCGCCTATCCCTCGCAGCTGTCCGGGGGCCAGCAGCAGCGCGTGGCGATNNTGGTGGGCGAGGTGCTGGCCGTGATGCGTGACCTGGCCGCCAAGGGCATGACGATGGTCGTCGTCACCCACGAGATGGGCTTCGCCCGCGAGGTCGCCGACCGGGTCGTCTTCATGGACGGTGGTGTCGTGGTCGAGCAGGGCAGCCCGGACGAGGTGCTGTCGAACCCGAAGCAGGAGCGCACCAAGGCCTTCCTTGCCCGCGTCAGCTGATGTGCGGCGAGGCGCCCTGAAGACGTGGAGTCTGGGTGCAGCTCGGCGAATGGAAGGTTCCATCTGCTGAGTTGTTCACGTTTTCAGTGCTGCTGGCTGCTCAGTCGTCGCGTCCCAGGAGCTGCCGGATCGCGGCCAGCCTTTCGGTGATCTGCGCCTCGTGGCCGTGGTCGGTGGGCTGGTAGTAGCGCTGGTCGACCAGCTCGTCGGGCAGGTACTGCTGCTTGGCCACACCGTGCGCGTGGTCATGGGCGTACCGGTAGCCCCGGCCGTGACCCAGCTTCTTGGCGCCGGCATAGTGCGCGTCGCGCAGGTGCTCGGGGACCTGGCCGATGCGTCCGGCATCGACGTCGGCCATGGCGGCTCCGATCGCCGTGGTCACCGCATTCGACTTGGGTGCCGTGGCGACCGCAACCGTCGCATGGGCCAGCGTGAGCTGGCCCTCGGGCATCCCGATCATCTGGACCGCCTGGGCGGCCGCGACCACTGTCTGCAGCACACCAGGGGCAGCCATCCCGACGTCCTCGCTGGCCAGGATGATCAACCGCCGGGCGATGAAACGAGGATCCTCCCCTGCCGACAGCATCCTGGCGAGGTAGTGCAGGGCCGCGTCCACGTCGGAACCTCGGCACGACTTGATGAAGGCGCTGATCACGTCGTAGTGCTGGTCACCGTCCTTGTCGTAACGGATCGCGGCCCGGTCGACGGCCTTCTCGACCACCTCGGGCGTGATGACGTCGGAGCCGATCGCCTCGGCACCAGCCGCGGCCTCCTCGACGAAGGTCAGCACCCGGCGCGAGTCGCCCCCAGCAAGCCGCCCCAGCGTGGAGCGCGCCTCCGTGTCGATGCTGAACAGGCCACCCTCGCGGGTCCGGAGCCCCCGCTCGTCGGCCAGTGCGCGGTCGAGCAGGGACGCGATGTCGTCGTCGGTCAGGGGCTTGAGGGTCAGCAGCAGCGAGCGGGACAACAGCGGCGAGATGACCGAGAAGGAGGGGTTCTCCGTGGTGGCCGCGATCAGGGTCACCAGCCGGTTCTCGACGGCGGGCAGCAGGACGTCCTGCTGGGCCTTGCTGAAGCGATGCACCTCGTCCACGAAGAGCACCGTCGGACGTCCGTGGGCCAGTTCCCTGCGGGCGGTCTCCAGCTCGGCGCGGACCTCCTTGACCCCGGCGGTCACCGCGGACACCTCGACGAAGCGTCGGTTGGTGGCGTGCGAGACGACCGCGGCGATCGTCGTCTTGCCGACCCCGGGTGGTCCCCACAGAAAGACCGACATCGCGGCGGTCCCCTCGGCCAGACGCCGCAAGGGCGAGCCGGGTGCCAACAGGTGCTGTTGGCCGACGATCTCGTCGATGGTCCGCGGGCGCAGCCGGACCGCCAGCGGCAGCTGATCATGGCTGGCTCCGGTCAGCGACCCTCCCGTCGCAGAAGCTGCGGGTGGGAGGTCGCTGGGGTCTGGGTTTCCGAACAGGTCCGTCATCGCCGCCGAGCCTAGTCGCCGTGACCCGCCGACGGTGCCTGCACCAGAACGCCCTAGTGTTTGACCGTCGCACCAGCCACCGCATCCCACCCCGGAGGGCCGATGAGCACAACCGAACCCGCACACACGGCACCCATCGCGCAGGACAAGTCCGACCATGGCTACGAGAAGCAGCTGAAGCCCCGTCACATCCGGATGATCGCCATTGGCGGCTCCATCGGAACGGGGCTCTTCCTCGGCGCCGGCGGACGGCTGGCCGCCGGCGGACCCTCACTGGCGTTCGTCTACGCCATCTGCGGCATCATCGCCTTCCTGATGGTCCGGGCACTGGGCGAGCTGACGATCCATCGTCCGAGTTCGGGAGCCTTCGTCAGCTATGCCCGGGAGTTCATGGGCGAGAAGGGTGCCTACGTCACGGGCTGGCTCTTCTTCCTGGACTGGTGCACCACGGTGATGGCCGACATCACGGCCGTCGCCCTCTACGTCCACTTCTGGACGATCTTCAGTTCCATCCCACAGTGGGTGATCGCCCTGGTCGCGCTGGCCATCGTGTTCACGATGAACATGCTCAGCGTGAAGTTCTTCGGCGAGTTCGAGTTCTGGTTCGCGATGATCAAGGTCGCCGCCATCGTCGGCTTCATGCTGGTGGCCGTGTACTTCATCGCCACCGGCCACGAGGTCGCCGGCAACACCCCCGGCTTCGGCACCATCACCTCCCACGGCGGCTGGTTCCCCAACGGCATCGCCCCGATGGTCACCCTCGCGCTGGGCGTCGTCTTCGCCTTCGGTGGCACGGAGATGGTCGGCGTCGCAGCCGGCGAGGCCGAGGACGCGGAGAAGATCATGCCGGGCGCCGTGAACTCGATGATGTGGCGCATCGGTCTGTTCTACGTCGGCTCCGTGGTGCTGTTCACCATGCTGATGCCCTGGACCGCCTACTCCAAGGCCGAGTCGCCCTTCGTCACCTTCTTCAACGCGATCGGCGTGCACAACGCCGGGTCGATCATGAACCTGGTCGTGCTGACCGCCGCGCTCTCGTCGCTCAACGCCGGCCTGTACGCCACCGGACGGACGCTGCGCTCGATGGCGGTCGCGGGTTCCGCGCCCGCCTTCGCCGCTCGGATGAACCGCTTCAACGTTCCCTTCGGCGGCATCACGATCACCGCCGGGCTCGGCCTGATCGGCGTGCTGATCAACTACGTCTACCCCAGCCAGGCCTTCGACATCGTGATGAACCTGGCCGGCATCGGCATCGCCGGCACCTGGATCTCGATCATGGTCAGCCACTGGATCTTCGTGAACAAGGCCAAGCAGGGCCTCTACGAACGTCCCAAGTACCGCCTCTTCTGGGCTCCGTGGACCAACCTGGTCACGATCCTGTTCCTGGTGGGCGTGATCATCATGATGTGGTTCGCCGACGAGATCGGCCGTCCCACCATCGGGCTGTTCGCGGTGATCGCGCTGATCATGGTGCTGGGCTGGTTCCTGGTGCGTGACAAGATCGACGGCGACGTGCTGGAGACCTCCTTCCTGGAGACCGACGTCGAGGCGCAGGCCGAGGGCCACCGACTGGAGGCGGATGAGAAGTGAGCACCGAACCGCGGCGACTGCTGGTCGTCTACACCGGCGGCACCCTGGGCATGCAGCTCACCGAGCGCGGCTGGGAGCCGGGGGCCGACCTGGCCGGCTGGCTGGCCGACCTGATGGCCGAGCACTTCGCCACGGTGGACTGGGAGCTGGTCAGCCTGGAGCCGCTGATCGACTCCTCCAATGCCGGCCCGGACGACTGGCAGCGCATCGTCGACGCCGTCGTGCAGCAACGCGAGAGCCACCAGGCCTTCGTGGTGCTGCACGGCACCGACACCCTCGGCTTCTCCGCGGCGGCCACGCACTTCGCGCTGGCCGGCCAGGGACTGCCGGTGGTGCTCACCGGGGCGCAGCGCTCCTTCGTCGTGGACGACTCCGACGCGCCCGGCAACGTGCTGGGGGCCATCCTGTGCGCCCTGGACGAGCGCTTCGGCCAGACGGTNNGCCACCACGCCACCAAGATCAGCTCCACCGACGACCATGCCTTCGACTCGGTGAACCTGTCCCCGCTGGCGGTTCTCACCGACGACGGCGAGCTGGTCTTCACCGAGCAGCCGGAGCTGGGCGTCGATCGCCCCCTGGTGGCAGAGCCGAAGCCCTACCGACGCAGCGACCTGGTGGTGCTCACCCTGCATCCCGGCCTGACCGCCGAGCGCCTGGCCGCCCAGCTCACCCCGCCCCCGCAGGCGGTGGTGCTGCGCGCCTACGGCACCGGCAATGCCCCCGACAACGACCCGGCCCTGCTGGCCGCCCTGAGCAGCGCCAGCGAGGCCGGGACCGTCGTGGTGGTCACCACTCAGTGCCCGCACGGCGCGGTGGAGCTGGGCCACTATGCGGTGAGCCAGGGGCTGCTGGCCACCGGCGCGGTGGCCGGCGGTGACTTCACCACTGACGGGCTCGTCGCCTGGCTGACCTTCCTGCTCAGCCAGGACATGACCCCCGAACAGATCCGTTCGCTGTTGCGGGCGCGGATCAGCGGCGCGGAGACCGAGGAGGTCTAGAGCATCCTGCTCGCAGGGACGCGATGGATCTCGTCAGAGCGTCCTGCTCGCAGGGACGCGATCGATTTCATCAGGATGGTGCTCCAGCAGCCAGACATGGGTCTCGCGCCAGGCATCCTCGCTGGCGGCCTGGTTGTGGAAGATCGGCAGCGAGTTGTCGAAGGCATGGTCCGCGCCGGGCCAGGAGCTGAACTCGACGTCGGCGCCCCGGGTCACCACCTCCCGGATGTGCTGCACCGTGGCGAAGGGGACATAGGAGTCGGCCTCACCGAAGTGGTGCAGGCTGGGCACCTGCACCACCGGGATGGTGTCCACCAGGTCGGGCAGCGCTGAGCCGTAGTAGCAGACCAGCGCGTCGGGGGCGACGGGCGCCTGCACCCCGGAAGCCGCCGCATAGGCCAGTCCCCCGCCATAGCAGAAGCCCAGCAGCGCCACCCGGCCGCCGGTGCCCGGGTGGTTGCGCAGCGCCTGCACGCAGCCCCTGATGTCGGCCACGGTCTCGTCCCAGGGATTGGCCTGCAGCAGCTCAATGGCGTGCGGCATCATCGCCGGGTCGTCGTCGGTCACCACGGCACCACCAATGCGCCAGTAGAGGTTGGGCACCAGCACGGTCCAGCCCAGGTCGGCCAAGTCCGCGGCCCTCTGCTGGATGTAGCGGCTCACGCCGAAGATCTCCTGCACCAGCACGA
>DGKN01000246.1:8159-14887 GCA_002387005.1 Propionibacteriaceae bacterium UBA4569
GGCGACCAGCCGGTCGTGGTCCTCGTCGGTCCAGCCCTGGCTTGTCAGCCAGGCGTGCACGCCCTGGCCCGGGGCGACGCCGTGCCAGGTGTCCAGGGCGTCGAGCAGGCGACGCATGGTGCCCGCCGGAGTACTCTGGTCGGCGACCTGCTGGCCGGCCAGGTCCGAGGCATAGGTGGGGGTCTTCGCGAGCCGGTCGAAGATCAGCTCGACGCGCTCGTTGGTGGCGTCGTAGTCGGCGACGACGGCTTGGCGGTCCACTCCGACCTCGGTGAGGGCCATGGCGCAGATGGTGCCGGTGCGGTCCTTGCCGGCGGCGCAGTGCACCAGCACGGTCTCGGGAGCCTGCGCGATGGCGCGCAGGGCGCGCAGGACATTGTCCGGGCGGCCTTCCAAGTAGCCGGAGTAGTGGTCGGCGAGGTGTTGCTCGTGCCCAAGGTCCTGCTTGGCCTGTTCGGTGAACTCGTCCTGCCACGGCAGGAGGGGTTCGGTGTCGTCGTCGACGTCGGGGATGCCGTGCTCAGTGGAGTCCTCGGCGTAGAGGGTGAGTTCGTGGAAGGTCACGTCCTCCGCCTTGAGCGGGCCGTTGCCGGTGCTGGCGCGCTCCACATTGGTGCGCAGGTCCACCACGTCGGTGACGCCGAACTCGTCGACGAGGCGGCTCACGGATTCGGGAGGCAGGTCCTGCAGGTTGTCGGTGCGGATCACGCGCCCCGGCCCCGTGGCCCGGCCATCGGCCGCCGGCTTGCCGCCGAGGTCCCGCATGTTCACCACCCCGGGCAGGTCGATCCATCCGATCTCAGGAAGTTCTGCGCTCATGGGCCCAACCTGTCGCGAGGCCGACATCGCCAGTCCCTGAAGCTGTTCGGCCACCGACCAGAGCCCGTAACACGGCCGCAATCCGACGCGAGTAGACCTACTGCCCGAGAGTTTACACCACATAGAACCCCATGGGACAAGGAGAAGCCCGATGCACCTGCAACCACGAGAGATCGACAAGCTGATGATCGTGGTGGCCGCCGACCTGGCCCGACGACGGCAGGCCCGGGGGCTGAAGCTCAACTATCCGGAGGCCATCGCCATCATCACCTACGAGCTCGTCGAGGGCGCCCGCGACGGCCGCAGCGTCGCAGACCTGATGAGCTACGGCACCACCATCCTCGGCGTCGACGACGTGATGGAGGGCGTGGCGGAGATGATCCACGACGTCCAGGTGGAGGCCACCTTCCCCGACGGCACCAAGCTCGTCACAGTCCACGACCCGATCCGTTGAAGGAGACTGCCATGATCCCCGGTGAGTACAAGCTGGCCAGCGAGCCAGTCGTCTGCAACAAGGACCGCGAGACGCTGACCCTCGAGGTCCTCAACCGCGGCGACCGCCCGGTCCAGGTGGGCTCCCACTTCCACTTCGCCGAGGCCAACCGGGCCCTAGACTTCGACCGTTCCAAGGCCCTGGGTTTCCGGCTCGACATCCCCGCGGGCACGGCCGTCCGCCTCGAACCCGGAGACGTGCGGACCGTGCGGCTCGTCGCACTGGGCGGTGACCGCACCGTCTTCGGCTTCCGGGACCTGGTGGACGGACCGCTGGAGAGCCGCACGTCTGCCGATTTCGATGCCGCCCATGCCGGCGAGCTGACACCGCCCCGCAGCCGATCCGCTGCCGGGGATGCGCCCGAACCCCTGAAGAGCCGGGCCGCCGACGACTACTCCAACCAGTCGCGCTGAGCGCAGGAGGACACACCATGAGTTTCGAACTTTCCCGCGAGCAGTACGCGAACCTGTACGGGCCCACCACGGGCGACGCCATCCGGCTGGCCGACACCGAGCTGTTCGCCGAGGTTGAGTACGACCTGACGACTCCCGGCGACGAGGCCGTCTTCGGTGGCGGCAAGGTGATCCGCGACGGCATGGGCCAGAACGGCCAGCTGGTGCGGGACGTGGACATTCCCGACGTGGTGATCACCAATGTCGTGGTCATCGACCACTCCGGAATCTTCAAGGCAGACGTCGCCGTCCGCGACGGACACATCATGCGGATCGGCAAGGCCGGCAACCCGCACATGATGGACGGGGTGGACATCGTGATCGGCGTCGCCACGGACGTCATTTCCGGCGAGGGCAAGATCCTCACGGCTGGCGGGATCGACACCCACATCCACTTCATCAGTCCGGACCAGATCGAGACGGCACTGGTCAGCGGCATCACCACGATGATCGGTGGCGGGACCGGCCCGTCGGAGTCCACCAAGGCCACCACCATCACCCCGGGCGAGTGGAATATCGGCAACATGCTGCAGGCCTTCGAGGAGTTCCCGATGAACTTCGGCCTGCTCGGCAAGGGCCATGGCTCGTCGAAGTCCCCACTGGCGGAGCAGATCCGGGCCGGTGCCATCGGCCTGAAGATCCACGAGGACTGGGGTGCGACACCCAGCTCGATCAACACCTCCCTGGAGGTGGCCGACGAGTACGACGTGCAGGTGGCGATCCACACCGACACCCTCAACGAAGCCGGTTTCGTCGAGGACACCAAGGCGGCGATCGCCGGACGCGTGATCCACACCTTCCACACCGAGGGTGCGGGCGGTGGTCACGCGCCGGACATCATCGAGCTGGCTGCCGAACCGAATGTGCTGCCTGCCTCCACCAACCCCACACTCCCCTACACCCGCAACACCGTCGAGGAACACCTCGACATGCTGATGGTCTGTCACCACCTGCGCGCCGACATCCCGGAGGACGTGGCCTTCGCCGACTCCCGGATCCGCAAGGAGACCATCGCCGCCGAGGACGTCCTGCACGACATGGGCATCTTCTCCATCACCTCGTCGGACTCCCAGGCGATGGGCCGTGTCGGAGAGGTCATCCTGCGCACCTGGCAGGTGGCCGATTCCATGAAGAGGCAGCGCGGTCAGCTGCGCGAGGACCAGGACCGTGCCGGTGACAACTTCCGGATCAAGCGCTTCATCAGCAAGTACACGATCAATCCGGCCATTGCCCACGGCATCGCCGACTCGGTCGGTTCCGTGGAAGTGGGCAAGTTCGCGGACCTGGTCCTGTGGGAGCCTAAGTTCTTCGGTGTGAAGCCGGACCTCATCATCAAGGGTGGCCAGATGGCCCACGGCGTGATGGGCGATGCGAATGCGTCGATCCCCACCCCCCAGCCACGCACCTACCGCAAGGCCTTCGGATCCTACGGCACTGCCGTGGCCGCCAGCTCGATCACCTTCATCTCCAGGGCGGCCGTCCGGGGTGGCGTGGCGCAGCGGCTGGGACTGCGCAAGACGGTGCGGGCCTGCTCCGGTATCCGCAACCTGACGAAGGCGGACATGAGGTTCAATGGCGAGATGCCGAGGCTCCAGGTGGATCCCCAGACCTACGAGGTGCGCGTGAACGGCGAGGTGGTCAGCTGCGAACCTGCGGAGGACCTGCCCATGGCCCAGCGCTACTTCCTCTTCTGAGCCGATGATCGTCACCCAGATCCTCGGCAACACCCACTCCATCGAGGGTGCCGCGCTCATCGACGGCGCCCACCTGGAGTGGGTGGTCCTGCCCAGTGCCGCCCTGGTCAAGCGCATCCAGCGCCTGACCACGGACCATGGCACCGAGCTGGGGCTGCGGCTCCCGCCCGGTGCCCCCGACCTCCGCGACGGCGACGTCCTCCTCGTCGACAACCCAGAAGGAGGAGGCCGCAATGCCGTCGTCGTCCAGGTGGAGCCCACCGACGTCCTGGTCATCGCCCCCACCAGCATCAAGGACATGGCCTTCGTGGCGCATGGCCTCGGCAACCGTCACCTCCAGGCCCAGTTCTTCGACGCCGACAGCGAGTACGGCGCACAGGTGATGGTGGTGCAGTACGACCACACGGTCGAGCAGTTCCTGCAGCACCACGGCACCCCGTACCAGCGCCAGGAGCGTGACATGCCCGTACCCTTCCGTCACAGTGAGCACACCCACTAGTGGGCGCGCAGGAGTTGGGTGGGATGCTCGCCATGGCACAGCTGACGGACTCGGCGGTGCCGACCGGCGCCTTCAGCCACTCGCTGGGCTTCGAGACCTACCTCAGCCGTGAGGAGGTCGACTCCGCGGACTCCTTCGCCGAGTGGCTGCGGATGTTCGTCGCCCAGCAGCTCACATTCACCGACGCGCTGGCCATCCGGCTCGCCCATGGGGCAGCGGGCTTCGAGGAGGTCGCCGACCTCGACGACCTCCTCACCGCCCAGGCCCTGCCCCGACAGGTCCGCGAGGGGCAGGCGACCATGGGGCAGCGGCTGCTGTCCATCGCCGCCGAGAACGTCCCGGGCCCGTGGCTCGACGACTACCGCGCCCGGGTGGCGTCGGGCCGGCTGCACGCCCACCCGGCCCTCGTGCTCGCCGTGGTCGGGCGCAATGTCGGGCAGCAGGTGGACGACGTGGTCGCCCAGCACCTGTTCGCCACGGTGGTCTCCCTGACCCAGAACGCCGTGCGCGGCATCCCGCTGGGGCAGAACGCCGGACAGCGCGTCCAGGGGATGGCCCGCACGTGGGTCCTGACCGCTGTGGAACGCTCCGCCACGCTCACCCGAGAGGACCTGGGGGCCATCTCCCCCGGTCTCGAGATTGCCCAGATGCAGCACGAGAGACAACGAGCCCGGCTCTTCATGAGTTGAGCACACCCCAACCCCAATCATCCCCCAAGGAGGACCCATGGACCCCGTCATCATCGGAATCGGCGGACCCGTCGGCGCCGGCAAGACCCAGCTGATCGAGAGGATCTCGCGCGCCATGGCCGACGAGATCTCGATGGCCGCCATCACCAATGACATCTACACCATCGAGGACGCGAAGATCCTCGCCCGCAATTCCGTGCTGCCCACCGAGCGCATCATCGGGATCGAGACCGGCGGCTGCCCCCACACGGCGATCCGCGAGGACACGTCGATGAACGAGGCGGCCATCGAGGAGCTCAGGAAGCGCTTCGACGACCTCCGGGTGATCTTCGTGGAGTCCGGCGGGGACAACCTGTCCGCCACCTTCAGCCCAGAGCTGGTCGACTTCTCCATCTATGTGATCGATGTCGCGCAGGGCGAGAAGATCCCGCGCAAGGCCGGACAGGGCATGATCCGCTCGGACATGTTCGTGATCAACAAGACGGACCTCGCACCGCACGTCGGGGCCGACCTCGCGGTGATGGAGGCGGATTCCAGGGCCTTCCGGAAGGACAAGCCCTATGCCTTCACCAACTTGAAGACCGACGAGGGGCTTGACGTCGTGCTCGACTGGATCCGCCGTGACGTCCTCCTGCTCGACCTTGCCTGAGCGCGACCAGCCCTCGACGGGAGAGCTGGAACTGACCGTGGCCCGCCGAGGGGGTGCCAGCCACGCACGACACCAGTTCCACCAAGGTGCCCTGCGCATCCTGCGGCCCATCCACCTCGATGGTTCGGGCCAGGTCTGCTACACGGTGGTCAATCCCGGCGGAGCCTTCCTGGGCGCCGACCACTACCGGATGGACATCACCGTCGAGGAGAAGGCCTCGCTCCTGTTGACCACGCAGTCGGCCACCAAGGTCTACCGCACCCCGCAGGGGCCGGCTACCCAGGACGTGCGGCTGGTGCTGGGGCCGGGTGCCGTCCTGGAGAACATCCCAGACCAGCTGATCATCTACCGCGACGGGAGCTACCGGCAGACCACCCGGGTCATCGTGCATCCCAGGGCGAGCCTGGTCAGCGCCGAGGTGATCACTCCCGGCTGGTCACCCGACGGTGAGCGCTTCCGCTACCAGGAACTGCGCCTGCGCACGGAGGTGCGGGTGGGCGATGCCCACGCGAGCAGGATCTTCGCCATCGACCAGCTCCGGCTCGAACCCGGCGTCGACGCGCTGGACGGAGTCGGCCAGTTGGAGGGGCACTCCCACATCGGGCAACTCCTCGTCGTCGATTGGCGCGTCGACACCGAGCTCGTCGATGTCGTCTCCGGCCTGTGCGTCCAGAGCGGCCTTCGGGCGGGGGTGAGCAGTATCGGCATCACCACCGACGACGGGGTGCGGGGCCTGGTGGTGCGCAGCCTGGGACACCGCACCGAGGACGTCGTGCACCTCCACGAGAACGTCACCAACCACGTCCGCCACCTGTGGCGGGGACAGGGTCCGCTGGCCCTGCGCAAGTACTAGGAGGTTCCCATGAGCACCAGATCCAGTCACCTCGGCTCGTTGCCAGAGCAGACGCTGCGCGGCATCGCCCAGGTCTTCTTCCAGGACAACGTCCTGACCGGTGTCCTGGTCCTCGTCGGGCTGGCCCTGGCAAATCCCCGGATGGCAGCCCTCGTCGCGCTGGGCTCCGTGGCCCAGACCGTCACCGGTCGGCTGACCGGGCGTCAGGAGGCCGCGGCGCGCGGTCTGATGGGTTACAACGGGGCGCTGGTGGGGGCCGCGGCGGCANNGCTCGTGACCATCGTCGCGGCGGCACTGTGTGTCCCGGTCCATGCGGCCTTCGCCTGCTTGCTGACCCGCGGCCCCCTGTCCCGACGTGACCTGCCCGTCGCGACCGCGCCCTTCTGCACGGTGGCCGGCGTGGTGCACGTGCTGGCGCAGCCCGCTGCGGGTGGGCCCCTGAGCGGCGGGGTCGCCCTGTGGCCGGGTGCGGTCCATGCGCTGTTCAACGGCATAGCCGAGGTCTTCCTGGCCGACGGCTGGCTGGTCGGTGTCGTGCTCCTTGCCGGCATTGCCCTGTCCTCGTGGAGGGCGGCCGTGT
>DGKN01000246.1:14908-16842 GCA_002387005.1 Propionibacteriaceae bacterium UBA4569
CTCGCCGCGGCCATCGCCCTAACCGCGGGACTCGACCGCTCCGGTGTCACGGCCGGCCTGTTCGGCTACTCCCCCGTCCTGGTAGCGATGGGGCTGGGTGCCACATTCCGGGTGGAGCGCCGGCTGGCCTGTCGCATCCTGTTGGTCGTGCTGGGGACCGGCCTGGCGATCGTCCTGAAGCTGCTCATGGACACTACGGGGATTCCCGTGTACACGTGGCCTTTCGTCCTGACACTGTGGCTCGTACTGGGAGGTTCCACTCGATGAGCACCATGACCGTCCTCTACGACCGTTTCGTGGTCCAGCGCGACCACCTGCCGCTGGGGGCCCGGATCGCCTGCACCTTTGCTGCCGTGGCGGCACTGCACGTCCTTTCCGTGGGCCTGCTGTCGACGTCCTGGGTCTCCGGCGCCCCCACCCTTGCCGCCGGAACGGTGCTGACCGCCTACCTCGCCGGGCTCAAGCACTCCTACGACTGGGACCACGTGGCCGCGATCGACAACTCTGTGCGCAAGTTCGTCAACGAGGGCGGGAATCCAGCCAGCGTCGGGTTCGCCTTCAGCCTGGGACACTCGACGGTGGTGACCCTGGCTGGCGCGCTGGTCGTGGCGGGGGCGCACTTCATGCAGGGGGCCTTTGCCGAGGGCGGGACCGCCAACCGAGTGCTGGGCCTCGTGGGCATGGGAGTCTCCGGCACCTACCTGCTGCTCCTGGGCCTGTTCAATGCCGCCGTGGCGCTTCGCCTGTGGCGGGGGCTTCGTGGGGGTCCGATCCGCGGCGGCCACCGGCACGACCTGGACCAGGCCGGCGGGTTGGTGGCTCGCCTGCTGGCCAGGCCGCTGCGCAGGGTCAGACGGCCTCGTGACGTCTTCGTGATCGGCTTCCTGTTCGGCCTGGGTTTCGACACGGCCACCACGATCGGCCTGCTGCGAGTCACCGTCGGGGCCTCGTTGGCGGGCGTACCACCGCTGGCTCTGCTGGGCCTGCCGGTAGCCTTCACCGCCGCCATGACCCTGTGCGACAGCCTCAACGGCGTGGGCATGATGCACCTGTACCGGTCTGCGACGCTGGGTGCCGGCCGGCGGCTCCGCTTCAACGCGGTGGTGACCACCGTGTCCGCGGTCTCTGCCCTGTTCATCGCCACGATCACGCTGGGTGCCTTCGCCCACGACCTGCTGGGCCTCGACGACCCGCTGACCACGGCACTGGCCGGGGTGGACCTGGGCGACGCCGGACTGGGCCTCGTGGCCGTCTTCGCACTCCTCTGGGCGGGTCACCGGATGCTTGCGCGTCGAGGCGCCTGCTGACGCGGAATCACGGGACGCGGTGGGTCCACTCCGGGGTGGAGAACTTTGTGCGCACCAGCTCGGCGGCCTCGGCGAGCTCGTCGTCGGTGTAGTCCCGCTCGACGCATCGGAACTGACCTTGGAAGTAGGCCAGGAAGCTGTCGATGATCGCCTCGCCGGTCATGCCGGTCTGGGAGCGCATCGGGTCAACCCGCTTGCTGGCGGACTTGGTGCCCTTGTCGCTTAGCTTCTCGCGACCGATCCGCAGCACCTGGAGCATCTTGTCGGCGTCGATGTCGTAGGCGCTGGTGGCGCGGTGCAGGACGGTGCCGTTGACGAAGCGACGCTGGGCCGCGCCACCGATCTTGCCCTTGTCCGAGGCGATGTCGTTGAGCGGGACGTAGCGGCGTTGATGCCGACCTCGGCCAGCGCCCCGATCACCCAGGTGTCCAGGAATTTGTAGGACTGCTCGTAGGACAGCCTCTCCACCAGTGAGCCCGGCACCACCAGCGAGTAGGTGATGCAGTTGCCCTCCTCCATGAACATGGCGCCGCCGCCGGTGATGCGGCGCACTACCTCGATGCCGTGCTTGGCGCGGCCTTCGTCGTCGATCTCGTTGCGGTAGCTCTGGAAGGAGCCGATCACCAC
>DGKN01000246.1:17004-17346 GCA_002387005.1 Propionibacteriaceae bacterium UBA4569
CGGCCTCGGAATCGAAGCCGATCAGGCGGGCCTCGGGCCGCAGGGTGCGGGTGATGGCGGCGGCCATGTCGGCGACGCTCGCGTGCTCCCCCAGGGTTCAATGCCTTGACGACACCCCCCATGGAAGGACGCTACCGGCAGCGCAGAATGCGCCCTTCACAGGAGAAGGCCCACATGGACACAGCATTCCACCCCGTGACCACGATCAGCCGGCGCGGCCTGCTGGCGGGAGGCTTCGGTCTCGGCCTCGCCGCTGGCGGCGTGGCCATCGCCAACGCGGTGACCGACGCCAGGATCGGGCCGGACGGCGCCCCGCTTCGGCGGCATCGAGCCGGTCCAGGT
>DGKN01000168.1 GCA_002387005.1 Propionibacteriaceae bacterium UBA4569
CATCGATTCACCAAAGACCAAACGGGTCTTGTCGTCAGCCACCTCGGCGATCTGCTCCGGGTGGGCCGGGTCGACGAAGCGGGCCTCGATGCCGAACTGGGGCAGGGTGTGCGCGAACAGGGCGAAGGTGCCGCCGTAGAGGGTGGACATGGCGACGATGTTGTCGCCGGCGTTGACCAGGTTCAGCACCGCGTAGGTGATGGCCGCGGCACCCGATGCGGTGGCCAGGGCGCCGACGCCACCCTCGAGCGCGTTGACACGGTCCTCGAAGACCGTGGTGGTGGGGTTCATGATGCGCCCGTAGATGTTGCCCGGCTGGGCGAGCGAGAAGAGCGCGGCGGCGTGCTCGGTGTCGTCGAAGGTGAATGCGGCGGTCTGGTAGATCGGCACCGCGCGGGACTTCGTGGTGGGGTCCGCGACCTCCTGGCCGGCGTGGACGGCCAGGGTGGCGGGGCTGGCGGACGCCAGGAAGGTGGCCTTGTCGATGGACACGGTGCTCCGATCGTTCGGGTTTGGTTACAGGCTAGGGGCAGCGCGCAAGGCGGACTGGTGCTCTCTCGGGCGCTGGACAGGCTTCGGAGCGCGGGTCTCGACGCTAGGGTTCCGTCAACAGTTCGTGCCCATCGACGGGAGAAGTCGATCGTGAACCCGACCGCCCAGGATGATGCGCCGCGCACGACGACCGGACGCATCGACGGACGCAGCGCNNATCATGGCCGCCGCCAGCGAGCTGTTCGCCGAGCAGGGCTTCGCGGGGACGTCGATGGACGAGATCGCCGAGGCTGCTGGCGTCAGCAAGGGGACGATCTTCTACAACTACAAGAACAAGGCTGACCTCTTCGAGAAGCTGGTGGAGAGCTCGGCCGCAGCCATCCGGGCCGACCTGGACGCCGCGCGGGAGGGCCAGCAAGGTTGGGTGGCGTTGACCGACGCGATGTGGCGGATTCTCTGTACCGCGGACGAGCAGCCCGCTCCGGCGCAGATCGTGATGACCGAGTTGTTCCGCACCAACCGTCCGTGGGCGAGCAGCCTGCCCCGGACCAGGGAACAGATCGTCCAGCCGCTGGTGGAGATCATCTCGGAGCTGGCCGAGGACCGCAGGAGCCGTGGGTTGACCCCGGCGATCCTGCCCGAGCACCTGCCCAATGTGGCGATGTCGGTGATCGGCGCCCTGGTGGTCGCCACCTTGGATCGGCGTGCGTTCATGCCCGAGCGTCCTCTCGAAGAGGTCCATCGCGGCCTGATGCTCGCGATCTCCGGGCTCCAGTAGGTCAGGCCTGGTCGTCCTCGGTCGCTGGGTCCGGGATGACCTCCGCGTAGCGGGCCCGCAGCGCGTCCCAGTCGAGGTCGAGGGCGTCGTCGCCGACGCAGCGCTCGACCTGCTCCCCCGCCGCCTGCAATGCGAGGACTGTGAGGCAGACGTGCCACCCGGCGGCGGTGTCGATCGCCGACTCGGGACGGGCGAGCTGGTGCACCAGGTTGACCTGCGTCCCCGCGCCGGAGGGGGCCAGCTGCCAGCCCACGACGTCGCCGCCCCAGTGGTGCTCCAGGTACCAGGGCTCACGAGCCTCGACAACCGTTGCGTCCACTGGCGGGGCCGCGGGGTGCTCGCGGCTGGTGGCGGTGCCCTCGGCGACCAGCGGACGGTCGGGGATGATCGGCGACCACTTCGCCAGGGCGTTGGGGTCGGTGAGCGCGGTCCACACTTGCTGCTGAGACATCGGCAACAGCGTGGTGAGCGTCAACACCTCCTCGCGGCGGCGGGCAGCGGTCAGGGGCCCAGCGATGGCGTTGGTCAAGGCGGTGCTCTCGCTCATGGCACGAAAGCTACACGAGCGGACGGCGTGCCAGCTCCGCCAGCAGCGCGAAGCTGACCAGCCAGTGGGTGCTCATGAAGTCTCCGTGGCTGATCTGTTGGCTGGCCCAAGCCTGTTGCTGGTCGGCGCTGCTCAGTGCGCGGGCCGCGCGGTCGTCGTCCAGCGCCGGCGCCAGGCGCCGTAGGGCTGCGGCCCGGTGCAGGGCCAGACCGTAGAGGTGGACGAGTTTCCCGTCGGTGCTGTCCAGCCCCTCGGGGACCGCCAGGAGCTGGTCCTGTTGTGCCGCGAGGCCGGGTAGGAACCTGCTCAGCCAGCCCGGGAACTCAGCGGCCGTGAGCACGCGATGCATCAGGCACGCCTCGGCCAGTGCCGGTGAGGAGAAGTCGTTCCCGCCCGGCTCGAAACCAGACGGGTAGTCGACGTCGGTCTCGTACCAGCGGCGGGCGGGCGTCTCGATCGCGGCCGCGACATCTTCACTTCCCAGCTCACGGGCAGCATCCAGGCAGAGCGCGATGCCAAAGGCGGTGTTGTCGTGCTGGCCATTGCGCACCGGACGGGTGAGGCGGGGCATCCATCTGGGCAGGTTGTCGAGGACGACGTCACTGACCTGGGCCGAGGCCTCCGCCCAGGCCGCGGCGTGGGGATGCGCCGACTCCCTGGCAGCGGCGGTGAGCAGGCAGGCCCAGCCCCAGCCGTAGGGGCGCTCGAAGCCCGGGTGCGCGCGCAGGTAATCGGCCTCCACCCGGCAGTTCGCAGGCGTGAGGCGTTCGTCGAGGACGCGCACCAACTCGTCCCGCGTGCCCGGCTCGATCGCGTCCGGGACGGTGGAGAGCAGCGTCACCGCGGACCACTGCATGTGCACCGAGGAGTGCCAGTCGAGGCAGCCGTGGAAGGCGGGGTGCAGGTTCCACGGGGTGGCGTCGCAGTCGTCCGGGCCGCTGGACATGTGCGATGACACCCACGGGAACGGCGTCCCCAGGCCCTGCAGGATCGTGCTCGCCCAGCGCTGCGCCTCGTCCTCGATCATTGCTCCCCTTCGACTGTTCCCACCGTAGTCGTGAGGCACTACGGTCAAGCCATGCCACGGCTGCGACGCACGAATCCCCGGATGCCCGGCCACTCCCGACAGCGGCGCGGCAGGGGCTTCAGCTACCACGACGCCGACGGTGCTGCGCTGTCACCGGACGAGTTGGAGCGCGTCAAGTCGCTGGTGATCCCGCCAGCCTGGACGGACGTGTGGATCTGCCCCTTCCCCAACGGCCACCTTCAGGCGGTCGGCACCGACGATGCTGGCCGGCGGCAGTACCTCTACCACCCCCAGTGGAGGGCCCGTCGCGACCAGTCGAAGTTCACCCGGGTCGCCGAGGCGGCCACGATGCTCCCGGCGGCCCGCCGTCAGGTGAGCGCTGACCTCGATCTGTCCGCGATGCCGCTGGAACGGGCCGCTGCCACAGCCGTCCGGCTGCTCGATGTCGGCTACTTCCGGATCGGCAACGACGCCTACACCGATGCGCACGGCTCCTTCGGGTTGACCACCCTGGAACGTCAGCACGTTCGTCGCCGCCATGACTCGCTGGTGTTCGCGTTCGTGGGCAAGTCGGGGGTCAGCCACTCGATCGAGGTGGACGACCCGCAGGCGCTCGCGGCGTTGGAGGTGATGCGCCAACGAACGGACGACTCCGCGCGGTTGCTGGCCTGGAAGGGACCCTCGGGCTGGAGTCCCCTCTCGTCCGCGGACGTGAACAGCTACCTCTCGGAGTTGTTCGGCGGCACAGTGACCGCGAAGGACTTCCGCACCTGGCACGCCACCGTCATCGCCGCTGAGGTGCTGGNNCCGACGAGACCGGTGCAAGCCAGGCCTCCCGGGCTCGGGCCATTCGTCAGGCGACGCGCGAGGTCGCGGCCTACCTGGGCAACACCCCGACGGTGGCCCGCAACAGCTACATCGACCCACGCGTCATCGACGCCTACGAGAACGGACGGACGATCGGCGACGCGGCGACCAAGAAGTATCGCACCGCCGCGGCGCGCCAGAAGGGACTGGAGGCCGCCGTCCTGGAGCTGCTGGGCCAGGGATAGGTTCGAGCCATGAGACTTGCCGCCGCCATTGCTGCAGAATCCACCGACCTCGTGGGCCTGGGACGAGCACCGCGGGTTGCCCTGCTGGACGTTGAGGACGGTGTGGTCACCGGCCAGGAGGTCGTCGAAACCCAGTGGGACGTCCTGCACGGGGACCATGGGCATGCCCACGGCCACGAGCACGCCGCTTCCGAGCATGAGCACCACAACCACCCGGGCGAGGGCGCGCACCACGCCCGAATCGTCACCTTCCTGCGGGACAACAAGGTCGAGGCCGTGATGGCCGCCCACGCCGGCCCGCCGATGGTCAACACGCTGTCGAAGATGGGGCTGCCCTTCCTCACCGGTCAGGGTGACGCAGCGCAGTTGGCGGTCGAGGCAGCTCGGATCGTCTCCGAGGGCTGAACCTCCGCACGACGGGCCTGACAACGCTTCCCACCCCTGCGGGGATGGGGCGCGATGGTCCCGGCTCATAGGGTCATTCGGAGCTGATCGTGTGGTCAGCACCCCCTGACCCCAGGAGATGCCCGTGACCCAGCAGGACGCAGCACCCACGCTGAAGCGGTCGGTGACGACCAATGCACTGTTCTTCTTCATCCTCGGTGACGTGCTCGGGGCTGGCGTCTACGTCCTGGCCGGACACGTTGCCGGAATCGTTGGTGGGGCGGTGTGGGTGCCGCTCGTGGTCGCCCTGTTGCTGGCGCTGTTGACGGCCGGCTCCTATGCCGAGCTCGCGACCAAGTATCCGCTGGCCGGGGGTTCCGCCCACTACGCCACCAAGGCCTTCGGACCCTTCATGGGCTTCCTGGTGGGATTCTGCATGCTCGCGTCCGGGATCGTGTCGGTCGGCGCTCTGTCGCTTGGCTTCGCCGGTGACTACCTGTCGTCCTTCGTGACCTTGCCGACCGCTGGCGTGGTGCTGGTCTTCCTTGCTCTCCTGGCCGCGCTGAATGCGCGCGGTATCGGTGAATCGATGGGCGTGAACCGCATCGCGACGCTGATCGAGGTTGGCGGGCTGGTGCTGGTCATCGTCCTGGGCTTCCTGGTGATCGCACGGGGCGGCGCGCAGGTCGACTTCTCCCGCCTCACCCAGCTGGGGACGTCCGAACACGGGCCGCTGTCCGCGGTGCTCGCCGGAACGGTCCTGGCCTTCTACTCCTATGTGGGCTTCGAGACCAGCGTGAACCTGGCCGAGGAGACCAAGGACCCAAGCCGGTCCTACCCGCGCGCCCTGTTCGGAGCGTTGCTGGTGGCGGGCGTCGTCTACGCCCTGATCGGCGTCGTCGCGTCCGTCGCGATCCCGACCGACGTGCTCTCAGGCTCCAGCGCTCCCCTGCTGCGCATCGTCGAGGCCGCGCACGTCGTCCCGTCCGTGTTGTTCAGCGCGATCGCCCTGGTCGCGGTCGCGAATGGTGCGCTGCTGACCGGCATCATGTCGTCCCGGCTGGCCTACGGCATGGCCCGCGACGGGCTGCTGCCCGGGGTCCTGACGCGCCTGCTGCCGACCCGACGGACCCCGTGGGTGGCCATCGTCGTCACCACCACGTTGTCGCTGCTGCTTGCGCTCACGGGGACGATCGAGGTGCTGGCCAGCACCATGGTGCTGTTGCTCCTGGTGGTCTTCTTCGCCGTGAACCTGGCGGTTCTCGTGCTGCGCCGCGACCATGTCGCCCACGAACACTTCCGCGTGCCTTCCGTGCTGCCGATCGGTGGGCTGCTGTCCTGCCTGCTGCTGGTGACGCAGGTCGAGCGCGGCGTGTGGACCTATGGCATCCCGCTGCTGGCGGTGGCCGCCGTGCTGGCGTGGTTCGCCGCCCGCAATCATGGCAACCGCCCAGAGAATCGCTGACAACGCGCACTGGGTGGCGCAACTGCCGTNNGGGGTCAGCGGGCTACGGTCTGCGCGATCCACAGGAACAGCGGTGCAAGCACCAGCGCCGGCAGGAGGTCGGCGACCCGGATTTCCTTGAGGCCCATCAGCCGGATGCCCAGGCCCATCAGGATGATGCCGCCGGCGACGGAGATCGTGTCGACCGCGCCGTTGGGCAGGACGGGCCCGAGCGCGAAACCCGCGAGCGTCAACAATCCCTGGTAGACGAACACGGACGCTGCCGACAGCAGCACCCCGGCGCCGAACGCGGACGCGAAGGCCATCGCCGCGAAGCCGTCCAGGACCGCCTTGACGTAGAGCTGCTGGGCACCGAGCCCCAGCCCGTCCGAGAATGACCCCAGGATGCTCAGCGGCCCGACGCAGAACAGCAGCGTGGCGGTGACGAATCCCTCGGCGAAGCGGTGCTCCCCACCGCGTCCGAACGTGCGTTTGGCCCAGACGCCGAGGGCGTCGATGCGGCTCTCGAGGTGCAGGGCCGACCCGAGGATTGCGCCGAACAGCAGCCCGAGCAGGACGATGATCGAGGCGGCGCCGAAGGGTGCGAGCGAGGTGTAGGAGGTCTTGGTCAGCGGAGCCAGCGACAGCCCGCCAATGACGATGGTGAACAGGCCGAGCACGTCAGTGATGGTCGAGCGGGTGCGCTCCGGGAGCCGATCACCCACCAGCAGCCCGAGTGCTCCGCCGAGGAGAACCGTGACGACGTTGACGAGCGTCCCGCTGCCGATGAACACGGCGACGAGTCTCGCACGGCACAGAGGGCTGGACGCCCGGGTGCCGATGGGCGGTCAGTGAGCGTGCCCTTGACTCGGACTGTCCGATTCGCGGGAGCTCCCGTTGCCGCGGCCGATCGGGTCGTGCTCGCAACTACCAGGTGGTCGTTGAGGTCCTCGCCCAAGGCTTCGACGATCTGTGTGGTCTCCAGCCTCCATATTCCGCTTCTTGTGTCTCACGACAAGCGATGGAGCGCCGCCACCTCTTGACCCAGCGCCAGTGGGGCACTTGACTGCTAGGAACAATCCGTCTGACGAGCGAGGTCGCCATGTCAAACATCCCTGAGGTCGTCGATCCGCGATCGGTGGGCNNCAACTGGAGGTTGTCGACCGGCTGGTGGAGGAGCAGCTAGCGTCCAACGCCTACCAGGGAATCGTCGTGCTGGTGGCTCGGCACGGAAAGCCGTGTTACTTCAAGGCGTTCGGCAAGGCGGACGAACACCAGGCGATGAAGACGGATGCGATCTTCCGTCTTGCGTCGATGTCGAAGGTGCTGACCGCGGTTTGCGTGCTGCAGCTTTGGGAACAGGGTCGGTTGAGCCTCTCTGATCCCATCTCGACCTACCTGCCGGAGTTCGCCGACCCCCAGGTGGCGGTGTGCCACCCCGATGGCACCTATACGCTGCGTCCCGCCGCCAGAGAGATCACCGCCCACGATCTGCTGAGTATGACGGCCGGCATGACAAACACTTGGTGGGCCGATGCCTACCCGCTTCCCGCTTACCAGGTCGTTCCGTACCTGTATGCGAAAGCCGGGGTACGTGACGATATGAACGCCCCCAACATGACGCTCGCCGAGAACATTGCCCGCCTGGCCACGATGCCGCTGATCGCTGACCCGGGAACCATGTTCGACTACTCGAACAGCAGCGTCGACACGCTGTGCCGACTGGTCGAGGTCATCTCGGGGCAGGACTTCGACAGCTACCAGCGCGAGCACATTCTGACCCCCCTGAGCATGGACGAGACTTGGTTCTTCATCCCCGATCACCAGCGGAGCCGCCTGGCCGAGGTGTACTGGCCGGGCCGAGACGAGCCTCACACCCACAACGTGCCAGTCGGGCCGGTATCCCTGGGCCCCGAGGGCGCCCACAGCCCGCACCACACCTATTTCAGCGGTGCGGCCGGGCTGCACGGCACCACGGCCGACTACTTCCGCTTCGCGCAGATGCTGCTCAACAAGGGCGAATTGGACGGAACCCGCATCCTCAGCCGCGCGTCCGTGGAGCTCATGACCAGCAACCAGATCGGTGACCTCACGAACTGGCAGCTGACACAGAACAAGTGGGGATACATGCTCGACATCCAAGAGGGTGTCAACGCTCCTGTTGGATCCCTCCACTATCTCGGTGGGCCAGGCGCCTACAGCTGGCAGGGATACTTCAGCACGAAATTCGTGAACAACCCTCAGCGAGACACCGTTATCCTCACCATGACCACCCCAGCTGCGGACGGCGCCCTCCCCCACAACCTGCGCATCATCACCGCTGCAAATGCAGCCGCCATCGACTAACCTCGATCTTTCATGAGGGCT
>DGKN01000146.1:0-2129 GCA_002387005.1 Propionibacteriaceae bacterium UBA4569
AACCCCTCGCTGCAGGTCGTCGACCTGGACGCGTGGAGCGAGGCGGCGCACGCGATCGGCGTGCCCCTGATCATCGACAACACGGTTCCGACGCCCTACCTGTGCCGCCCCTTCGAGCACGGCGCCGACATCGTCGTCCACTCCGCCACCAAGTACCTCGGCGGGCACGGGACGGCCATCGGCGGCGTGATCGTCGACTCCGGAAAGTTCGACTGGACCGCGAACGCCGATCGCTTCCCGAGCATCACCAGCCCCGACCACGCCTACCACGAGGTCGTCTGGACCGAGGCCGCCGGACCGGCCGCCTACATCATCCGCGCTCGTACGGTGCTGCTGCGCAACACCGGCGCCACCTTGGCTCCGCTGCACTCCTGGCTCTTCTGCCAGGGCANNGTGGAGACCCTGCACCTGCGGATGGAGCGCCACAGCGCCAACGCGCTGGCCGTCGCGCGCTTCCTCGCCGACCACCCGCAGGTCGCCTGGGTCAACTACCCGGGTCTGGACGACTCCCCGCACAAGGCCACCGCCGACAAGGTGATGACCGGCAAGGGCTACGGCGGCATCGTCTCCTTCGGGCTCACGGCCGGACGCGAGGCGGGGGCGAGGTTCGTCGACTCGCTGCAGCTGTTCAGCCACCTCGCCAACATCGGCGACGCGAAGTCGCTGGTGATCCACAACGCCACCACCACGCACTCCCAGCTCACGCCCGACGAGCTGGAGGCAGCTGGCGTCCCCGCCGAGATGGTCCGGCTCGCGGTCGGCATCGAGGACGTCGACGACATCCTCGCCGACCTCACCCAGGCCCTGGACGGGTTGGCCGAGTGACCGCTGCGGACACGCACGAACTCGGCGAGGTGCAAACCCAGACCGTCCAGCTGTTCGACGCCCAGCACCCCCTCGTGCTGGCCAGCGGCGACGAGCTGGGCGAGGTGGTCGTCGCCTACGAGACCTACGGGAGGCTGAACGAAGGCGGGGACAACGGCATCTACATCTGCCACGCCCTCACCGGCGATGCCCACGCCGCCGGCTGGCACCCCGGTGACAAGCACCCCGGCTGGTGGGACACCATCATCGGGCCGGGCAAGCCGATCGACACCGACAAGTGGTTCGTCGTCTGCTCCAACCTGTTGGGCGGCTGCCAAGGGACGACTGGACCCTCATCCATCAACCCCGCCACGGGGCAGCCCTGGGGGCTCGACTTCCCGCTGCTCGCGATCGGCGACTTCGTCGAGGTGCACCGGGCGCTGGGCGCCCATCTGGGCGTGAACCGCTGGCACGCCGTGGTCGGTGGGTCAATGGGAGGCATGCAGGCGCTCGAATGGTCGCTGCGCCACCCGGACGAGCTGTGCAATGCGGTCGTCATTGCCTCGTCCAGCCGCCTCACCGCGCAGAACATCGCCTTCTCGGCCGTTGCACGCCAGGCGATCATGCGCGACGAGCACTTCGACGGTGGCCAGTTCGCTGGCCAGGGCCACAACCCGGACGTCGGCTTGTCGATCGCCCGGATGATGGCGCACATCACCTACACCTCCCAGGAGGGCTTCGACGAGAAGTTCGGCCGCCGCGCCCAGATCGAGGGGGCCGAGCACGGCTTCGGCGTCGACTTCGCCGTCGAGAGCTACCTCGACCACCAGGGCGAGGCCTTCCTGTCGCGGTTCGACGCGCTGAGCTATCTGTACCTGACCCGCGTCATGGACTACTTCGACCCCTTCGCCGACCCGCACGCGCTGGACGTCGTCGCCGCCCACCCGGTCAACTACCTGGTGGTCAGCTTCGACTCCGACTGGCGCTTCTCCACCGAGCACTCCCGGCGCATCGTCCGCGAACTCGAACATGGCGGCCTGCCGGTCACCTTCCGCGACATCCGCTCCCCGTGGGGCCACGACTCCTTCCTGCTCGACGTGCCCGTCTATCACGACACCGTCCGCGCCTTCCTCGAATGCGAGTCGGCCACCCACCCCCACGCCCACTCCGGCTGGAGGGCCCGATGAGCACGCACTGGGGGTTGCGCCCCGACCTCGAAATCGTCGCCAACCTCGTCCCCACTGGCTCCCGGGTGCTGGACCTGGGCTGTGGCGACGGAACCCTGCTGGACGCGTTGATGCGCACCCGCGACTGCCGGGGGACCG
>DGKN01000146.1:2196-9837 GCA_002387005.1 Propionibacteriaceae bacterium UBA4569
CCCCCCCCCCAGCCGCAGCACCTGCTGGCCGAGATGGCCCGGATCGCGCCGCGGCTGATCGTCTCGATGCCGAACTTCGGGCTGTGGCGGCACCGGCTGCGGCTGCTCAATGGTCACATGCCCCGCTCCCGCGACCTGCCGTTCACCTGGTACGACACGCCCAACCTGCACCACGCGACGCTGGTCGACCTCGAGGACTTCTTCGCGCAGGAGGGCTTCATGGTCCAGCAGAAGATCGCGCTCGACGAGCACGGACGGCGCTCCCGGGCGGGCTCGTATGCGTCCAACCTGCTGGCCGGGGCGGGGCTCTACGTCCTGACCCGCTGACCCCTTCCCCGAGCCTGGACAGCCTCGGGGACCCGTGGAACTGGCCGGGCAGCAGTCGACAGGCTCGGGGACCTTGGTTGGGCGTTGTGGTTGGGNNTGGTTGGGCGTTGTGGTTGGGCGTTGTGGTTGGGCTCGTGGGTGTCAGCTGACCTTGGCCAGGGCAGCCAGGATCCGTTCCATCGAGCTGCCCAGACCGTGCTGCTCGGCCAACCGTGCACAGGCGTCAACGTCGACCCGATCGCTGCCCACGCGCAGGTCCAGCCCACCAACGGGCAGGTCCCGGACGACTGCCACGACCTCCCGGGCTGGGCCCAGGTAGTCGATCGCGGCACCGAGCTTGCTGGCCAGCCCGGGCGACATGCCCGAGGCCGGGTCACCGGCCGCGGCCAGCATGCCCTCGAGATCCCCATAGCGGGCGACCAACTGCGCCGCGGACTTGTCGCCGATGCCCTTCACACCCGGCAGCCCGTCGGAGGGATCGCCGCGCAGCACTGCGAAGTCGACGTACTGCGCGGCATGCACCCCGTACTTGGAGAAGACCCACTCGCCGTCCACCAGGTCGTGCTTCGCGACGCCCTTGCCGATGTAGATGACGCGCGTGTTCCCGTCAGCGAGCTGGAAGAGGTCCCGGTCACCAGTCACCGCCAGCGCCGGCACCTGCGACTGGCTTGCGAGGGATCCGATCACGTCGTCCGCCTCATAGCCGTCCACGCCAACGATGGGAATGCCCACCGCCGTCAGCACCTCGCGGATGATCAGCACCTGCGGCGCCAGTCCGTCGGGGGACTCCTCGGCCAGGCCACCGGTCGCGGCCAGCGCACCGGCGCCCACGAGTCCCAGCTGCGCGGCCTGCTCATCACCAGCACCACCATCGGCGACGCGGTGGGTCTTGTAGGTCGGCACCAGTTCCACCCGCCAGGCCGGACGCCAGTCGTTGTCCCAGGCGCAGGCCAACCGATTGGGCTGGTACTGCTCGACCAGACGGGCGATCGAATCCAGCAACCCACGCACCGCATTCACCGGACGTCCATCCGGCGAAGTCATCGACGAGGGCAAACCGTAGAAAGAACGGAAATACATGGATGCTGTGTCAAAAATCATGAGCTGATCGCCATTCACCCGCAAATAGTGTCACGATTGGCGTCATGGAAGGCACAGATCACCAGATTCTCGCGCTGCTCGCGCAGGACGGACGGATGTCCTACACAGACATCGGACGCGAGACGGGTCTGTCCACCTCTGCAGCCCAGCAGCGCGTGCGACGCCTCGAGCAGCGGGGGATCATCGCCGGTTACCAGGCCGTGATCGACCCCAATGCGCTTGGCCGCACGCTGACCGCCTTCATCCAGCTCCGCCCGCTCGACCCAGCCGCCGACGAGGCCGTCCCCGAGCACATCGACGCGATGCCCGAGATCGTCTCCTGCTACTCGGTGGCCGGTGATGCCTCCTACCTGGTCAAGGTGCACGTCTCCGACACCCGCGAGCTCGACATGCTGCTCACTCGCATCCGCAACCACGCCAATGTCGTGACGGTGACCCAGGTCGTGCTCACCACGCACTTCCAGAACCGGCCGACCCTGCCGACCGAGTGAACCGCTTGTCGGCCAGCGGCACCCTGCGCGTGCTGGGTGCGCTCGCGTCCGGGGCACTGTTGGGGGCCTCCTTCCAACCCATCGGCTGGTGGCCATTGGCGCCGCTCGCGATCGCCGCGCTCACCTGGCTCCTGAGGGGACGCAGCCTTGGCCAGGGCTTCGGTCTGGGCTGGACCTTCGGCCTAGGCCTCGGCTGGGTCGCCATCTCCTGGGTGGACGTGCTGGGTGCCTGGATCGCCGTCATCCTTGTCGCCTTCATGGCGCTGTGGCAAGGGATGTTCGGCTGGGGTGCCGCGCTGTTGACCCGTCCCGGACGCTCACCGTGGTGGCTGCTGCTGGTGCCCGGGCTCTGGTCGCTGGCGGAGTACGGCGCCTCCCGTGTTCCCTTCGGTGGTTTCGGCTGGCTGCGGCTGGCCTACCCGATGGTCGACTCGCCACTCGCCGGATCCCTGCCCTGGATCGGAATCGGCGGGCTGTCGTTCCTGGTCGCCCTGATCGGCGTCGCGATCGGTGCGCTGCTGCCGCCCCCTTCGCGTCCCGCGCGTCCACAGGTCCCCGCCGTGGTACTGGCCACATCCGCGGTGGTGGGCATCGTCGCTGCGACCATCGCCCGTCCGGTCGAGCTGCCCAGCACGGGCGAGAGCGTGGACGTCGGCATGGTGCAGGGAGATGTCACCGGCACCGCGGGTTCGGAGGCGATGGGCTATGCCCGCTCGGTCACCGACAACCACGTCAGCGAGACCGTCGAGCTGATGGCCCGGGCTCGTGCCGGCCTGGACCCGATGCCCGACTTCGTGCTGTGGCCGGAGAACTCCACCGACATCGACCCCACCCACGACGCGCAGACGGCGAACCTGATCATGGAGGCCAGCCGCACCACCGGGCTGCCGATCTTCGTCGGCGCCGTGATGCGCGGCCCCGGGGAGGGGGAGCGGCAGACCTCCGGCCTGTGGTGGGGCACCGACGGACGCATCAGCGCCCGCTATGACAAGCGCAACCTGGTGCCCTTCGGCGAATGGATCCCGCTGCGGGAGCAGCTGTTGCCGGTACTGCCGATCCTGGAACAGGTCGGGGCGCAGTCGGTGCCCGGCACCCGCCCGGGCGTCATCGACGCCACCCTGGGCGACGGACGCACCATCCGCCTCGGCGACATCATCTGCTTCGAACTTGCGTGGGACCGCACGGTCCGGGAGGCGATGACGGACGCGCAACTGGTCGTCGTCCAGTCGAACAACGCCACCTACACCGGCACCGGCCAGCCCTGGCAACAGTTCGCGATCACCCGCTCTCGGGCGATGGAGTCGGGACGCGAGATCGTCGTCTCGACCACCTCCTCGCTGTCCGGTCTGGTGCACGCGGACGGCTCGGTCACCGGACGAACGGACGAGGCGACCTCGGCCGCACAAACCTTCAAGGTTCCGCTGCGGACCGGTGCCACCCCCGGCCCACGGGTGGGTCCATGGATCGAGGGTGCGGCCGCCCTGGTGTCCGGGGTGGGCGTGCTGGTCGCACTCGTGCTGGGACGCATCCGCCGCCACGCCACGGATCCGCGGGAGCCATTGCCGAGGTCGTCGTCCGGTGGTGCCATCTCAGCATCGCGGGTTTGATGGAGCCGCGGACGATCTCGGTGCCCGGGTAGAATTGATCGCATGCCGACCAGCGCTGCTCGTCCCGTCACCCGCCGCAACCAGTGGGCCCTGCCTGTGCTCGCGGGCATGTTCGTGGGCGTTCCCATCATCGAGGTGCTGCTGCTGATCAAGGTGGGGCATGCTATCGGCGCCTTCCCGACGCTGCTGATTCTGGTGGCAGAGGCCATCATCGGCGCCTGGTTGATGCGCAAGGAGGGATCCAAGGCATGGCAGGCGCTGCGTGACTCGCTCACGACCGGCCGGATGCCCGCTCGGGAACTCACCGACGCCGCGCTGGTGCTGGTGGGTGGCTTGTTGCTGATGCTGCCCGGCTTCTTCACCGACGTCATCGGCTTCGTGTTCCTGCTGCCGTTCACCCGTCCGCTCGCGCGCTCGATCATTGGCTTCTTCGCCGCCAAGCAGGTGCAGAAGGCCGGTGTGAACATCGACCTGGCGCGCGCCCGCACCCGCCCGGACATGACGGTACCGACCGACATCGTCGAGACCGAGACGAGCGAGCACCGCAACCCCGAGGCAGGTTCTGCGCAGCAGATCGCCCGGGGGTAGGGCGCGGCTGGCCGGAAGGACCCCTCGACAGGCCCGCGAGCGTTCTCGGGTTCAAGCTCGGGGTACGTGAAACGGCCCGCCAGTGATGGCGGGCCGTTTGCTCTGTCCAGATGCCGGGGGCGACTCAGTTGCTGCCGCGGAGCAGTTCGAGTCGCTCCTCGAAGAGTTCCTCGAGCTCGTCCAGCGAGCGGCGTTCGCGGAGCATGTCCCAGTGGGTGCGGACGGGCTTGACGTCCTTCTCCTCAGGCTTGGTGCCGTCGCTGCGTCGTCCAACGCGTCCACAGCGTGGGCATTCCCACTCGGCGGGGAGCTCGGCCTCCTCCGCGAAGACCATGTCGAAATGGTGTCCGGCGTCACAGTCGAAGCCGATGTTCTGACGGGCGGCGAACTCGATACCTTCCTCGTCCTCGAAGCTCTTGGCGCCGAGGCCCATGCCTCGCAGTGCGCGGTCTGCCATCGTTCCTCCTGCTGCGTGTGTCGTCGGGTTCGGCGGGGTTCACGTGCATCAACGAGCTGGTCAGTTGGTTTGTTCCCCACCATGCCACAGTCCACGCTCCAGCAGGACACCTTTGAGAACATCGATCGCGTCGCTGACCAGCCCATCCACGCCGAGGTCGATCAGCTGGTGCATCTGCTCACTGTCATTGATCGTCCAGACATGGACGACCTTCCCGCGCCGGTGCGCCGAGTCCAGCAGCCAGGGAGTCAGCAACCGCACCCGACGACCTCCGACGACGTGGTCCACTGGCATCTGGAAGGCGACACCGGGTGACGCGAGCAGACGGGGGAGCATCGGGACCAAGCCGGTCCAGGCGATCCCGCGCGGCCCGACGGATGTCGGCACCTGGCGCCCGCTCAAGCGCCGGAAGCGCTCGAGGCTGCTCGGGGTGAAGGAACCGACGCACACCCGGTCGTGCGCGCGGTGCGCGTCGATGGCGGCCACCAGCGGCTCGATCGCTCCGGGGGCCTTGATGTCGATGTTGATCCGCTGCTCCGGGAAGTGCTCGAACACCTCGTCCAGTGTGGGCACCTGGTCGATGCCAGCGATCCTGGCCTCCCGGACGCCCGCCAGCGGGAGCTCCCGAATCGCCCCCGTGGCGTCGGTCACCCGGTCCAGAACGTCATCGTGGAAGGCGACCAGATGGCCGTCGGCGGTCGCGTGCACGTCTGTCTCCAGGTAGCGGTAGCCCAGGGACACCGCATTGGCGAAGGCGTGCAGGGTGTTCTCGCGGCCAAGGTTGCCGCCCAGCAGGGAGCCGCCACGGTGGGCAAGTGGAATGAAGGGCTGGTCGAAGTAGGGGAAGTCACGGGCGATCACGACGCCAGCGTAGGACGCCAACCGAATCCTGGCGCCGATGAGTCAGTCCAGACCCGGCAGGGTCTTCAGCCAGTTCTCCACCACGTCCGGCAGCCAGGTCGGCACGCCCGCGTACCAGGCGGCCAGGTACCAGGTGATGAGGATGCAGATGATGGTCGCAACGGTGAAGATGCGCTTGTTGCGGGGGGACATGGCCTTGAAACGCTCGAACCAGCGGCCGAAGACGCTGAGCAGCCGATGCGCCCACTCGAACTCCGAGGCCCACACCGCAAGCCCCATCAGGAACAGCGGGATGCCGCCCGGGCCGGGCAGACAGCCCGTCAGCGCGGCGGCGACCATCAGCACGAGGCCGACGACGCCCACCACGATCCGATACCAGAACAGGGCGACGGAATTGGCTCGGATCCTGGCGCGCCAGGCCCACCGGTCGCCATCGCCCGCACTACGCAGCACGTGGCCCGGTTCCCGCTCGTCGTCCAGCAGTTCGGCCATGGGACCAAGGATGACAGAACACCGGAATGATCAGCAGTTCAGGCGCACGCGGCCCTCACGCCGTGCAGGAGCTGGACGCGATGAGAGCGTCGCATCCCCAAGGGAGCAGAATGGAGCGGGTGACCACGATCTTGTCCATCCAGTCCCACGTCGCCTACGGCCATGCCGGCAACTCCGCGGCCGTCTTCCCGCTGCAGCGGATGGGCGTGGAGACCTGGCCCGTGCTCACAGTCAATTTCTCCAACCACACCGGCTACGGCTCCTGGCGTGGTCCGCTGATCGAGGCACGGGACGTTCGTGACGTCGTCCACGGGATCGACGAGCGGGGCCAGCTCAGCCAGGTGGACGCGCTGCTGTCGGGTTACCAGGGTGGTGAGGAGATCGGCGCCGTCGTTCTCGAGGCCGCCGCGCTGGTCAAGCAACGCAACCCGCGGGCCCTCTACTGCTGCGACCCGGTGATGGGCGACGTCGGCCGTGGCTTCTACTGCCGTCCCGGGATTCCGGAGTTCATGCGCGACCGGGTCGTGCCGGCCGCCGACGTGATGACCCCCAACCTGTTCGAGCTGGAGTTCCTCACGGGACGGACGATCAACGGAGTCACTGCGGCTGTCGAGGCCGCGCAGGAACTGCGTAGCCGCGGTCCGCGGACGGTGCTGGTGACCTCTGTCACCGACGCCGGCCAGAACACGGACGTGATGCGGATGGTGGCCGTGGGTGAGCAGGGCGCCTGGCAGGTCGAGACGCCGCTGATCGAGCAGGCCTTCACCGGCTCCGGTGATGTCACCACGGCGACCTTCCTGGCCCACCTTCTGACCACTGGCTCCGTCCCGGACGCGTTGTCAGCAACCGGTTCGATCGTCTACTCCCTGCTGCGCGCCACGCACGATCTGGAGCGCTCCGAGCTGGCTCTGGTCGCGGCGCAGGAGAGCTTCGTGAACCCGCCGCACCGCTTCCAGGCATCCCGACTGGCCTGAGGCTGTCATGGCTGAGGACGAGCGTTGGCCGGGGCACGCGGTGCTCCAGGTGCCGGTGCGTCCGCTGGACGAGCCTGTTCGCGCGGGGTACCTGCGCCACGACCCCTCGTTGCTGGGGCGCGGACCAGACTTCGTCCATGCCCATGTCACGGTCCTGGGACCTTTCGACGAGGTCCCGGATCTCGCGTCGGTCGCGAACCTCGCCGCCAGCTGTGTCCCTTTCGAGGCGCGCTGCGAACAGGTCGAGCTCTTCCACAACGGGACGATCCACACCCCGGCAGGGCCTCGTGCCCGGTTCGAGGCGCTGACGAGAGCAGCCCAGCGCACCTTCCCGGAAGTGGTGCCCTACCGCGGCCAGTTCGGCGTCTCACCGCACGTGACGCTGGAGGCACTGGCACCCGGGGTCCACGTCGCGTCCGTCGCCGAGGGGCTGGGGGACATGCTCCCTGCCAGTTACCGCGTCGCACAGCTCGACCTGGTCTGGTACGAGCAGGGCAACACCCACCTGGTGGCGCGCTTCCCCTTCGGTTGCTGAACACCCTCACCGACATCCCGGAACGATCGAACGGCGCCCCCCCATTCGGGATACGCCGTTCGATGTGGTGGGCACCGGACCTGTGGGCCAGATCGGTTCAGCTCACTCGTGGAAGACCTCGATGTTGGCGCCCAACTTGTTCAGTCGGGCCGGCAGGTCTTCGTAGCCACGGTTGATGACGTAGACATCGCGCAGGATCGTATCGCCG
>DGKN01000016.1:0-325 GCA_002387005.1 Propionibacteriaceae bacterium UBA4569
GCATCAGCCCGTCCGCGGTGAGCCAGCGCGTCCGGCTGGCCCACCGGCTGGAGGTGCAACGCGGTGCCGAGCTGAGCACCCGCCTGCTCGCGGACGCCCTCACCCACGCGCAGGCCGCCCGATGACCGGCTGGGAACTGACCGCTGCCCGCGCCGCCGTGATCGCCCTGTTGGGGCTGCTCGCGGTGCTGGGCGGCAGCCCGATCGTCCGCGGCACCTTCCGGCTGGTGGACCGAACCACCACCCGGGAGGTGAACCAGGCCGCTGCGGACCCGGCCTCCCCCGACCTGCCCAGCGTCAAGAGCGTCGAGCGTGCCACTCGCAAG
>DGKN01000016.1:415-4025 GCA_002387005.1 Propionibacteriaceae bacterium UBA4569
TACGCGGGGCTGGTGGCCCACTACCCGGAGGCGATCGCGATCAGCTTGGCCCTCAAAGGCCTCGCCCGCTACCCGGAGCTGAAGGCGCCCTCACCCGGTGCCGCAGAGGGATTCATCATTGGCACATTCGTCAGCGTGCTGTGGGCGTGCGCGTGCGCCGGTCTCGGCCTCTGGTTCGCGGGGCTGCTCTGATGGCGCTGCTCTGCGACGCACCCCGCTGGCCCGCGCACGGCACGGTCTACGGTCACCTCGTCAGCGACCACTCCTTGGACGAGCTGCACGACTTCGCCGCCGGCATCGGCATGAACCCGCGCTCCTTCGACCATGACCACTACGACCTCGCCCGGGAGCGCCTGGACGCGGCTCTGACGGCAGGGGCGCAGCTGACCCCCGAACGGCAACTGGTNNTGGTCGCCAGGGTCCGCGCCGCCGGACTGCGGATCGCGCCTGACCAGAAGGTGCCGAGCCGTTCCCTCGCGCACCGGATGCTGGTGAACCGCTGGCAGGGTCTGCTGCCCCAGGCTCCCGATTTGGGGGAGGATCTCCTGGCTCGCTACGTGGAGCCGCAGCGGCACTACCATGACGTCCGGCACCTGGCCGAGATGGTCACCCACCTCGACGAACTCGCCCCCGCGGCGCACGCGCCGAGGGTGGAGGAACTCGCGGCATGGTTCCACGACGCGGTCTGGCATGGCGTGGCCGGGAGCGACGAGGAGCAGTCAGCCCAACTCGCCGAGCGCGAGCTGACGGGCCTGCTGGACGACGAAGAGGTGACGGAGGTGGCCCGGCTGGTGAGGTTGACGGCCACCCACTCCCCTCAAGCCAGTGACGTGTCGGGCGCCCGGGTGTGTGATGCCGACCTCGCGATCCTCGGTTCGGCGCCGGGCCGCTACCAGACCAGCGTCCGTGACATCCGGTTGGAGTTCGGCCACTTCACCAACGCCGACTGGCGAACGGGTCGGGGCATGGTGCTGGAACGCTTCCTCGACCACGACCACCTGTTCACCTCGTCGGCCGCACGCCAGCGATGGGAGGCGAGTGCCCGCAAGAACATTGGCCACGAGCTGACCCGTCTGGCCGTGGGCGTCAGCACGGGCCTGTGATGCGGTCGGCCGCGCGGACGCGCCCCTAGAGTGGCGGCCATGGCGAACACATCCTTGCGGGCGCTGCTAGCGTTCACTAACCATGTGCGCGTGCCCTTCGGCACCTACAACGTCCGTCCGGTCACCGCGACGACCCAGCCGGGCACCGGGGTGTACCGGTCCGCGATGTTGTGGGGCGCCTCCCGGGCAGACCTGGCCGAACTCCAGCAGCTGGGCGTCCGTCTGGTGATCGACCTGCGCACAGCGAAGGTGCGCGCGAACTTCCCTGACCCGCACCTGCCGGGTGCGGTTGGCGTCCATGTCGACATCCACGGCATCGAGGAGAATCTGCCCGTCGCGAGGGAGACCCCGCAGGACGTGATGGCCGTGATGCAGCAGCGCTACCGCAACCTGGTGCAGCTGCCCAGCCAGCGCCAGAAGGTCGCCGAGGTGATGCGGCTGATCGCCGACGAACCGGGGGCCGTGATCTTCCACTGCACCGACGGAAAGGACCGCACCGGCTGGATCGCCGTGCTGTTGCAGCACCTGCACGGCGACTCGATGCAGACGATCTGGCAGTACTACCTCGACTCCAACCGACACGTCGCATCGATGCGTGACGTCCGCTACCGAGCCAACCAGCTCACCGGCGGAACGAAACTCGCCGAGCGCAAGCGCCCGTCCGACCTCGTCCACCCCAGCTACCTGCGCGCCGCACTGGAGACCGTTACCGCCGACTATGGCGACCTGGACGGCTACCTGAGCGACGGGCTGGGCTTGGACGAGGCGATCCTTGAGCGCCTGCGCGCCAAGCTCTGAGGCTTCAGTCGAGCAGGGTGCGGGTCTCCTCCTCGGTGAGTGGACGGTTGCGCAAGCGAGACTCGCGCATGGACGCCACGATCAGCCACACAAGCAGCGGCAGCGCAATGACCAGCAGCAGCACCAGAGTGGGTAACAGGGCTAAGCTCACGCACCCAGCCTAGGCCAGGGCGTTACCGTCGTCGGCGCCGAGTTTGCCCCACGTGTCGAACCGGCGGCCTCCGTCGCTCCGGTTCGACACCGCGCTGCGGGACAATGGACCCATGAGCAACTACCAGCAGCCGTACCAGTACAACCAGCAGCCCCAGTGGCGGCCGACCGGTGCGGCCGACATTCCACCGGAGGACCGCAGCGCCGCCGCCCTGGCACACGCCTCCANNCTCCACCCTGATCGCGATGGTCATCAGCGCCGGCTGGTTGAGCTTCGTGGGCCCGCTGATCATGTGGATGCTGTGGCGCGACCGCTCCCCCTACGTCCGCCGCGCCGCCGCAGGCGCCTTCAACTTCAACATCTGGCTGACCATCGCCACGATCATCGGCTGGATCATGATCTTCACCGTCATCCTGTTCCCGATCGGCATCGGTCTGATCGTCATCACCAGCGTCATGCAGATCTGGTCGCACCTGCGCGCCACCTTGCGCTCGCTGCGTGGAGAGGACTACCGCTACCCCTTCCAGACGCAGATCCTCAAGTGACCACGCGCCGTGACAGCACAGCAGTTCTCGGGTGACCTGGCTGGGGCCCGCTTCGCGGACAGCGACCTGACCGGTTCGCTGTTCCGCGGGGTGGACCTCAGCCGGTCCCGTTTCCAGGACGTCATGCTGCACGACGTCGAGGTGGACGGCGACATCGACGGGTTGGTGATCAACGGCGTCCGCATCGACGAATTGCTGCGCGCGGAATTGGAACGGCGAGAACCCGACCGCGCGCTGCTGCGCGGACGGACGGTGCACGAGCTGGCGCGCGGCTGGGAGGCCTGCCGGGAGCGCTGGGTGGCCACCGAACAGTTGTTGGACGCATTGCCACCCGAAGCAGCCACTACCCGCGTGGATGGGGAGTGGTCGGCTCTCGAGACGATCAGGCACCTGGTCTTCGTGACCGACGCGTGGTTCCGTCGCTCGGTGCTCGGTCTGCCGCAGCCCTTCAGCCCGTGGGGTCTGGCGCCTGACTGGATGGAGCAGACGGACGTCATGGGTCTGAGCCCGGCCGCCTCCCCCACGCTCGCCGAGCTGTGCGCAGTGCGCGCCGAGCGCTCGGACGAACTCGTCGAGTGGTTCGAACAGGCCGGGGACGACGACCTTGAGCTCCCCGGCGCGTGGACCGACGAGCCGGGCTTCCCCGCCGACCCCTCCGCCACGACTGTCGGGGACGCACTGCGGCTGCTGCTCAGCGAGGAGTTCGAGCACCACCGCTTCTGCCGCCGAGACTTGGAGCGTGGCGGCTGGCTGCGCTCGGATCAGGGAGCGACGCGGTAGTGGTACTCGTGGTGCACGGTGAACCCAAGGCGCTCGTACAGGCGCCGGGCTCCGCGGTTGTCCGCAAGCACCTGGAGGTAGGCGAACCGCGCCGGCCCCCCAACCGCCCGTTCCCCCAGCCCGCCACTTCTGCGTTCCCCTGTCTGCACACCATGACGTTTCCCGGGCCTGTCGAGGGGTCCCTCCGGCCAGAATCCGCCAAAACGTGCGTGTCAGAGCAATCCGGTCCCGCC
>DGKN01000077.1 GCA_002387005.1 Propionibacteriaceae bacterium UBA4569
GTTGCCGGGCATCACGCCGCCCTGGCCACCATGCTGGGAGGTACCGGTTGTGTCGGCGCCGAAGGCATTGGCCGCAGCGACGCCACCCGCGCCGACCATGGCCGCACCGATGGTGGCGGCGATGAGGGTCTGGGTGCCCCAGCGCTTGGCGCTGGCGGCCCCGGTTGTGCCCGTGTGGGCGGCGTTCTGCGCCGCAGCCTGGTCAGTGGTGATCGCGTACTGCTGCCCTTGCTGGGCCTGGGTGTCGTTCTGCGCCTGCTGGGTGGTCGTCTGCTGGGTGGTCGCCTGCTGGGTGGTCGTCTGCTGGGTGGCCGCCTGGCCGCTCTGGGCGGCCAGTTGGGCCGGGTGGGGCTCGGTGCCCCACGGCTGCGGGACGCTCGGGTCGAACTGCTCGTGGCCCGGAGTGGTCATCTGGGAGGTCCTTTCACTGGTCGCCTGCGATGGTCCGCGCCGAGGCTGTGCCGAGCCTGTGTGCGATCTGGGCGCTCCCGGTGAACCCGGACGCTCCATCGATCAGGCGGTGAGGGCTGATCATTCGAGTCCGGCCCTTCCTGCGCCCGCTGACGCGATACCTCGCTGGTCTGGCCACCACGGTCCCGGCGGGCGCGTCACTCGCCGCTAGCGCAGCCGCAGCCGCGACCGGGTGACCATGAACTTGGGGTTCTGGGCCACCACCTCGGTCGGGCCGACCACCTGGTTCAGCCGGGACCGCCACGGCAGGTGGGAGTTGAACACGCACCAGACCTGACCGCCCTTGTCGTGGGCGCTCTCTCTTTGCACACCGAGGCGCAGGACGCGGGGGAGTTCGTCGAAGAAGGCGAGCGTGGCGGACGAGTCCTTGGCGTGGCCCACGTGGAAGGGCGGGTTGGTCACCACGAGGTCCAGGTCGGCATCGGGCCAGCCCGACAGTCCGTCGGCCAGCAGCACCTGGGCGGTGACGCCGTTGGCCTCGGCGGTGCGGGCGGTGGCGGCCACCGCGGCGCGGGAGTTGTCGCTGGCGAGAAGCTCAAGGTCGGGCCGCAGCCGTCCAAGGGTGGCGGTGATGGTCCCGTTGCCGCAGCCCAGATCCAGCACGCGAGCGCCGTCGGGCAGATCGCGCGACAGGCTGGGCAGATGGTCCAGCAGCAGGCGGGTGCCGGGGTCGGGTTTGGTTCCGGCGAAGGTGTTGCCGTGGGCCCAGAGCTCGAGTCCAAGGGCGTCGTTGCGTTGGGAGCGTGGCCAACCCCTCGACAGAGTCGGGGACCCCAACGGGCTGGACGCGTGGAGCACCCGGGACTTCTGGCGCCCCAGGCTGGCGCGGACCGAGCCGAAGTGCACGGCGAGCACCTCGTTCATCGTCCGGTTGAGGAACTTCTCCCGTCCGGTTGCGAGTACCAGCACGGAATCGTCCGCGTGTTGGGCGACCAGGCCGGCGTACTCGTCCAGGCCACCGAGCGACTTGGGCAGCGCCATCCAGACCAGGTCAGCGCCGCGCACGGCGTCAGCCAGTTCACCGAAGGGGTCACCCGCCGCCCGCGGCGTCGGGTCGGCGGTCACGTCGTCCCAGCAGAAGACCTCGTCCGCGTACACGCCGGCGACCTCCCGCAAGCCGGGCAGGTCGATGACGGCCAACCGCCGCGCCCGCCCGGGATGGACGTCGGCGGATTCGGCCAGCAGCAGCGATTCGGTGGGGTCCACGCGCAGATTCTCCCCCATTCCGCCCCCCGCCCTATGCGCCGTGTGCCGGGGGAGATAGGTTCGACGCCATGGCGACGGAGCCACTCGAGATCCACGTGATCGCCGACTCCACCGGGGAGACGGCGGCCCGTCTCGCGCGCGCTGCGCAGGCCCAGTTCACCGACACCGCCTTCACCATCATCCGACACCCGCGCACGTCCAGCCCGGACGCACTGCTCCGGGTCTTCGACGCGCTGCGCAAAGACGTCCACCCGCGGCGCGTCGTGCTGTACACCCTGGTCAACGAGCACATGCGCGACCTGGTCGCCAAGGCCTGTGAGGAACTGTCCATCCCCGCGGCCGACCTGTTGGGCGGCGCGCTGGGCGCGATCGAGCAGGCCACCGGCGCCGAGGCGGACGAGGTGGTCCGGCGCCCTGTCGGCGTCGAGGCCGACTACTTCGAGCGCATCTCGGCGATGGAGTTCGCCGTCCGAAATGACGACGGCGCCATGCCCGTCGCGCTGCGCGAGTGCGACATCTGCCTGGTCGGCGCCTCCCGCTCGGGCAAGACCCCGCTGTCGATCTACCTGGGCTACTGCGGCTACAAGACGGTCAACGTCCCACTCGTTCCCGGCATCGAACCACCGGCCGAACTGTGGGGGCTGGAGCGCTGGCGGATCGTCGGTCTGACCATCGACGCCGAACGGCTGCTCCAGATCCGCAACCGACGCGTGAAGAGCCTGGGCGGTTTCGGCACCAAGGACGGCTACGCCGACCTCGCGAAGATCTATGACGAACTGGACGAGGTGGGCGAGATCCAGCGCAGGCTGCGCTGCCCGGTGATCGACACCACCGGCCTTGCGCTCGAAGAAGCGGCCGCCCGCATCATCGAGCTCGTGGACGAACGCGCCAAACGCTCCGGGGGACACCTCAGACGGCCCGCCGGGAGCCTCAAGATCCAACCCTGACGGGCCATTCCAACCCCGAAGGACAGTCCCTAGGGGTCACCACCGCGGTAGGTGGGCACAACCGAACACATCCAGTGGGGCCGCCCGGCCGCACCGCACGGACGAATCGAAGGAGATTCCGCAGTGACCGAGAAGTACATCTACGACCTGGCCGAGGGCGACGCCACGATGCGCAACCTGCTCGGTGGCAAGGGCGCTGGCGTCGCCGAGATGCACAAGGTCGGGGTTCCCGTCCCTGACGCCTTCACCGTGACCACCACCGCGTGCGTCGAAACCATGAACCGCAACGGCGAATGGCCGGACGAGCTGCGCGGGCAGGTCGAGGAGGGCCTGAAGCGTCTCGAGGAGCGCACTGGACGCGTGCTCGGTGGCTCCGAGAACCCGCTGCTCGTCTCGGTTCGTTCCGGTGCCGTCTTCTCGATGCCCGGCATGATGGACACGATCCTCAACCTGGGCATCAGCGACGACACCGTCGAGGCCGTCGCCAAGGAGGCCGACAACGAGCGCTTCGCCTGGGACTGCTACCGCCGCTTCATCCAGATGTACGGCGAGGTCGTCGAGGGTGTCTCCGGGCACGCCTACGAGGACGCGCTGAGCGAGATGAAGGCCCGCAAGGGCGTCGAGNNCGAGGACCTCAAGGCCCTGGTCGCCGAGTTCAAGCAGATCAGCAATGACGAGCTGGGTGGCGAGTGGACCACCGACCCGCGCGAGCAGCTGATGCGCGCCATCAACGCCGTCTTCAAGAGCTGGCAGAACCCGCGAGCGGACGTGTACCGCAAGGCCAACAACATCCCGGCCGACCTTGGCACGGCCGTCAACGTGATGCAGATGGTCTTCGGCAACCGCGGCGACACCTCGGCCACCGGTGTCTGCTTCACCCGCAACCCCTCCACCGGCGCGAACGAGCTCTACGGCGAGTTCCTGACCAATGCGCAGGGGGAGGACGTGGTGGCCGGCATCCGCACCCCACGTCCGCTGGGGGAGATGCGCGAGATCCTGCCGGAGGCCTACGACCAGCTCATCGACACGATGACCAAGATGGAGGCCCACTACAAGGACATGCAGGACATGGAGTTCACCATCGAGAATGGCAAGCTCTACCTGCTGCAGACCCGCAACGGCAAGCGCACCGCCGCCGCCGCGCTGAAGGTCGCCTCCGACCTGGTCAACGAGGGCGTCATCGACAAGGCCGAGGCCCTGAACCGCATCGAGCCGGCCCAGCTGGACCAGCTGCTGCACCCCGCCATCGACCCGAACCATGGCAGGGCCGCGATCGCAAAGGGCCTCCCGGCGTCCCCGGGGGCCGCCGTCGGCGAGCTCGTCTTCGACGCCGACACCGCGGCCGCCCGCGGCGAGAAGGGCGAGAAGGTCGTCCTGGTGCGTTTCGAGACCACCCCGGACGACATCCACGGCGTCATCGTCTGCCAGGGCATCCTGACCGCCCACGGCGGCATGACCTCCCACGCGGCCGTCGTCGCGCGCGGCATGGGCAAGCCCTGCGTCGCCGGCGCCTCGGGCATCAAGATCGACCCGCTGGCCAAGACGCTGACCATCGGTGACCAGGTCTTCAACGAGGGCGACGTGATCACCCTCAACGGCTCCACCGGCGAGGTCTTCGGTGAGGCGCTGGAGCTGATCCCGCCGCAGATCAACGAAGACTTCCAGAACGTCGTCCAGTGGGCCGATGAGGTGCGCACACTCGGCGTCCGCGCGAATGCGGAGAACTTCGAGGACGCGACCAAGGCGCGCGAATTGGGTGCCGAGGGCATCGGCCTGTGCCGCACCGAGCACATGTTCTTCGGCGCCGACCGCCTGCCCGCCGTGCGGGAGATGATCGTCGCCGAGAACTCCGAGCAACGAGCTGCAGCGCTGGAGAAGATCCTGCCGATGCAGCAGGCCGACTTCGAGCAGGTCTTCACCGCGATGAAGGGGCTGCCGGTCACCGTCCGGCTGCTCGACCCGCCGCTGCACGAGTTCCTGCCGAACCTGGTGGAGCAGAGCCTGCTGGTGCAGAAGCTGGAGCTGACCGGCGGTGACGCGGCCGAGCTCGAGGAGGCCCGCAGGGTACTGGCGCAGGTCAAGAAGCTGCACGAGCAGAACCCGATGCTCGGCACCCGCGGCTGCCGCCTGGGCGTGCTGTACCCGGAGATCCCGGACATGCAGGCCCGTGCCATCATCAGGGCCGCCCTGGCGGTGCTGGAGCGCGAAGGCGAGACCATCGGCATCGAGATCATGATCCCGCTGGTGGCCCTGCCCGAGGAGCTGAAGATGCAGCGCGCGATCGTCGACGCGGCGGTTGCCGACGAGTTCGCGAAGGCCGGCAAGGAGCTGCCGTACACGGTGGGCACCATGATCGAGCTGCCGCGCGCCGCGATGGTGGCCGACCAGATCGCGGAGCACGCCGACTTCTACTCCTTCGGCACCAACGACCTGACGCAGACGACGATCGGCATCAGCCGTGACGACGCGGAGAACGGCTTCCTCACCCACTACGTCATGGACGGCGTGCTGAAGAAGAACCCCTTCGAGTCCATCGACGTGGACGGCGTCGGCCAGGTGGTCCGCACCGGCGTCGAGAAGGGACGCTCGGTCAAGCCCGACCTCAAGTGCGGCGTCTGCGGCGAGCACGGCGGCGACCCGGACTCGATCCAGTTCTTCCACGAGGTTGGCCTGAACTACGTCTCCTGCTCGCCCTTCCGGGTGCCGATCGCCCGCTTCGCGGCGGCCAAGGCGGCCATGGGGAACCGGGTCAACGACAAGTGACGTCCAGCTCCTGGTGAGCTGAACGGTTCGGACGCGCGACGGGTCGGTGGGTGCTCCCGCCGGCCCGTCTCGTCGTCCCCATGAGGGAGTCGGATGCCCCGGCAGCTGAGGGGTGCCTGAGCCCTGCACGGGCTCGGAACCGGCCAGAACTGTCGGCGGGGCCGGTTAGCCTCGAGGGGTGGACGAACTGACGAGCCGGGCCGAACCCGACAACGCCGAGGTCGCGCGGGCGATCGACCTGGCGGATGAGTTTGGGATGAGCGTCGTGCTGGTCCGGCTGCGGGTGGACGCCGAACCGGGGCTCGCCCAGCTGCTGCTGGCCGAGGCCGAACTCGAGACCGCCGAGAGCCTGATGGGGCAGGAATGGGTGCTCTGGCACCGGGAGATGGGCGAGCGCGCGGCCTTCATCGTCCTGGACGGGGCACCTCGTTCGCTCAAGCGAGTGCTGGTCGAACTGGAGGACTCCCATGACTTGGGCGAGGCCTGGAACCTCGACCTGGTCACCGGCATGGACGAGGGTCCGGACGTCTGGCACGCGAGCCCGGAACGGCCGAGCCAGCGACCATCCATCGGTGTCGCAGCGAACGAACTGATCCGCGGATATGACTGGTCGCGAGGCAATCCGGCGCTGGGAGGATGACCCGGGAGCGGGGCACAATGTAGGGGTTTGGCGTCATGCTTCGCGCAGGTGTGCATGACAGGTTGAGGGGGCTGTGATGGTGGAGCAGTGGATGGCGCAGCACGCGCCCGGTGGGCGGATGTTGCTGATGGGTCCGCAGTGCGCGGTGCTCTTGCCGGCCGAGGTCGGCTCGCAGCTCGCCACGAGCCTGTGGCCGACAATCCAGGGCGAGCCCTCCCCGGTGGCCCTGGTCAACACCCTCACCGGCGCCGGCCTGGACAGCCTGCACGACTTCGCCCTGCTGGTGGCCGACGGGCAACGTGTCCGCTGCCTGGTGCGAGGCGACGTGCGCGTCAGCGATATCGATTCGGGTGAAGTCCTCGCCGACGGCGGGGGTCTGCTGACCTGGCGCGAGGCGAGCCTCACGGGCGTCCGTGGCGTGCGCCTGGGCCGCGCCGAGGAACCCGCTCGTCTCCCGCTGAGGGTGGGGGCGGCGATGGTCAGCCACGCGGACATCACCTTCGACGGGTCCGATCCCACCCCAACAGAACAAGAGCCCGCAGCCGAGCAGAGCCCGGCAGCGGTGGCGATCCCGGCCCCCCTCGCGCCAGAGCAAGCTGGTACACCACAGAGCCCCGAATCCGGGCCCGAGCTGGCGCCCAGCCCCAGCGACCACGACGGCATGACCATCTTCCAGCGCGACATCGCCGCCACCCACAAGCCTTCCGAGGAGCCTCCGAGCCAAGTGCTCGCGGCCCCGTGCGTCGAGGGCCATGCGAACCCGCCGGGTAGCCACTCCTGTCGAATCTGCGGCGCCCCCGTCGAGGCGGGCACGCCGCAGATCGTCCGTCGTCCCCCGCTGGGTCTGTTGGTGGCTTCGGACGGGCAATCGGTCGAGCTCGACCAGCGGGTATTGGTAGGCCGCGCCCCCAGCGCCGACGGCTTCGGCCCGGGCGTGCGCCTGCTCACCGTGCCCTCTCCCAACCAGGACATCTCCCGTAGCCACCTGCTGATTGCCCCGGACGGTTGGGCGATCGAGGCGACCGACCTGGAGTCCACCAACGGCACCCTGCTGATGCGTCGCGGTCAGGAGCCGATCCGGCTGCTCGGCCAGCAGCCGACGCTGGTGCAGATCGGTGACGTACTCGACCTGGGCGACGGCGTTACCGTCGAGGTCACGAACCCGCCCCTCTGACAGCCGCGAACCCCCAGACCATCACCGACGACATGTCCAGCCCCGCACCGCCGTCCAGCCCCGCAGCGCCGTCAAGACCCGCACCGCCGTCTGGCCGGGCGCCCCGCGCGTCCCTGCGTCGGCTGGTGCGCACCGGTATCTCCCGACTGCCCGGGGGCTGGCGTGAGCGTGCCGAGAAGGTGG
>DGKN01000193.1 GCA_002387005.1 Propionibacteriaceae bacterium UBA4569
AGCGGCAGATGCTGCAGGACCTCGGTCGCGAACCTACTCCGGAAGAGCTGAGCCGCGAGCTCGACATGACCCCGGAGAAGGTCGTCGAGGTCCAGAAGTACGGCCGCGAGCCGATCTCCCTGCACACGCCGCTGGGCGAGGACGGCGACTCCGAGTTCGGCGACCTGATCGAGGACTCCGAGGCCATCGTCCCGGCAGACGCGGTGAACTTCACCCTCCTGCAGGAGCAGTTGCACGACGTCCTCGACACCCTCAGTGAGCGTGAGGCCGGCGTCGTCAGCATGCGCTTCGGCCTGACCGACGGCCAGCCCAAGACGCTGGACGAGATCGGCAAGGTCTACGGCGTCACCCGTGAGCGCATCCGCCAGATTGAGAGCAANNATGAGCAAGCTGCGTCACCCCTCGCGCTCGCAGGTGCTGCGCGACTACCTGGACTGAGTAGCTGGAAGCAACGACGAACGGCCGGGCGCCGGGGCCCGGCCGTTCGTTCGTCAACGTGCTGGTCAGCAACCATGCCACGGTGTCGGGGAAAGGGTTTGGCGGCGGCTTTGGGCGGCCCTATCCTGTGCGAGGCCCGAATGGATTGGGCGATGGAAGGACGACGCAGATGGCACTGGTGATCAAGCAGGCGAACTACGCCCACCTTGACGCGATGGCTCACATGGAGGCGCGTGCTTGGCGCGAGAGCTACCAAGGACTGCTCGGCCCCAGCATCTTCGACGACCTGGACGCCAGCGTCGTGGACAACACCTCCCACTGGGCCGAGCTGATGCAACAGGGCCACTATTTCTGGATCGTCACCGAGGACGACGGCCGCGTGTTGGGCATCGCCCACGCCGGGCCGCCGCGCGACGACGACGCGCCCCAGCCGCTCGAGCTGACCACCATGTACCTGCTCGAGGAGGCGAAGGGAACCGGCGTCGGTTCAGCCCTGCTGAAGACCGCCATCGGCGATTCGCCGGCCTACCTGTGGGTGCTCGAGGGCAACGACCGCGCCATCGCCTTCTACACCAAGGAGGGCTTCGAGCTCGATGGGCTCACCCGCACCCCCGAGTCGATGAAGGGCGCCCGCGAACTGCGCATGGTGCGCGCCGCGGAGTAGTTCCAGTGGGCCCGCTCAGGTAGCCAACGCGACCTGGCGGCCCTTCCCGCTGGCCGGCTACTGGTCGTCCGGCAGCGTGGGCGTCGGGTACGACCGCGCGATGCCGGTCGGGTCGACGACCGGCGCGCTGATCCGCGGGATCGGCTGGGTGATCTCGGTGTCGTGCATGAAGTCCGCGGTGGTGGCCGTACGGGCGAGGTTCGCGACCGTCTGGGGACGAAGGGCCTGGCGACGGCGCATCCGCCGCAACCGGTAGCGGTCCAGCTGGGTGGTGCGCGGGCCGATGTGTGACTCGGGCAGGCTGCGTCCCAGCTGGGAGACCTTCCAGCGGTGCCGCACCCGCTGACGCGCGTCCAGGTCGACCTGGGCGAGCATCTGGTCCACGGCCGCCAGCAGCGAACCCCGGATCATCCACTGGTCGCGGAAGGTGTCGTCGCTCTCCATCAGATGGCGCAGGTCGGCGCGCGCGTCACGGACGGCCCGGTAGTTGCGGGAGAAGACGGCTTGGGCGTCGGTCTCGTTGCCGATTGCCTCGGCCTCGACCATCTGGCCGAAGGCGGCCAGACAACTGCCCAGGTCTCGCATCACCTGGGCCAACGAGTGCTGCACCTGCGAGTTGAACCAGTCGTGGCCATCCGCATTCCCCTCGTCCGGCGCCTGCCGCAACAGCGTCAGCAGCACGCCGCGCAACGAGATCAGGCAGTGCTCCAGCGAGTCCAGACCCGAGCTGAGGATGGGCGAGACATCCGCGGTGCCGGTGGCCCGCGTGTTGAACCGGCGCACCTCCGACAGGGACGAGATACGCTGCCGCGCCAGGTCCACCGACTTGTTGATCTCGCTCGACTTCGCAAGCCAGCCCTCGATCATCTGGCGGGTCGCAGTGCTCTCGTTCAGTTCGTGCGCGGCACGGTAGAGAAGTTCGCGTTGTTTGTCCGCCACCTGCCGGACGCTGGCAGCGACGGACCGGTAGGGGATGGCGGGCGGCACCACCAGCGGGAAGACGATGCCGACGAAGGTGCCGATCAAGGTGGCGAACAGACGCTTCTCAGCGGCGACGTCGGCACCGACGGCACCCAGGATCAGCATCGCCGAGATGGGCACCTCCAGTACGTTGTCGCCCAGGCGCAGCAGTCTGGCCACCACGAGTGCGGTGAAGATGACCAGCCCCAAGCTCCACCAGTGCATCCCGAAGTGCTGGGAGACCACGATGGCCATCCCGACGCCCGTCCCCACCGCGACGACGCGCAACAGGCCGGTCTTCAGCGAGGTGGTGGCGCTGGCCTGCATCACCAGCAACGACGTCAGCGCCGCGGTCAGGTCGACGGTGCCGGGTAGCAATTTGCGGGCCAGTAGGTGCGCGAGCACCGCGACCAGCGCCATCCGCAAGTTGTTCCCGAGCACGGGAAGAGCCCGGGCCCATACCCCTCTCATCGTGTCGGGGTGGCCCGGCCAGACGGCCTCCAGGAGGCGTGCAAGCAGCGGCTTCATGACGCTGCCCAGTCTAGGTTTCCCAACTGGGTGGGGCCTGTGGACCACCAAGGCAGGGCAGGTGCGCCGAGCTAGTCTCATTGAATGAGCAACGACATGAACGGGACGGACATGGGCACCGAGCAAGCTACGGGCGGCGTCTACTCCAGCAAGGGCAAGGAGTACCAGCGCGACAGCCGCTACATCACCACCCGGATCAAGGCCGAGGTGGTAGCCGGTGAAGACGCTGTCATGGTCGAGCCCGGACGCTTCCGGCTGGTCGCAGCCCGTGCCTGCCCATGGGCGAACCGGGCGATCATCGTCCGTCGGTTGCCNNGGGCTGGAGGACGCGATCAGCCTCGGCACGCCCGGGCCGACCCACGACGCAGACTCCTGGACCTTCGATCTCGACCCCGGCGGTGTTGACCCCGTACTGGGCATCCACAAGCTGAAGGACGCCTTCCTGGCCCGCGACCCGCACTACAGCCGCGGCATCACCGTCCCCGCGATCGTCGACACCACCACCGGCGCCGTGGTCACCAATGACTTCGCCCAGATCACGCTCGACTTGTCGAGTGAGTGGAAGCGGTACCACCGCGAGGGAGCCCCCGACCTCTACCCCGAGGCGCTGCGCGCCGAGATGGACGAGGTGATGGAGCGCATCTACACCGAGGTCAACAACGGCGTCTACCGGTGTGGTTTCGCCGGAACGCAGGAGGCCTACGACGCCGCCTACGACCGACTGTGGACCGCGCTCGACTGGTTGGAGGAGCTTCTGGCCAGCCAGCGCTACCTGATGGGGGAGTCGATCACCGAGGCCGACGTCCGGCTGTTCACCACGCTGGTGCGCTTCGACGCCGTCTACCACGGCCACTTCAAGTGCAACCGAAACAAGCTCACCGAAATGCCCGTGCTATGGGCCTACGCCCGCGACCTCTACCAGACCCCCGGCTTCGGCGACACCATCGACTTCGAGCAGATCAAGGCGCACTACTACGTCGTCCACACCGACCTGAACCCGCTGTCGATCATCCCCAAGGGCCCCGACCTGTCGGGGTGGCTGACGCCGCACGGACGTGAGGCACTGGGCGGACGCCCGTTCGGTGACGGCACTGCCCCCGGCCCGGTCCGCGCTGGAGAACAGTCACCGCACACCCTGTGGTGAGAGGATGACCACCTCGTCGTCAACCAAGGAGCAGGCGCGCGGGAGATCCGGGAGAGGTCACCCCCAGCATCCTGTGCTGCTGCTGGCCGCGGCTGCAGCCGGTGGCGCCATGGCCGTGCAGGCCAGGGCGAATGGCGCGCTGGCAGCGCATCTGGGATCTGCGCCGTGGGCGGCCCTGTGGAGCTTCGGTTCGGGGCTGATGGTGCTGACCTGTGGCCTGTTGCTGCTGCCGCGATCGCGGGGGGGCCTTCGCCAGGTGGGCGTCGCATTGCGCGCCCAGCACCTGCGGTGGTGGGAGGTGTTGGGCGGTCTGGGCGGTGCCTTCTTCATTGCGGTCCAGTCCTTCGCCGTGCCCCAGACCGGCGTAGCCCTTTTCACCATCGCCCTCGTCGGCGGACAGACCGCGAGCTCGCTGATGGTCGACAGGCTGGGCCTGGGGCCGGCGGGAATCTCCCCATTGAGCGCTGGGCGGGTGTTGGCTGCTCTCGCCACCTTCGGGGGCGTAACCATCGCCTCCATGTCCCGCAGTTCGGGCGCCGATCACGGCATGGCGCTGCTGGCCATGGCTCTCACCATCCTCGCTGGTGGCGCGATGGCGGTGCAGCAGGCCATCAACGGCAAGCTGAACGTGGCCTCGAAGGACGTGATCGCCACCACCTTCGTGAACTTCGCGTGGGGCACGCTGGCCCTGGGCCTGTGGGGAGTCGGCCTGCTGGCATCCGGTCGGGTGGGTGTGCCCGAGCTCGGTCATGTGCCCTGGTGGTCCCTGGCCGGGGGGCTGATCGGGGTCGGCTACGTGGCAGCCATGGCTGCGTTCGTTCGAAGCCTGGGTGTGCTCGTGGCTGCGCTGCTGTCCTTGGCCGGCCAGCTGGTCATGGCCGTCGTCATCGACATCGTCACCGGCTCCGCGCCGGTCACGGGAAGCCTCCTGCTGGGCGTGCTGACCACGCTGGCTGCCGCCGCGATCGCAGGCCTGGCCGCTCGGGGTTCCCGCGTCTCGGAATAGACGCGTCCCACAACAGGGTTGAGCAACCATGAGCAACCTCCCGCTGTCAGTACTGGATCTCGTCCCCGTCGTCGAGCACGGCACCTCCGCGCAGGCCATGGCCCGCGCCATCCCCCTCGCCAAGGCCGCGGACGAGCTGGACTACCGCCGGTACTGGGTCGCCGAGCACCACAACATGCCGGCCGTCGCGTCCACCTCGCCGCCCGTGATCATCGCCGCCCTCGGCGCGCACACGCAGCGCATCCGAGTCGGGTCCGGGGGAGTCATGCTGCCCAACCACGCTCCCTACGTGGTGGCCGAACAGTTCGCCGCCCTCGAGGCGCAGTACCCGGGCCGCGTCGACCTGGGCATCGGACGCGCTCCCGGCACCGACCAGCGGACGGCGGCCGCGCTGCGCCGTGACCCGGACGGGCTCAACGTCCACGACTTCCCCCAGCACGTGCTCGAGGTGATGAGCTGGCTCGGCGACAACCGTCTGGAGAACCCGCAGTCGGCCCACCTGGCCGCCACACCGGTGGCCGAGGGCACCCCCGAGGTGTGGTTGCTGGGCAGCTCGGGCTACTCGGCGCAGCTGGCCGGAATGCTGGGCGTGCGCTACTGCTACGCCCACCACTTCGGCCAGATGGACGAGGTGGAGGTGATGGAGGCCTACCGTTCCCGTTTCGAGCCCTCGGCGACCCTGCCCGAGCCCTACGCCATGGTCTGCACCTCGGTGATCACCGCCGGCACCGAGGAGCAGGCGCAGTACCTCGCCGGCCCGTCCAAGGTGATGGCGCTTGCTCTGCGCACCAACAAGCTGGGCCCGATCGTCAGCCCCGAGACCGCCGCCGTGCAGGAGTTCAGCCCGCTGGACGAGGCGATGCTCTCGCAGCTGCCCGCGACCAAGTTCCTGGGCACACCGGAGACGGTGAAGCCGCAACTGCAGGCCCTGGTCGAGCGCACCGGAGTGCAGGAGCTGATGGTGACGGCCACCACCTTTGACGTCCAGACCCGTGTCGACACACTTCGGGACGTCGCCGCGATGGGCCTGCAGACCAGCTGACGGATCGGATTCCCAGACAATGAGCAAGGCCCCCGCCATCTGGCGGGGGCCTTGCTCGTCTCGGCGTTCAGCTGGCTGTCAGCTGACCTTCCCGGTCTCGTCCTGGATCTTGAGGGCGACCTGCTTCAGCTTGTCGCTGTGGGCGCGGGCGTGGTGCGCGCAGAACAGCAGTTCGCCGCCGGAGCTCATGACGACGCGCAGGTAGGCCTGGGCTCCGCAACGGTCGCAACGGTCCGACGCGTCCAGCGTGCGGTCCTCCATGACTGTGGTGCTCACAGTGCCTCCATTCACTCGGTGCGAGTGCTGCACTCGCGCTCGTAGGGGTCAACGCGTCCAACTGGTGCTTTGTTCCCGGTGCCCGGCCCCCTGCCACCCACAGTACCCAGCGCGTGGTGCCACGGCGTGGAGGCGGGGAATTGGTCGTGGCGCCCACTAACCTTCATGGGTGCCGAACGAGAAGAATGTGCCCGCCCAGGGGGGCCGCGAGTACGAGGCCAAGCACCTGCTCGTCCTTGAAGGACTGGAAGCGGTGCGCAAGCGCCCGGCCATGTACATCGGGTCCACTGACACCAAGGGCCTGATGCACTGCCTGTGGGAGATCATCGACAACGCGATCGACGAAGCACTCGGCGGTGCCGGCGACTCGATCGAGATCTTCCTCAACGCCGACGGCTCGGTGCAGGTGGACGACCACGCCCGCGGCATGCCCGTCGACACCGAACCCCGCACCGGGCTGAGCGGAGTCGAGGTCATCTTCACCAAGCTGCACGCCGGCGGAAAGTTCGGCGGCGGGGCCTACAACGCGACCGGTGGACTGCACGGCGTCGGCGCCTCGGTCGTCAACGCGCTGAGCTCCCGGCTCGACGTGCAGGTCGACCGCAACTCCAAGACCTACGAGATGAGCTTCCGGCGCGGTACCCCCGGCGTCTTCGACGGTCCGGGCCCCGACGCGCCGTTCACGCCCACCTCAGGGCTGCGCGAGGTGGGCAAGGCAAAGCGCGGCGTCACCGGTTCGCGGGTGCGTTACTGGCCCGACCGCCAGATCTTCCTCAAGGACGCCCAGCTCAACGTCGACTCGCTGCTGGCCCGCGCGCGCCAGTCGTCCTTCCTGGTGCCTGGGCTGAAGTTCACCGTCACCGACCGGCGCAACGGCGCGGACGACGTGGAGGTCTTCCACCACGAGGGTGGCATCAGCGAGTTCTGTGACTTCCTCAGCGAGGGTGACCCGGTCACCGACGTGTTGCGGTTGCAGGGCAGCGACCAGTTCGTCGAGACCGTCCCGATGCTGGACGCCGAGACGGGCGCGATGACCCCTCAAGACGTGCAGCGCACCCTCGACGTCGACATCGCCGTGCGCTGGAGCAACACCTACGACACGACGGTGAAGAGCTTCGTCAACATCATCTCCACGCCCAAGGGCGGCACCCATGTCACCGGTTTCGAGCGGGCGATGACCCGCTCGTTCACCAGGGCGATGGAGGGCACCCGCATCATGAAGGCGGGCGACGAGATCATCAAGGACGACTGTCTGGAGGGGCTCACCGCCGTCGTCACGGTGCGCCTGGCGGAGCCGCAGTTCGAGGGTCAGACGAAGGAGGTGCTCGGCACCCCGCCCGCCACCCGAATCGTCCAGCGCGTGGTCGAGCGCGAGCTGGGCGACTTCCTCACCTCGACCAAGCCAGCGCAGAAGGCACAGGCACGCAACCTGATGGAGAAGGTGATCGGCGCCTCGCGCACCCGCGTCGCCGCCCGCGCCCACAAGGAGAACCAGCGCCGCAAGAATGCGCTGGAGTCGAGTTCGCTGCCGCCCAAGTTGAAGGACTGCCGCTCCAACGACTCGGAGAAGACCGAACTGTTCATCGTCGAGGGTGACTCGGCGCTGGGGACGGCCGGACGGGCCCGCAACTCGGAGTTCCAGGCCTTGCTCCCGATCCGGGGCAAGATCCTCAACGTCCAGAAGGCCTCGGTCGGCGACATGCTCAAGAACGTCGAGTGCGCCGCGATCATCCAAGTGGTCGGCGCCGGTTCCGGCCGTACCTTCGAGCTGGACCAGGCGCGCTATGGAAAGGTCATCTTCATGGCCGACGCCGATTCCGATGGCGCGCACATCCGCACCCTGCTGGCGACCCTCTTCTTCAAGTACATGCGCCCGATGGTGGAGGCCGGCCGGGTGTATTCGGCCGTCCCGCCGCTGCACCGTTTCGAGCTGACCAACCCGCGCCGCGGTCAGGAGCGCTACATCTACACCTACTCCGACGCGGAGTACCGGCGCAAGACGGCAGAGCTCACCAAGAAGGGCATCAACTTCAAGGAGCCCCAGCGCTACAAGGGCCTCGGCGAGATGGACGCCGACCAGCTCAAGGAGACCACGATGGACCCCCGGCACCGTGCCCTGCGCCGGATCACCGTGGACGAGATCGAGGCCGCCGAGGCGGTCTTCGAGAAGCTGATGGGCAACGATGTCGCCCCCCGCAAGGAGTTCATCGTCGAGGGTGCCTACCTGCTCGACCAGGAGCAGATCGACGCCTGACCTGGCCGGGGTGAGTTCTGGAACTCAGATTCAACCCGATCAGGGTCGCCCAGATTCAATC
>DGKN01000115.1:0-6104 GCA_002387005.1 Propionibacteriaceae bacterium UBA4569
CTCGTCGGCCGACGCGTACCCGGCACCCACACCCGGACCCCACCGCAACCACGCCTCCCGACCCGCGAGAGTGACTAGTACCAGCAGCACCAACTCGGCCACGATGATCCACGAGACCAAGACTCCAAGGCCGACCGAGCACGCGCCCGGCCCCAGCCCCGCATCCGGACGACCCGCCAGGATCCCGCCGGTCGAACGGATCAACTCGTCCGGCCAGCGCCAGCCCGAGCCCGTGGCCCAGCACGCCGTTGACCAACCGAGCTGCACCCCCGTTCCCATGGTCAGAACAAGCCCTCCCAGCACCAGCGCGGGCAACTCCCACGTGAGCGGATACGGATCCCTTGTCGACATGACACCTCCGAAGGCGCAAGCCGACCATCAACGGTCCGTGCCAAGACGCTCAGGTAGCGTGTCAACAGAGCTGGGCCGGCCCCCGACATTGAATGTCCGCCCCCCGTCGAGGTACCCCGTTACCGGACCTTGAGAGTTCAGCGGAGCGTAAGCGAGGGGCTACCCGCGCCCCGACCCCGCCACCCCACAGCCCTTCCGGTAGGTGTTCAAGAGGACTCCTCCGGGCAGTTGCTCTGAATGCACCAACCGGAAGGACGCGGGCACACAGATTCCGCGCACCAGGGGAAGGCCGCTTCCGAGCAGGACGGGGTTGACCTTGAGCTGGAGCTCGTCGACACCCTCACCAGCACCAGCAGGCCAGACTCCGATCCCATCGAGCTGGCTCGGCACGCGAGCCAAGCCCTCCTATACCCCTGAACCAACAACCAGAAAGCGAGTGGCTTCGGAGAATCCGATTGCGACGACCACCCCGCTCTGGTCGACTGGACCGATGCTGCCCCAGACCATCCCTACCCTCGCAGGTCGACGCGTCACGCTCAGACCCTTCCGGGAATCCGACGCGCCGCTGGTGCAGTCCGTCGCCGATCCGCTGATCCCGCTCATCAGGTCCGTCCCAAGCTCCGGGAGGCTCGGCGACGCGCTCGCACGGGGATCTTGGAGTTGGTCTGCGACCAAGCACAGGCCGAACTAGTAATCATTCGTCGAGGCCGGCCCCCAGCTCCTTGTCTAGGCGTCGCCGCTTGTCATCGCGGATCTGGGCCGTGGCCATGACTAGCGCCTTGCTACACGCAGCCGTGTCGACTGTCCCCTTTGCAACAAGGCTCAACAACTCTTCCTCAAGGCGATCGAGAATGAAACGAACTCGCTTCGTCATACCGGCCTCCATCACGGCGCGATGCAGGTCCCTCATGGACTTTTGGACTAGAGGATCATCGTCGCTGTGGAGCATGGCCAAGTGGTAAATGCCGTCGAGTTCAGCGCCCGCATACTCGATTATGTTGGCGGCCAACGGGCGCTTCGAATCCGGGAGCCGAGGACTGAGCATCTGCGTGGCATCAAGACGCTCGGCGAGCATCATCACCTGACGCTGCAGCATCTGCACGTTGTCCATCAGCAGCGCCTCGGGCTCGCTCGCGTTCTCCCGCGTGCGCATCTGCTGGAAGAGCTCTCGGACAGGGTTGAACGTCCGAGCAGGGACCCCACTGACACTGTCCTGGTGCGCATCGCGCAGTTGTTCTGCCAGCTCTTGACGCGCTGCATTGGCTAGGTCGACGCGCAGGTCGTAATGGATCGCCCTCTCGTGGGAGAAGTCGAACGGTGGACCTCCCGGCTCCTGCTGCAAGAGCAGAACGGGCTTGTTCGCCGCATGGCCGATCGCCACCTCGTACATGACGTTGGGATTCCGGCCGGTCAGGTCGGCTACACAGACGTCTGCCTTGATGATGGAGGTGACCACCTGGGCGCTGATGGACCCGTGCTTGTGAATCTCGTCGGCGCGTCTTGGAACCTCGTAGCCCCCAGCATCGGCCGCCGCTGGCTTGATGATCTCGTCCAGGACGGTTTGAGTGGGATCGAATCCATCCGCCTCGGCTGGGCCGATGGGCGAGATCACGAAGATCTTCTTGAGGGACTGCTTCTCTGCGGGCACGAGCACAGCTTTGCAGATGAGGATCGCCAAAGGCCTTGTGTGTGCGGTGTTTCACAACTCGGGCGTACCCTGACCCCGATTGGGTTCGCCCNNGCGGGCTGTGGACCGTAGAGCTGCGCCAGCCGTCCCGCAGGGGGTTGACAGCTCTGACCATCGCTCGGCGGCGCCACCGTCCCCGGAGGGCCGGCGGGTCGGGATGGCCGCCCACCGCTCCCCGCCGCCGCGGGCGCGAGGCACCCCGCCAACTCATCAAGCGTGGACCCGCCAGATCTCGAAGATCTGCTTGCCCGTCCAGCCCTTGTAGTCCCCTATGACGATGCCTCGGCTGCTGCTGGCCGCTTCGATGGTCTGTTTGGTGGCGGGGTTCCAGACGAGGGCGACATGGCCGATGCGGGTGAGGCCGAGGTAGCTGTTCATGAAGATGAGGTCGCCGGGCTTCTCCTGGCCGGCTTGGATGCGTTGGCCGTGGCCGGCTGCGAGCCAGTCGCGTTGGTCTTGGGCGGTGCGGGGCAGGGCGATGCCGGCGGTGCGGTAGGCGGCTTGGACATAGCTGGAGCAGTCGTACGCAGTTGGCCCGGCTGCGCCCATGATGTAGGGGCCGCCGAGCTTGGTCTTCGCCCACGCCAAGACGCGGCCAGTCTGACCGGCGGGGAGGGCTTCGGCGCCGAGACCGACGGGTGCTTCTACCCCTGGTTCGCAGTTCGTGGTGGTGCCGATGACCGTGCCGCCGCCGTAGGTATGGGCGTAGTACAGGACGTCGCCGACGTACCAGTCGGCGTGGTTGTAGGCGAACAGGGCGCGGCGGATCCCGTCGGGGCCTTTGAGGGCGCCGGAGGCGACGAGGTAGTTGGCGGCGGAGTGGATGCTGTCGGCCGGGTCGGTGATGACGGTTCGTCCGTCGTGGTTTCCGTCGACGCCGTAGTGGGCGAAGGTGGCGGGCATGAACTGCATCAGTCCTTGCGCCCCGGCAGAGCTCGTGGCGGTGTTGCGGCCGTGGGCGGTCTCTTCCATGCCGATACCGGCCAGCAGCGTCCAGGGCAAGCCGTATTTGGCGGCTGCGTCCTTGTAGAGCTTCTCCACCTCTGCAGGGATGGGCAGTGCTGGGTTGTGCAGGGAGTCCTGCCGCACGGTCGCTTGGGGCAGGTCGAATCCGATACCGCCTTCAGCTGTTGCTTCCGTGGGACGAGCGGGTGTTGTGGTGGTGGGTCGCCCGTCGAGTGGGGCGCCCTGGTTGGTCATGAAGGGCTGGGGGTCGACCTCGGTGCCGTTGACGGTGACGGTGAAGTGCAAATGCGCACCGGTCGAGTAGCCGGTGGAGCCCTGCACCCCGAGCACCTGCCCGGCGGTCACGCGGCTGCCGGGCTTGATGCCGCCATGGATGGTGGCGAGGTGGGCGTAGAGGGTGGTGATGCCGTCGGCGTGTTGGATGACGACGTGGTTGCCCCACGCCGGGTGTGGGCTGGCGGTGGTGACGGTGCCCCCGGCCGCGGCGACGACGGAGGTTACGGGTGGGGCGACGAGGTCGACGCCGTTGTGCAGCTTCCACACGCGTCTGACGGGGTGCAGTCGCATCCCGAACCGGGAGGTGATCGCGTAGCCGGGAGCCAGAGGGGCGCGCCACTGGCCCGCCGCCGGCGCAGCCTGCAGGCAGGCCGGGTCCGTGACCGTCTCGGGTTCTGCTGCGGAGCTGCCGGCGGTGATGAGTGCGGCGCAGGCGATGGGCACGGCCAGCAGCGCCGTGATGAGCGCGGCCAGGGTGGCGAGGAGTTTGGTCATGGTCAGCCTGCCGTGGCGATGGCGTCGTTGGTGAAGGTGAGGCGTTCCTCAAGCGGATGAAGGTAGGTCTGGACCTTGTAGAGCTGGTCGCCGACCTGCCACAGGGCTCGTCCTTTGCCGTGCATGGCCCAGGTGGTGATGACGTCCTGCGCGATGGCACCCAGGCCGAGGAGGTGCTCGAGTTCGGTGGCCACGGCGCGGTCTTGGCCATGGAGGATCTTGATGTCTGCCAGGTGCAGGAGGTCCTTGGCGATGGTGGTGGCCTGAGATCCATGGTCTCCGGCCGACAGCAGATCGGAGGGTTTGTGCATGACGGCCCATTGGATGTCGCCGTCGCGGCGGGAGAAGCGCAGGTCGGCGTCGAAGCTTTTGACCGCGTCGGGGCCCAGGCGCAGTTGTTTCCAGGCTTCGTCGCGCACGACGATGCGCAGGTCTCCGACCTCGGCGACCTCGCGCATGGCACGTCCCCAGGAGTTGAGGCAGGTCAGGGCGATGCCGACGGCTTCGTCGCCGAAGGGTTCTAGGCGGGACAGGGACATGGACTGGATGGGGGCGCGCCAGTCGACGTGGATGCTGGTGTGGTCGTCGAACAGGCCCGCCAGGGCTCCGGAGACGAGTTGGCCCAGGGCGTCGCGCAGCAGGCGGGTTTCGNNGGGTTCGTCGAGGGCTCGCCACAACTGCGGGATGGTCGGCTCGGTCAACCGGGTGGCAGCATCGCGGAAACCGGACAGGTACGCCAGGACGATCTTGACGACGACTTCGTCGGAAGGGCCGAAGGGGACGCGCTGCTCCCCCACCTTCTGTGACCCGACCAGCCCGCGCACGAGGGTGAGCCAGCGACTGAAGACCAGCGCAGAACGGCGCTGCCCCTCCGCCCGGCCGAGCCGTTCCCAGCCGTCGGCGAGGGGGCCGAGGTCGAGGGGGTTGATGCGGGTCGCGAGGCCGCGGCCGATGGCGAAGGGTTCGACGCCCAGGGCGTGGCACAAGGCTTCGTACTCGTCCTTGGGGTCGCCCAGGATGAGGGCTCGGTAGCCGAAGTCCATCATGCGCAGCAGGAAGGCCTTGGTGGTGCCGGACTTGCCGCGTCCGGGCTTGCCGAAGACCATCACGTTGGGGTTGGTGACGGGGATCTGGTCGTCGAGGACCCAACCGAGGGGGTCGGCGTAGAAGGAGCCGCCGGAGAGTTGGTCGATGCCCATCTGCGCGCCGGTGGGTGGCAGGCCGGGGGTGGCGATGAACGGCCACCACACCCCCGCTTGGTCGGAGGTCATCCGCCACGCCGCCACCGGCGCCGCCGCGGGTGTCCAGCCTCGGCCCGGCCGAAAGGCGCCACGTGCGGGCGCGTGGTGGAACAACCTGCCGTCCCGTCGGCTGGGCGGTGTCGAGGGTGGGGTGGGCAGGTCGTGGCCGAAGTCGGCCAGCAGGTGGGCGACGTCGCGTCCGGTGCGTCCGGTCATCAGTTCACCGTCCTGGTCAGGCCGAGGCCAAGCGGGATGGTGGACGCGAGGAAGCCGGCGTCCTGGGCGAGGTCGAGGCGCAGCGGTGCGAATCCGGAGCGTCGGATGGACGCGTCGAGTCGTCGTCCGTAGTCGGCGATCGCGACGGTCTTGGGCGCGGTGACGGTGCACACGGCGTAGGGGCGCATCAGCGCTGCTCCCCGGGCCAGTTTCTCGTCGACGCCGTGCGCTTTGGCGGCGTCATTGCGGTGACGGGCCTTGGCCTTCACCCCGGCACGGCGGCGCAGCTCACCGCCCATGTCGGCGGCAAACTCGGCCGAGTCGCTGTGCCGTTCGGCGCGCTGCTGGGTCAGGATCGGGAAGCACACCATGTACGAGCGCCGCTCCCCCGCCTCGTCCGGGGTGAGCACCGGCGCCAACGCCCCCAACGCCGCCCCGTTGGCGGGCAGCATCACCGTCGCGCTGATCGAGTTCCATGCATCGTGGGAGTAGTGCCGCACCGTCGCCTCCGCCCCCGACGGGCCGGCCATCGCCCACGGCACACCCGCCTCCACTCCCGGGTCGTGCTGNNCGGTCACCCGGCGCGAAGCCACTTCGACAGGCCAGCGCCAACTCCGGGGACGTGAGCCACGACACCTGCGTCATACTCAACCCGCCCCGCAGCGCCGCCTCGACCTCGGCCATCACACTGCCCAGCACCCGCGCCCGCCCCGCCAACCCACCGCCGGAATGCCGTGCCGCCCTGGCCAGCCGGGTTTCAGGCACGACGATGGTGACGAACGCCTCGGTGCGCACGCTGGCCCTGGACAACGAGCGATGCAGGTCATCATTGACCTGACGCGACAATCCCTGAGTGGCGGGGGGGGGGGGGG
>DGKN01000115.1:6194-6636 GCA_002387005.1 Propionibacteriaceae bacterium UBA4569
CCCCCCGCCGTGCCGCCGCCCCGGTCGGTGGGCCGTCGTGGATCTCCACCCCCGCCAACACCCCCGGCAGATCGACCTGTTCCGGGTTGGTGGCCCTGCCCTGGGCGGCGCGGGCGGTGAACCGACGCGCCCCGGTCGCGGCGCCCACGGTGAAGCACACCAACGCCCACAACCAGCCCAGCATCGGACGACCCTTCACCTGCACCGCCGTCACCAGCACCACCACCGCCCACACCAGGCTGAACAGCAGCATCGACAGCCACGCTTGGCGCTGGATAGCCCAGAAGACCGGCAGCGTCGAGACCGACACCGCCGCCAACTGCCAGGCCCGCAACCCGAAGAACCACCCAATCCGGTCCCGCGTGTAGTCGCTGTAGATCGTCACGACCTGCCTCCTTCATCGTCCGCGCCCGGCTTAGGGTCTTGTTGGCCCGGCGTCGGA
>DGKN01000083.1:0-4465 GCA_002387005.1 Propionibacteriaceae bacterium UBA4569
CGATGCCCTGGTAATCGGGGGCGGTGCCATCTGAGCGGCGGCGGGGCAACTGAGCGGGGTCGGGGCCATCCGAGCGGCCCGCCCATGGCGCGGGTCCTGCCAGCGCTCAGGCGCTGGTGGTGGCCCCGAGGTCGCGGGCGACGACCTGCAGCGGGATCAACGTCCGGCCCGTGGGGCCGATCTGGATCTCGGTGTCCATCTGCGGGCACACACCGCAGTCGTAACACGGCGTCCAGCGGCAGTCCTCGACCTCGGCGCCGTCGATGGCGTCCTGGTAATCCTCCCAGAGCCAGTCGCGGTCGAGACCGGAGTCGAGGTGGTCCCAGGGCAACACCTCGGCGTAGTCGCGCTCACGCGTGGTGTACCAGGCGATGTCTACGCCGAAGGGCGCCAGCGCGGCATTGCCCTGCTCTACCCAGCGGTCGTAGCTGAAGTGCTCACTCCACCCATCGAAGGTGCCGCCGTCGCGCCAGACCGCCTCGAGCACCTTGCCGATGCGCCGNNGCCGGGCTTGCCGTCGTGGTAGCGCATGCCGATCGCCTTGCCGAACTGCTTGTCGGCGCGCACCGCCTCGCGCAGTATCTGCAACCGGTGGTCGATCACCTCCGGGGAGGCCTGGGCCGCCCACTGGAAGGGGGTGTGGCTCTTGGGCACGAAGCCGCCGATGGAGATGGTGCAGCGGATGTCTCGGGTGCCGGCGACCCGTCGTCCGGTCTCGATGACCCGACGTGCCATACCGGCGATCGCCAGCACGTCCTCGTCGGTCTCGGTCGGTAGCCCGCACATGAAATAGAGCTTCACCTGCCGCCAGCCATTGCCGAAGGCGGTGGCGACGGTGTTGATCAGGTCGTCCTCGGTGACCATCTTGTTGATCACCTTGCGCATCCGCTCGCTGCCGCCCTCGGGGGCAAAGGTCAGGCCGGAGCGGCGGCCGTTGCGGGAGAGCTCGTTGGCCAGGTCGATGTTGAAGGCGTCCACTCGGGTAGAGGGCAACGACAGCGAGACATTGCTGCCTTCGTAGCGGTCGGCGAGCTGCTTGGTGACGTCCTTGATCTCGGAGTGGTCGGCCGAGCTCAGGGAGAGCAGGCCCACCTCCTCAAGTCCGGTGGCCTGCAGGCCGGCGGCGACCATCGAGCCGATGGTCTCGATGTTGCGCTCCCGCACGGGACGGGTGATCATCCCGGCCTGGCAGAAGCGGCAGCCGCGGGTGCAGCCGCGGAAGATCTCCACCGAGTAGCGCTCGTGCACCGTCTCCGCGAGCGGCACCAGCGGCTTCTTCGGGTAGGGCCAGGCGTCGAGGTCCATCAGGGTGTGCTTGCGCACCTGGAAGGGGACGCCGGGACGGTTCGGCGCGACGCGCTGGATGCGCCCGTCGGGCAGGTAGGTGACGTCGTAGAACTTGGGGACGTAGACCGCGCCGGTCGCGGCGAGGCGCATCAGCAGTCCGTCGCGACCCTCGGGGCGGCCCTCGGCCTTCCACTCGCGAATGATGTCGGAGATGTGGAGGGTCGCCTCCTCCCCGTCGCCCAAGACCGCGGCGTNNGGCGATCGGCTCGGGGTTGAAGGCGGCGTGCCCCCCCGCCAGCACGATCGGGTCGTGCTCGCGGCGTTCGGACGCGTGGATCGGAAGCCCGGCCAGGTCGAGCGCGTTGAGCATGTTCGTGTAGGTGAGCTCGGTGGAGAAGCTCAGGCCCAGCACGTCGAAGGCGCCGACGGGGCGGTGCGCGTCGAGGGTGAACTGGGGAATCTGGTGGGCGCGCATCAGCTTCTCGAGGTCCGGCCACACCGCGTAGGTGCGCTCGGCGAGGATCCAGTCGCGCTCGTTGAGGATCTCGTAGAGGATCGCGACGCCCTGATTGGGCTGGCCGACCTCGTAGGCGTCGGGGTACATCAGGGCCCAACGGACGTCCACGTCGTCCCAGTTCTTGACGACGGAGTTGTGCTCGCCGCCCACGTACTGGATGGGCTTGCTGACCTGCGCGAGCAGGGGTTCGAGCCGCCCGAACAGGGACTCGGGCGCGGTGGAGGTGAGCTGCTCAGTCATGGTCCGTCGATTGTAGGTGAGCTTTCCCACAACTCACGATCCCCGAACCCTGGACCCGGTCCGTTCCCCGAGCATGTCCAGGGGTCAGGGCTGTGGTTCCACCACCACATCCGCGACGGAGGTGCGTCCATGGGCCCACATCATCAGCTCGGCCGGCTCGCCGGTGACCACGACACCGGCGGGCTTGTCGACCACCATCGACGTGCCGCCGTTGACCCGGCGCAGCACCAAGCCTGTCGGACGGCGCCAGTTCAACTGCCGCGCCGCCCTCTGCACCCGCGCCCACAGCGCGTCCTGCAGTTCGGCCGTGTACTGGCGCCGCGGCAGGTCGTGCGCACGCCGAACGTCCTCGGTGTGGACGAACCACTCGCCGATCGCGTGCAGGTTGCCGGCCCGGGGGTCCAGGGGCATGCACGCGAAGGTGGACGGGCCGTTGCGCAGTCGTCCGACGAGTTCGGCGTAGGGCCAACGCTTCTTGGTGGCCGCCAGGGGGTCGATGCTGGGCACCACCAACCCGGCCCAACTCGGGGACGGGTGGTCGAGCACCCACAGGTGCGCTGCCAGATCGTGCGCCGTCCAACCCTCGCACAGCGTCGAGGACGCCGCGTCGACGGATGCCAGCGCATCACACGCCGCGTCCCGCTGTTCGTCCCGCAGCCGGACGCGGTCTGATGCCACCGACCTGCTCATGACAGCGCGGGCTGGTTCTTGGCACCGAGACGTTGGGGCTGGAGCGCCGCGGCCGGGGCGGTGGCGCGGATGATCTGCTGACGGCGTGCCTGCCACTCAACCAGCGCCAGACCGATCAGCGGGACGACGACGCCGATCAGCACTGAGGCGTCGGCCGTACCGGCCTCGCGGTTGAACATGTCGGAGATGTCGCTGAACGGGAGGCTCGCCTCGCTGAGCAGGTTGTTGACGGCGTGCATCGCGATCGCCGCCTCCAACCCGCCGGTGCGCCAGGTCATGATGCACGCGATGGCACCGAAGCAGAAGTAGAAGAGGTTCAGCCAGGGGTCACCGGCGCCGTGCGCAAGCATGAACAGGCAGGAGCTGAAGACCAGGCCCACCAGCAGTCCGAGCGTCCGGTTCTTGAAGAAGGAGGCTGCCGCGCGGTTGAGCAGACCGCGGAATCCGTACTCCTCACCGGCCGCCTGTAGTGGTGTGGTGATCAGGATGGTTGCGAGCAGGAACCAGGTGTCATTGTTGATCTTCAGGCCGAGGCCTTCATCAGACTGCGAGATGGCCCACCACTCGATGCCGATGTAGACCAACCACAGCGGCAACAGCAGGCCCACGCAGCGCGCGAACCAGCCCCAGCGGAAGCCGCCCACCACGCCGGTGAGCCACTTCGGACGCTGCCCCGTCACCCACCACGCGATCAACATGGAGATCGGGATCAGGCTCGCGAGCGAGACATTGTTGGCGGCGAAGAAGGCGGGCGTGGTGCTCTGCCCCAGTTCCTCCATCGCCTGGTCGAGCGGCACGCGTCCGCTCGCTGCATCGGCGGCCATCGCAACGATCAGCGCAACGGTCTGTGAGACCAGGAACAGCACCAGCGCCAGCACCGTGGCCACCACCGGGCGCCACCAGCTCCAGCGCGGCGAACGCCAGAACTCCTGGTACTGCCGAAGCTGGACGGGCAGCGGTTCCGCCTTGGTGGGCAGTTGCCACTGGGGTGCAGGCGCTGGCCACTGACCCTGCTGCGGGTACTGACCCTGCTGGACGAATTGACCCTGCGGCGGATACTGCCATTGCACGGGCTGGTTCTGCACGGGTGGTTCCCACTGCGGAAAACCCGAGCCCTGCTGAGGACCGTTCGGTGGATTGGTCATCGAAACCTCACAGGTTCGGGAACCAGATGGCGATCTCGCGCTCGGCTGATTCCGGGGCGTCGGAGGCGTGCACCAGGTTTCGGTTCGTGAACAGCGAGAAGTCGCCGCGGATCGTCCCAGGGGCGGCGACGGCCGAGTCGGTGATGCCGTTCAGGGAACGGACGGCCTCGATGGCGCGCTCCCCCTCGAGCACCAGTGAGACCAGCTAACCGGAGGTGACGAACTGCTCCAACCCGGGGTAGTAGTCACGGCCGACGTGCTCGGCATAGTGCGCCTGGGCCGTCGCGACGTCGGCAGTGCGGAGCTCGAGGGCGACGATCCGGAGGCCCTTGGCCTCGTAGCGGGAGACGATCTCGCCCACCAGGCGACGCTCGACGGCGTCAGGCTTCAACAGGACGAGGGTGCGCTGCGATGCGGTCATGTCCCGAGACTACTAGNNAGGAATACCACTTGGGCATCGCCCGGCGGACGACCTCTGCCTCGACCTCAGGCGCGGAACTGGGCCTGGTCGGCCTCGATCTTGCGTCCCAGCAGGAAGCTGACGATCCAGATCACCGCCAGGATCGCGCCCATCAGGTACATCCCG
>DGKN01000083.1:4554-4765 GCA_002387005.1 Propionibacteriaceae bacterium UBA4569
CAGGCCAGCCACCAGCCCCAGGGCTTGCGCAGCACGCCGCAGGAGACCAGCGCCATCAGGCAGGCGATCACGACCCAGACCGCCGCATGGGCGGGGTGCGCGGAATCGACCATGATCATCACGGGGTAGGCGAGGGCGAAGATCAGCACCTCGAAGGCCAGCAGCGTCACCAGCGCCCGGTTCATCGGGTTCTCGTTGCGGAGCCTCACCC
>DGKN01000083.1:4910-5226 GCA_002387005.1 Propionibacteriaceae bacterium UBA4569
AGTGACATTGGGTGCCTGGGAGACGCGCTCGGCGCCGAAGGCACCGATGGCGCGGTCGGCCAGCTCCTCGACGGCCATTCCCCGGTCGGTTGAGCTGACCATGGTGACGATGATGCGGTCCATGTGCTCGGCGAAGATCGAGAGCACCTCATCCACGGCCTTGTCGGCCATCATCGCGACGACGCCGACGGCGGGCGTCAGGTCGAAGTTCTCGTCCAGCGCGGCCATCGTCGCGCGGGCGCCGTGCGGGTTGTGGCAGGTGTCGAGGACGACCGGCGGCGACTTGCGGATGAGCTCAAGCCGGGCGGGCGCCTCG
>DGKN01000199.1:0-741 GCA_002387005.1 Propionibacteriaceae bacterium UBA4569
CGCAGTCTGCGGCGGCCGTGCGCACGAGTGCGGCGGGGGTTCGAGGGGTCATCCCCTCACCGATCAGACTGCGTGGTACTTGATGGTGCGACGGGGCTCGGCCATCAGGTCGGCGACGTCTTCACGCCACTTCAGGTAGTGCGCCTGGGTCTTGTGGAATTCCAGGTCCTCGGGGTCGTCGTAGTGCTCGACCAGGCAGAAGATCGTCGGGTCGTCGTCCGACTGGATGCAGTCGAAGACCTGGACCCCCGGCTCCTGGCGGCTGGCCTCGGCATTCGCCAGCGATGCAGCCTTGAAGGCCTCGACGCCGTCGTCGGTGGTGTGGACATTGCAGTGGACGATGAGCATGGTCATCCCCGTTCTGCGGCGGTGGCCGCGCGCTTGATAACTGTTTGACCACACATTAGTGACCCCCCTGCCGAGTGGGGCATGGGCTGTGGGAGAGTGTCCCAATGGACCTCGCAGAGGCCCATTCCACTACGGATCGTCGGGCACGTACCTGCCCGTGGAAAGGAAGTCTGCCGTCATGGCAACTGTTTCGTTCAGGGACGCCACGCGCGTCTACCCCGGTGCCGACCGCGCCGCCGTCGACAAGCTCAACCTCGAGNNTCCGGCTGTGGCAAGTCCACCAGCCTCCGCATGCTGGCCGGCCTGGAAGAGGTCAACGCGGGCAACATCTTCATCGGCGACCGTGACGTCACCGACCTGCCCCCGAAGGATCGCGACATCGCGATGGTCTTC
>DGKN01000199.1:775-5868 GCA_002387005.1 Propionibacteriaceae bacterium UBA4569
GGTCTTCCAGAACTACGCCCTGTACCCCCATATGACCGTGGCGGACAACATGGGCTTCGCGCTGAAGATGCAGAACGTCCCCAAGGACCAGCGCACCGCGCGCGTCCAGGAGGCCGCCAAGCTCCTCGGCCTGGAGGACTTCCTCAACCGCAAGCCGAAGGCGCTCTCCGGTGGTCAGCGCCAGCGCGTCGCCNNTCCGGCGGTCAGCGCCAGCGCGTCGCCATGGGTCGCGCCATCGTCCGCAACCCGCAGGTCTTCCTGATGGACGAGCCGCTGTCGAACCTCGACGCCAAGCTGCGCGTGCAGACCCGTACCCAGATCGCTGCCCTGCAGTCGCGCTTGGGCGTCACCACCGTCTACGTGACCCACGACCAGGTCGAGGCCATGACGATGGGTGACCGCGTCGCCGTCATGAAGGACGGCCTGCTGCAGCAGGTCGATAGCCCCTTGGCGCTATACGACACCCCGAAGAACCTCTTCGTGGCCGGCTTCATCGGCTCCCCCGCCATGAACCTGATGGAGGGCAAGGTCGTCGACGGCGGCGTCAAGGTCGGCGACTACGTCGTCCCCGTCCCCCGGGAGATCCTCGACCGCGCGCCGGGCGAGCAGACGCTGACCGTGGGCATCCGTCCCGAGGCCTTCAACATCGCGCAGGACGGCCAGGGCATCGGCCTTGACGTCGCGGTGGTCGAGGACCTGGGCGCCGACGCCTACCTCTACGGCACCCTGTCGGGCCTGCCCGAGGACGAGCGCATCACCGCCCAGCAGATGGTGGCGCGCATCTCGTCCCGCCAGGCTCCCCAGCGTGGCAACGCGGTTCGCCTGTCCGTGGACCCGCAGAATGTGCACGTGTTCAGCAACGCCACCCAGGAGCGCATTTCCTGAAGCACGACCCCCCGAGAGGGCAACAGGAGCCCCCGTCGCTGATGCGGCGGGGGCTCCTGCTCGTCCGAGGGGTGGGGATGAGCGATCAGTTCACGCTGACGTGGACATGGTCATAGTGGTTGGCCGGGACGCCGCCCCGGTCGGACATGGCACGCCAGCCCTCGGAGCTGCGCTGGACACTCCAGATGTGCTGGCTCCAGATCACGTACGTCACGCCCAGCTCCTCAGCGTGCTCCTGCAGGTAGGCGGCGATCTCGTCGCCGAGCGCCTTGCCTTCGGCGGTCGAGTAGCCAGGGATCATCAGGTCCACCGCGTGGCCGGTGCCGTGGTCCTGGGCGTCCGATCCGGAGCGCAGACCGCCAATGGAGGTGATCTGGGGGAAGTCGCCGTTGATCGCCTGGATCACCTTGACGGCGTTCGCCGAGAGTCCGGCGGTGCTGACCGTGGTCGAGCTGGCGTAGTTCACGGCGGTGGACGAGGTATAGGCGGCGGCAGTGGTCGCGCTCGACGAGGACGTCCCGCTCGAGGCGGACGTAGCGCTGGATGAGGAGGTCGTCGCGCTGACCAGCGCGGTGCGAACGGGTGCCGTTGCAGCCGTCCGGGTGCCGGTGGCGGTCGATGCCTTCTTCAGCTGGGCGTAGCTCGTTGTCGTCGCGGCGGAGGCCCTGGGAGCGAAGCGATCGGTGGTACTGGGAGCGAAGCGATCGGTGGTGCTGGGAGCGAAGTGATCGGTGGTGCTGGGATCCGGACGCTGGGCGTCGGTGCTGGGCTTCGTCCCGGACGACCGATGCCCCGACTGGTCAGGGCCGGTGGAGGCCTGGGCGGTGGTGACCAGTCCGCCGGCCATGATGGCCGTGGTGGCGAGGGTGGCGGCTGCCCTGCGGGTGGTGATGAGTGCCATGGGACGTCTCCTTGATGGTTCTGGGGCGTGAGCGCCCCGGCTGGTCCTTCCAGCAGTCTTGCGGCGCCCTCGAAAGTAGGCTTTCCTGAGAGGAAGCCCAAGGAAAACTGAGCAATTCACATTATTTGTGACGTGGCTGTCCGGTCTCTGAGTGCCCATGGATCCTCAACCTTGCTCAGATAGCCTCGTGGAATGACCTTCGAGCCCAGCAGGATGACCCGTGGCCTCGTCTCCGGCCTGAACTCGGACCCCCTGGGCGCGGTCATCCCCCCGATCTACCTGAGCACCAACTACGGCTTCGAGTTCCCCGGTGATGCGCCTGACTACGACTATGTCCGCGCCGGAAACCCCACCCGCCGGTCGCTGGAGGAGGCCCTGGCAACCCTCGAGGCCGGCGCTGGCTGCACCACCACAGCCAGCGGGATGGCCGCGGTCACGCTCGTCGTCGAGACCTTCGTCCCGGTCGGCGGACGCGTCATCGCCCCGCATGACTGCTACGGCGGCACCTGGCGACTGCTTCAGCGGCTGGCCGACAAGGGGCGCCTGCAGCTGGACCTGGTGGACCTGACCGACCTCGACACCGCCCGAGCGGCCCTGGCGACGCCCGCCGCCCTGGTCTGGGTGGAAACCCCGTCCAACCCCCTGATGCGCCTCACCGACATTGCCGCCATCGCGGCAGCACGTCCCGAGGGCGCGCTGCTGGTGGTGGACAACACCTTCTGTTCGCCCGCGCTCCAGCGTCCGATCGAGCACGGCGCCGACCTGGTCGTCCACTCGACCACCAAGTTCGTCAACGGCCACAGCGACTCCCTCGGTGGTGCGGTGATCGCGGCGAGCCCCGAGCACGCCGAGCAGCTGGCCACCTGGTGCAACACCCTCGGCCTGCCCGGAGCGGCCTTCGACGCCTGGCTGACGTTGCGCGGGCTGCGCACGCTGGACGCCAGGATGCGTGTGCACGAAGAGAATGCAGCCGCCGTGGTGGCCGCGCTGGTGGCACACCCGGCCGTCACGGCCGTGCATCACCCGTCCCTGCCGGAGCATCCCGGTCACGAGCTGGCCGCGCGCCAGCAGTCCGGTTTCGGATCCGTGCTGAGCTTCGAGATCGCCGGTGGACTGCCGGCGGTCACGGCCTTCGCCAAGGCCCTGCAGGTGTTCACACTGGCCGAGTCACTGGGCGGCACCGAGAGCCTGGCCGCCCACCCGGCGACGATGACGCATGCGTCCATGCCGCCACAGATCCAGGCAGCGGCTGGCATCACGGACGGACTGGTCCGTCTGTCTGTCGGGCTCGAACAGCCCGAGGACCTGGTGGCCGACCTGCTCGAGGCTCTGGACGCCACGACGGCTGGGTGAATCCCATTCGGCGTCCGGCCAAGGAAACGACTGGCAAACTGAACGGGTGCCTAGATTCCTGTCGGCCAAGCCGGACGCCGGACTGATCCCGCTGCCCTGGGGCACCCCGCTGGAGGAATGGCCGGTCGACCTCCTGGTGGCGCTCCCCCGCGGCATCTCGCGACATGTCGTGCGCTTCATCCGCGTGGACGACACGGTCTACGCCGCCAAGGAGGTCATCGAGCACCTGGCCATCCACGAGTACCGGATGCTGCACGACCTGATGCGGCTGGGCACTCCCTCCGTGGAACCCACCGGCGTCGTGACCGGGCGCCTCACCCCGGACGGCCGTCCGTTGGACCCCGTGTTGATCACCCGGCACCTGCAGTTCTCGCTGCCCTACCGCGCACTGTTCAGCCAAGGTGTTCGCCAGGAGACGGTGATGAGGCTGCTTGATGCGCTCGTCGTGCTGCTCGCCCGTCTGCACCTGCTGGGCTTCCTGTGGGGCGACGTCTCGCTGTCCAATGTGCTGTTCCGACGGGACGCGGGCGAGTTTGCCGCCTACCTCGTCGACGCCGAGACCGGTGAGCTGCACACCCAGCTCCGCGCTGGCCAGCGCGAACACGACCTGACGATCGCAAGCACCAACCTCTTCGGTGAGTTCTGCGACCTCGAGGCCGGCGGGATGCTCGATGAGGCGCTCGACCCGCTGGTGCTGGTCGAGACGATCGAGGCCCGCTACCGGGAACTGTGGAACGAGCTGACCGGGGCTGAGGAGTTCGCCGGCTCGGAACTGCACCGGATCGAGTCACGCGTCCGACGGCTCAATGCACTGGGCTATGACGTCGCCGAGCTGGACATCCAGACCTCCGCCGACGGGCACACGATCCGGCTTCAGCCCAAGGTCGTCGACGCCGGCCACCACAGCCGACGCCTGATGCGCCTGACCGGGATCGACGCCGAGGAGAACCAGGCCCGGCGCCTGCTCAACGACCTCGACACCTACCGGGCGCGCAAGAACCTGCAGAACATGGACGAGGCGGTGGTGGCCCACAAGTGGCTCACCGAGAGCTACGAACCGGTCATCGCCACCATCCCCCTCGACCTGACCGGCAAGCGCGATGCGGCACAGTTCTTCCACGAGGTGCTCGACTACCGCTGGTATGCGTCCCAGCGCGCATTCCGCGAAGTCCCCCTGGTCGAGGCGGCGCACGGCTACGTCAAGGACGTCCTGCGCAACCTGCCCGACGAGGCGATCAGCGCCGACGCGATGACCCAGATCACCGAGGGACGAGTGCTGGAGAACCCCTACGACCCGTCCAAGGGCTTCGTGGACGAGTACGAGCAGAAGCCCTATGACCCCTGGGAGGACGGGATCGAGGTCGAGGAGCTCGGCCCCACGATGGGGTTCGACATCGACGCCCTGCGCGCCAAGGCCAAGGGCTGAGCCGAACGCCCTGCACATCGATCGTGCCCCCAGCTGGAACCCAGGTACTCCTGGAACCCAGCTGGGGGCACGGTCATCTTCGTCGACGTGGCTGGCCGGATGGTGGCGGCTGCGCCTGCCCTGGGCCCCCTCGTGAGCNNGCTCTGGACCTGTCCTCGGGATCGGCCTCGTGAGCACCACCCGTTGGCAAAACTCTCGGCCATGGCTGCAATCTGCGCAACCGTATCCATGAAGATTGGTCATATTGCGCAGTACCGCCCCCGCCAAGCCGTGCAGAATGGNNCAGCTTGACGACACAGACCGCCGCATCCTGGCCACCCTCGACTAGGACCCTCGAATGTCCGTCCTGCTGCTGGCGCAGAAGACCGGCTTGGCCCGGGGCACCGTCCAGGCCCGGCTGGACCGGTACCGCGAGCACGGCGTGCTGCGGCTCGCGAGCACGCGCATCTCCCCTGCCGCACTGGGCTGCGCACTGGCGGCGACCGTCTCGGCCGAGCTCGACCAGCACAAGCTGGAGGCGGCCGTGGC
>DGKN01000130.1 GCA_002387005.1 Propionibacteriaceae bacterium UBA4569
ACACATTCCTGCCGCTAACCCGGCCCACGAGAGGTGGCGCAATGATCCAGAAATGGAAAGAACCCCGCATGACCGGAATCGTTCTTCCTAGTCAGCGAGGTTTCTTGCAGGTGGAGCATAGGGGATTCGAACCCCTGACCTTCTCATTGCGAACGGCTGTCCCCCGGTGAGGGTGCTGCCTGCTAGCGTGCCAACAGGCTCCACTCGTTGCAGTTGCGCTCTCCGGTCCCCCTCTGGGGGTGCGCGGGGGGGTGCTCAGCCGGTGGTAAGTGCTGGCTGGCCAGCTTGGGACCATGGAAGGACCTGGCATCTGATGACAGTGGCAACGGCGCCGATGCCCCCAACCGGATGGTCCAGGGGCGCCATCGACATGAACCGCTCCAAAGAGACATTGCAAGAGGGTTACTTGCACGCCGTTGTGGGCGCTGCTGGATGTACGCTCGCCAAGCCGACTCCCGACAATGGGGTTGACTGGCTAGTTACACACGAGTCGCCGCAACATGCGGTTGACACTGAAGCCCTCGTAAAGATTCAGCTGAAAGCCACGCACCAGATCCAGCCATCTCCACAGGGTCAATATTTTAGCTTCTCGCTTGAGCGAGCCCACTTCGATCGCCTCGCTCAAACCCCCGTGACAGTGACCCGGATCTTAGTTGTTATGATCACTTCCGCCAACCGATCCACATGGATCAATTCCACTCCTCAGCACCTCGAGATCCAACAAGGGCACCAGCGTGTTGAACGAAGACGCGTTGGCCCGGGCGAAACGCCTTGTCGGGCTGAAGGGCTACGTCACCAACATCCCCACCAGCTCCATGCCGGCCCAGAAGGTGGTGGACAGCTACCACGACCTGTGGCACGTCGAGCAGTCCTTTCGGATGTCCAAACACGACCTGCGGGCCCGGCCGATCTTCCACCACCAGGCCGAGGCCATCGAGGCGCACCTGACCATCGTGTTCGCTGCGCTCGCTGTCGCCCGCTGCCTCCAGACCACGACCGGGCTGAGCATCAAACGCCTCGTCCGCCTGCTCCGGCCGCTGCGTGAAGTCACCATCCAGATCGCTGGGCAGACCATCACCGCCGACCCAAGAATCGACGCCAACACCGCCAAGTTCATCGAGAAGATCTCAGGGCACTAAAGAGGTCCAACTCGGGCCTGACCTTCTCATTGCGAAAGCCTCCGTGGCGTGGATTCGGCCCGTTTTGAGCCCGTTTCACGCCTTGCGACGGGTGCGCCAATGCCTGTGATTTCAGCTCGGGGGTCCGCCGGGGTCCGCGCGAAAGTTGCTGTTCGATTATCGAACCGGCGCGGTCCATGCCGGTGAGAACTTTGCCACGATGGGTGCTGTCGGCATGGATCGTGGCGGAGCTTTGGCAGCCATCTCTTGGAGGAGCTTTGCTCTCGCTTCGCTGCTGCTCGTCGTGCTGATGGGTACGCGCGAGAGCGTGCACGCGCTGGTGGGTCTAGGCCGAACGCTCGGCAAGGACGGCATCAAGCCCCGGATCGGCCAGGAGCGCTTGGATGGCATCTGCCGGTGCTCCCACGCCTGCCCAATCGGGGTCCACGTCGCAGGCGAGGCACCACGCCCTGTCTGCCGGCCAGACGAAGGCCGGCGTGGTGCCGTCGATCTGTTCCTCTCCCCCAGCGGCCAGGGCACCCAGGGGACCACGCACGATGTAGTAGTTACGGGCATAGCTGGTCAGCGGTGGTCGCGCGGGGCGCGGTACGCAGTCCGTCCAGGGCATCCCGTCCCACAGCAGGAAATAGGCGTCGTTCGGGGTCGTGGTCCACGGCGTCAGCACGGCCAGGGCTGTGTCGATGATGCGGAGCTCGTCGCCGTCATCGTCGTGGAGCTGGGACAGGGCGCCGCGCCCCGGCGGTGGAGGTGCGAGCAGGCTCACGCGTGCATAGGACGCGAATCGTGCCGGGCCGTAGCCGACGGTCGCCTGCCAAGCGGGTTCGCTCAGGTCGAGNNAGGGAGCGAAGCGACCGGAGCCCGGGGCCCTGTCGCGGGGCCCCGCTGTCACCGGCCACGTGCGCCGAAGGCGCCTTGAGTCAGTAGGGAAAATTCTTACAGCCCGTTGACGTCGAACAATCGACCGTGTGAAACTTAAGCACCTGCCCCCGAAAGGATCGCAAAGATGCGACGAAAACTAGCAGCGGCCTCCGCGTGCAGCCTGCTGACATCGTTGGCAGTGTCAATTTCCCGCCGCCCCAGCGTTTGCTTGCACCAATGATCCCCTCCTTCCCGGTTCCGTGGACGGCAAGGAGATGCGCTACGTCAATGGTGGGACGATCCCAGAAACCAGTGCAGCAATTAGCAACTGGAACGCGCTCGGGACAATCAAGATCCTACCTAACGCATGGAACACCTACAACGATGTCGAAATCGCGGATGTAATCAATCCATCCGTTTCGTATTCAGGACTGTGGACCCAAAGAACTGGCGCTGACACGATTTGGATCAACAAATATTACACCGATAAGTACAGCAGCGCCAAGCGCAAGGGAGTGGTGGTACATGAGCTCGGCCATGCACTCCGCCTAGGCCACACCAACACGCCCGCGACAGTAATGTATTGCAACGACGACGGGCGAACCGTTTATGCTCCAAGCACGGCGGATAAGAACAAGTACTACTCGATCTGGGGGCACTGAGAATGAACCAACGCCATTCTAAGCTTGCCCTCGGCGCTGTTCTTCTCGCGACCGCGACAGCAGGGGCCGCCGCATGGCAGATGCAGCCCGTTCGGGATGTGCACGTGGCGGCCACGGAAGCCTTCGACCTAGACAAAGCCGCCAATGCAGCGGCTTGGGCGGATGACGTCTTTGTTGCTGAAGTCACCTCAGGTCCGAAGTACCATTCAATTTCGGGCGATCTGCCGGTGACCGTGTGGAACGCTAAGGTCTTGGATGTTTCGAAAGGTCGGGTAACGAAAACCATCCACATTGCCCAATCGGGCGGCCTCGATTCAGCAAAGAAGGAACGATTCGTTGTCGAGGGGGTCATCCCCCTCGAGGAGGGACACACGTACCTGTTCGTGACGCGAGCCAGTTCGCGTGGTTGGCACATGGTGCCCACGGGGCGCCAGCCCGTCGAGATCACCGGTAGCCCTTCGACGGCTCTCGCAGATTTCAAAAAAGAAGCGTCTCACGAAAAGGTTACCCCAGACCTGGAGCAATTCCCCTCGGAAGTAGCTGCTTCACAGAACGACGACACAATTTACCAAAAAGCTCAAGCCTAGCGCACGGCTCTATCCCGCTTTAATCACGCTGGTGTGGCGTCAATGTTTCATCGCGCCACACCAGCCTAATTACGGTCTTGTCATCATGCGGCTTGCTGCGCGGAAAGTGTTTGCCGTCTGCGTCAAAGTTTTCGGTTCATGAATACAGTTAAGGAGATATTCGAGGCTCGAATTCTCCTCAAGGGAGCGTGCAATCCTCGACCATCCGCGAGGTCGCCCGCCGCTATCCGTCCCCGATCCGCATCGCCCTGCCGACCGAGCAGCAGGCCGCCGAGGATGCCCTCCCGCCCGCCACGTTCGCTGTCGTGGATGCCGCCTCNNACCCCGTGCCCGCAAGCCCAGGGCCCCGCGCAAGCCCCGCCAGCCCCGCAACGTCGAGGACCAGGGGAATCCACTCGACAAGGTCGGGGATCGTGAGCCGTCGCTGGATGACGTGCTGGGAGGAGACGCGGCATGACTGGCCACGCGGGGGCCCACTTCGAGGGATTCGGAGAGGCCGCCCCTCTCGACCTCGACCTGAGCCCCCGCGCCCAGGCCGCCATGCTCGCTCGCATCAAGGACGGCACCTGGGACGCCTTCGCCACTGCTGTCGCCCACGTCGGGCACTGCGCCCACCCCATCCGTCTCACCGGCTCCACCAGCCGCTTCGACGCCCAGACCGGCGAAGTCCTCTCCGTCTTCCGTTCGCAAGACCAGCCGTTGGGTGTGTTGTTCCAGCGCTGCGGCAACCGCCGAGAAACCATCTGCCCGTCCTGCTCGCGGCTGTATGCCCGCGACACCTTCGAGGTGATCCGCTGCGGCGTCCAAGGCGGCAAGAACATCCCCGACACCGTCGCCGACAATCCGCTGATCTTCCTCACCCTCACCGCACCCTCCTTCGGCGCCGTCCATGGCACCCGCGGCGGCAAGCCCTGCCACCCGCACCGTGAAGGACACCTCTGCCCCCACGGACGTCCCCTGTGGTGCACCACTCGCCACGACGACAACGACCCCGCCCTGGGCCAGCCGCTGTGCCCGGACTGCTACCGCTACGACCACCACCTGATGTGGCAGTGGTGGGCCCCCGAGCTGTGGCGCCGCTTCACTATCGCCCTCGGCCGTCACCTCGCCCAAGTGCTCGGCGTGAAGCCCTCGAAGCTGCGCGACGTGGCCTCGGTGCAGTTCGCGAAGGTCGCCGAGNNCGCCCTCATCCGCCTCGACGGCCCCGCCAACCAGGGCATCGGCGCACCCGCCCCCGCGGGCATCACCGCCGAGATCCTCGCCCAGACCGCCCGCGAAGCCGCCGCTGCCGTGTCCTACGTCGCCCCGGCCCCGCACTCGTCGGTTCGGCCGGTGTTGCTGGTCTTCGGTTCGCAGGTTGACGCCAAATCCGTTCGCAACGGTCAGCGCCCCGACAATCCCGACGCCGAGCTGCAGCCCGCCCAGGTCGCCGGATACCTGGCGAAGTACGCCACCAAGGACGCCACCGCCGCCAAGCATGTCGCTTCGAACCCGCACCTCGACCAGCTCGTCGCGCTCTGCCGCACCTGGTCCGGCCACGCCCGAGCACGCGACAACCTCCGCCGCACCGGACACCAGGTGACCGGCCCGGTCAGCAAGGACGGCCTCGACGTCTACGCCCACATAGGCAAATGGGCCCACGAACTCGGTTTCCGTGGCCACTTCTCCACCAAATCCCGCCGATACTCCGTCACGTTGGGCGCCCTCCGACGAGCCCGGGCCCGCTTCCAAGCCCTCATGGCTGAACAGCGCCGCACCGGCCAGGCCATCAACTGGGACGCCGTCGACCTCCTCGCCGACGAAGACACCGACGACGCCACCCTGATCCTGCGCGACTGGGCCTACGACGGCACCGGCTGGGACACCAC
>DGKN01000071.1 GCA_002387005.1 Propionibacteriaceae bacterium UBA4569
CGACCTGAGCAGCCGGTGGTGACGATGTGGATCGGCGCCATCTGCGTCCTGGTGTAGATGGGTGAGATGTTGGTGGCGGGCGTATATGAAGCCGTGGCGATGACGCCCGTCCAGGCCAGGACGCAGCCCTGGCGCATCCTCACGTCCGCCTTCGCCCACTCCCCGACCGCCATCACCCACATCCTGTTCAACATGTGGGCGCTGTGGGCCGTCGGCCAGGCGATCGAGGGCGCGCTCGGCCGAGCCCGCTTCGCCGCGCTGTACCTGCTGGCCGCCATCGGCGGCGGCACCGCCTTCATCCTGCTCGCGCCGGAGGGCGGCGACCCGTGGTTCACCCGGGTCGTCGGCGCCTCGGGTGCGGTCTTCGGACTCTTCGGCGCCCTGCTGGTGCTGCAGCGGCTGGTCGGCCAGTCCACCCAGCAGCTGTGGTTCATCCTCGCCATCAACGCCGCCATCCCGCTGCTGATCCCCGGCATCGCCTGGCAGGCCCACGCCGGTGGCTTCGTCGTCGGCATCCTGGTCGCCTGGTTGGACGCGCGGGCGGTACGCCAGGCCAATGCCGGTGGCCCCGACCGCACCTGGCTGTGGAATGGGCTGGTGCTNNCGGCAAGTACGCTCTCGCCGGCTGAGCCGCCCGGTCACCGGGACCCGGACGACGAAAAGAGGGCGCCCCCAGTGGGGGCGCCCTCTTCGTGCGTCAGGGTCAGGCCGTCTCGCCCGGAGCATCGTTCGCGGGTCCGTCACTGGACGGTGCCGTGAACTCGGCGGGGAGAAGATCCGGAGCCTCGGCCTTCGCCGCACCGGTGAAGGTGAAGGGATCCTCCGAGCCCTCCGGGGCGACGTCGACCACCACGATCTCGCCGGGCTTCAGCTCCCCGAACAGGATCTTCTCGGCCAACACGTCCTCGATGTCGCGCTGGAGCGCGCGACGCAGCGGACGGGCACCCAGCACGGGATCGTAACCACGCTTGGCGATCAGAGCCTTCGCGGCGGGCGTGAGCTCGATACCCATGTCCTTGTCCTTCAGACGGCCCTCGATCTGGGCCACCATGAGGTCGACGATGTTCTCGATGTCCGCCTGGGTGAGCTGGTGGAAGACCACGACCTCGTCCACGCGGTTCAGGAATTCGGGGCGGAAGTGCTGCTTGAGCTCCTCGGAGACCTTCGCCTTCATCCTTTCGTAGCTCGACTCCTCGTCCCCGCCGCGGCTGAAACCGAGCGAGACCGAGCGCGAGATGTCGCGCGAACCGAGGTTCGTCGTCATCACGATCACAGTGTTCTTGAAGTCGACCACGCGGCCCTGGGCGTCAGTCAGGCGACCCTCGTCCAGGATCTGCAGCAGCGAGTTGAAGATGTCCGGGTGGGCCTTCTCGATCTCGTCGAACAAGATCACGCTGAAGGGCTTGCGGCGCACCTTCTCGGTGAGCTGGCCACCCTCCTCGTAACCGACGTAGCCGGGCGGGGAACCGAACATGCGGCTCGCCGTGTGCTTCTCGGAGTACTCGGACATGTCCAGGGTGATCAGCGCGTCCTCGTCACCGAAGAGGAACTCGGTCAGCGCCTTGGTCAGCTCGGTCTTGCCGACGCCCGAGGGGCCGGCGAAGATGAACGAACCGGACGGACGCTTCGGGTCCTTCAGGCCGGCGCGGGTGCGACGGATGGAGCGCGAGAGGGCCTTCACTGCGTCGGCCTGGCCGATGTAGCGCTTGCCGATCTCGTCCTCCATGTGGAGCAGTCGGGCCGACTCCTCCTCGGTCAGCTTGAAGACCGGGATGCCCGTGGCGCTGGAGAGCACCGTGGCGATCTCCTCCTCGCCGACCTGCGCCGGGGAGTCATTCTCGCCCAGCTTCCAGGCCTCCTCCTTCTCCGCACGAGCAGCCATCAGCTGCTTCTCGTCGTCACGCAGGGAGGCGGCACGCTCGAAGTCCTGGCCGTCGATGGCGGCCTCCTTCTCGATGCGCACCTGGGCGATCTTCTCGTCGAACTCACGCAGGTCCGGCGGGGCGGTCATCCGCTCGATCCGCATCCGGGCGCCAGCCTCGTCGATCAGGTCGATCGCCTTGTCGGGCAGGAACCTGTCCTGGATGTAGCGGGAGGCCAGGTTCGCGGCCGCGGCCAGTGCCTCGTCCGTGATCGTGATGCGGTGATGCGCCTCATAGCGATCGCGCAGCCCCTTGAGGATGTCAACGGTCATCGCGATGCTTGGCTCGGCCACCTGGATCGGCTGGAAGCGACGCTCGAGGGCAGCATCCTTCTCGATGTGCTTGCGGTACTCGTCCAGCGTGGTCGCGCCGATGGTCTGGAGCTCGCCGCGGGCCAGCATCGGCTTCAGGATGCTGGCGGCGTCGATCGCGCCCTCGGCTGCGCCGGCACCGACGAGGGTGTGGATCTCGTCGATGAACAGCATGATGTCGCCGCGGGTCTTGATCTCCTTCAGCACCTTCTTCAGGCGCTCCTCGAAGTCGCCGCGGTAGCGGCTGCCGGCCACCAGCGCGCCGAGGTCGAGGGTGTAGATCTGCTTGTCGCGCAGGGTCTCGGGCACGTCGCCGCGAACAATCGCCTGGGCCAGGCCCTCGACGCACGCCGACTTGCCGACGCCGGGCTCACCGATCAGCACCGGGTTGTTC
>DGKN01000179.1 GCA_002387005.1 Propionibacteriaceae bacterium UBA4569
GAGGCGGTGCTGGCCGACCGTGAGCGGGTGTTGGGGGCGGACCATCCGGACACGTCGATGTCGCGAAAGAGGCTCTCCGCCGCTCGGCGAGCTGCTGGAAACCGTGAAGACGGCACCGGCTCGGGAACGCCCATGGATCCCTAGTCGAGGTTTTGCGATTCCAGCGGGGCCAGTCTGATCGGACCCTTGGCGGTGGCCGGATCGACGTCCACGCCCTTTTGTTGCACCCTGATCTGCCCGTTCGCTGCCAGTTCCCCGGCGACCTCGCGCGCCAAACCCATCAAGTCGCGCCAACCCTCACCGCCGACCACCCTGGCTGCATCGCTGGGGCAGATCGTCGACCCGTCCCGATGTTTCAACAGCGCCCGGATCGATGCTGCCAGACGCACCCGGCGGCCTTCGTCGGTGGGCTCCCACCAGGGCTCACCGCGCTCACCGAGGGCGACCTTCGCGTCCTGCACTCGGGGTCTGGCCGTTGCCGGGTCGGTGCGGACCAGCCGCCTTGCGTCCATCAGTTCGGCAACCAGCTCCGCCCTCAGGGCGTCCGGGATGGCGGGGTCGCTGGCACGCCAGCGACGCCCGTCCACCACGATGTAGCGCCCGTCTTCGGTGCGCTCCGGTTCAGCCACGGGAGCGCTTCGGTAGTGACGGCTTCACAACTCGACGGTGCCGTGGTCCCCGGCCTCGGGCTTGCCGTTGGTGACTGCCGCCTTCAGCATGCTGACGATGGTCACCGGCGCGGACGCCGACTCCCAGTAGCTGGCCGACTCGGGGTGCACGGCGAGGACGACATTGCTCGGGTCTTCGGGGCCCTCCTCGGTGTACGCCTCGGTCGCGATGCTCCACAGGTCCTTCTTGAGCTCCACGTCGTCGAGCAACTCGGCGGTGCCCGAGATCGATACGAAGGTGCCCTTCTCGGCGAAGGCGAGGTTCAATGGCCCGGCCACCGACTGCTGGGCCACGTCGGTGTCGCGCTGGGTGACGAACAGCAGCGTCAGGTCGTCCTCGATGCGCAGCGGGGTCATCGGACGGCTCACCAGCCGCCCGCCGTCCTGCGTGGTGAGCATGGCGAAGCGGATGCCGTCGACAAGGTCACGGATCGTCTGTTGATCAGCGGTCATGGGGTGCTCCTTCGGGACGAATGATCGGACGAACGAACGAACGAATGGACGTCAGCGGTTGCGACGCCACAACTCGGCGGTGAGAACGGTGGCGAAGGCCGTCCACGCCGCATAGGGGGCCAAGGCGACGCCGCGCTCGTGACGCTTGCCCACCCGACGCACCAGGTCTGCGGAACTGGCGGCCAGGGCAGCGGCCACCCCCGTGGCGGCTCCCAGCTGACGTGCCTGCCAGAAGACCCAGGACCAGCCGCCGTTGAGCACCAGATTCACACCGAGCGCGCCTGCGAACTCGCGTGCCTCGTCCTGCTCGCCGGCATCCAGCAGGTCGGCCAGGTGCAGCGCAGACATGATCGCAATGTCTGCGTACAAGGCGGTCCAGACGGGTCCGAAGACGCTGTTCGGGGGTTGCCAAGCTGGCTTGTCGAGGGTCTTGAACCAGCCTGTCGCGGGGACGGTGGCGATCGTCCCGATCACCGCGGCACCAGCGGCAGCAGCGGTGGTTGCGCCCAGGATCTTCCAGAAGCGGTACTGGTCGAGGTCCGCGGCTTCCCGTCTGACGGCCTCGTCGAATCCGGTCGCGCCCCCGCTCGGCGCGCCGACCAGCGATTCGAGGTCCCGCTCGGAAACGACATTGTCGTGGTGCAAGGACTCCACCAGCGGACGCGCCATCGCGGCCTGCACCGGGGTCACCAGGCTGATCCACCGTGAGGCGAGCCTTGGCGTCCACACCGGAGCCGTCAGCGACGGCCGGGGGCCAAGGTGCTCGACGCTGGCATAGCGCGACATCATCTCGGCATAGCTCAGTACGTCGGGCCCGCCCACGTCGAAGCTTCGGTTCTGATCCGGGGGCAGGTCAGCAGCGCGGACGAGGTAGTGCACGACGTCATCCACGTGGATCGGCTGGATGCGGTTCTTCAGCCACCGTGGGCCGATCGATCCGGGCAGTCTCTCGGACAGCGTCCTGAGCATGTCGAAGGACGCCGACCCGTCGCCCAGCNNAAGGCCGCCGACCCGTCGCCCAGCACCACGCCCGCCTGGACTGCCGCCGTGGGCACCCCGCTGGCCATCAGCACCTTGCCCACCTCGACCCGGCTGGCCAGATGGGGCGAGAGTTCCTCGCCGTCGGGGTGCAGGCCACCCAGGTAGACGATCCGGCCCACTCCGGCGTCACGCGCCGCGCTCGCGAAGGCCTCGGCGATCTCGCGGTCGCGCTTGGCGAAGTCGTCCTCGTCGCCCATCGAGTGAATCAGGAACCACGCGACGTCCACTCCCAGCAATGCCTTCGCAAGGTCATCCGCGTCGCCGGCATCGCCCTCGACGACGTCCACGCGGTCGTGCCACTCGTCGGGAAGTTTGCCCGGCGTGCGGGCCAGCACGCGGACCCGCCAGCCCTCGTCCAGCAATCGCCCGACCACCTGCCCACCGATGTATCCGGACGCGCCGGTGACCAGGCCGAGTCGGTTGTCGGACATGGGGGCGGGGTTCTGGGTCACGGTCACATCGTGCCCGAGCGTGCCCGCCTGCGCACCACCTGCGTGACCGTGTTTGCCGACAGCGAAGGAAGTCAGCCACCACCAGCGACCCCGGGGCGGCTAGGTTGGCCACGGCCGACACGAGAGGCAGACCGATGATGTCATCCCCGGCGCTGGACGAGCTGCGCCGCTTCGTCCATGCCTCCCTGCTCGACCCTGCCGTCGAGACCGACGCCGATACGGACGAGAAGCCGGTGCGCCGGATGGTCGTCTGTGCGGCGACGCTGCTGGTTGGGGCGCTCACGCTGCGCTGGTCGCTGGGCGTGGCGCCCGGTGACGCGCTGTTCTACCCGGCGACCGCTGGGCTGGCGTTGGTGTGGCTGGTCGGGGCCCGATTGTCTGGTCCGGTTGCCCCTGGCCACGCCCGTCCCCGCCACGGCCAGACGCTGACCCACGGCGTCGTCCAGTCGCTGGTCTGGGGAGGATCGTTGCTGGCGCTCTTCCTGGCTGGTGCGCTGTTGGTGTCACGGATCCCGCTGCTGGCCGGGCCCGTGCAGGACCTGCTCGACCACGCCCGACGTGGCTCCCTGCCCCTGGTTGCCGCGCTCACCGCCGTCAATGGTCTGGGGGAGGAGTACTTCTTCCGCGGGGCGCTCTTCCAAGCTGTGCGACGACGCCAGCGGGTGCTGGTCAGCACCGGGCTCTACGCCGTGGTCACGGCCTTCTCGGGCATCCCGCTGCTGGTGCTGGCGGCCGCATTGCTGGGGCTGGTGGTCGGGCTGCAGAGACGAGCGACCGGTGGCTTCCTGGCCCCGACCATCACGCATCTGGTGTGGTCACTGGGGATGCTCTTCCTGCTGCCCGGCGCACTTGACCTCGGCGGTCGCCTCCTCGGCTGACCCCTTCGCCAGATGATGGGCCCAGGCATTCGCTCGAACCGGATCCCGAGTCCGACGTCATGGTCAGTCTCGGTGGCGCACCCCGAACGGGTGGCGTCCGCGGTGGGGCTTGCGCTCGTCGGCGTCCGGCGCAGTGGGGCTCCATTCGGGGTTGCCCGGCCCCCGTTCATGGAACGTTCCCGCGTTTCTGGTCCGGCCCACCCGCATGTGACCAGCCTGATTGCCTCGTATGCGTGTATCTAAGCCAAAAGCTAGATGATCAGATACGGCGCAATCGTCGATACCCGAGCCTCACCGCGCACCATCCCAGGTCCCGCACCCCGCACGATCCCGAGTCCGTCGAGGGGTCCCTTCGGCCAGCGCGACCAGAACATGCCGCGCTTCTTCGCCACAATCGCCGCCTCAGAGCAATCNNGCAAAGCCGCTGCCCCTTGGCCGCACATGGGCGGCTCTGGCGGTTTCGATTGGAGTATCTCAGGATTTCTAGCTGTAGGCCTAGAAAGGCGAATAGGCGCACATCGTGGCGGAGCGGGCCGTAGGTGAGCCCTCGGCAGGCTCGGGGATCCAGGGGAGGCCGGGCTCGGGAACGAAGGGCGTCAGCTGCCGAGCAGGAAACCGACGACCTCGCGGGCGTTCCAGCCATCCGGGTGCGCGGCGAGCAGGCGCCTGGCGCCCTCGAGGTCCTGGCCGAGGGTGACGCCCTGGGCCTCCTTGTAGCCGTCCTTGCGCTCCTGGCCCAGGCCGATGTTGGCCATCAGACAGTTGCACAGGCACTTGCGGCCCACGGTGTCCTCGAGCGCGCCGCCCTTCTTGAGGTAGGCGTCGATGGGCTCGGACGCGCAGCGGTAGCCGATCGTCCCGTTCTCGCGGGCGTAGGGCTGGCGCAGGTATGACAGGTCACACAGTCGTGGACGTGCCTCGTAGATGGCCGGATCGCTCAGCGTGCCGGGCATCTGCGCGATCTTGAAGGGGAAGACGGTAGGCGAGGCCCGGGGATCATTGCGCACGTCCAGCTCCTCGTCCCGCAGCTGGCCGACGAGCTGGTCACGCAGTTCGTCGGTGAGCCCGGACTCCTTGGCCATCGCGAAGACCGTGCCGCACTGGACGCCCTCGGCGCCAGCGGCACGCGCGGCGGCGACCGCCTCGGGGGTGGCGTAGGCGCCAGCCATCCAGAAGGGGGAGCCGAAGGCCACCATCTTCTCCAGGTCGGCCAGGTCCTTCTCGCCGTAGATCGGGTCGCCCGACTCGTCCAGCGTCATCTTGCCGCGCGGGGGAGCGGAGTGGCCACCGGCCACCGGACCCTCGACGACGAAGCCGAAGGGCTTGATCTTCTCGTCCCGGTTGAGGAAGCCGGCCAGCGAGTGCACCGAGATGATCGCCAGGAAGCGCGGCGTCGGGAACTCGTGCACGCCTGCGCCCAGGGCGACCTGCGGGTCGACGGCCGACCAGTGTGCATCCCCGCCCTCGACGTCCACGTGTACGCCGCCCACACGTCCGGCGGACAGGTCACGCAACAGCTGCGGGATCTCACGCGGGATGCCGGCGCCCATCAGGACGTAGTCGACCTCCGCGATCACCGCGCCCAGCGTGGCGCTGGGGGTGCCCATCTGGATCTTCTCCAGGAAGTTGATGCCGACGACGCCGTCGTGACCCTCCTTTGCCAGCCAGACCTCGGCGAAGTTCGCGACGGCGTCCAGCTGGACGGTCGCATCGGACGGGTCGACGGTCAGCGTGGGGACAGGACGGTAGGGCGCGCCACCGCGTCCCTCCGGCTTGAAGTACTTGGCCAGGACCGCCTCGGCGAGCTCCTGGTTGGGGAAGGCGCCCAGCGCGCGACGGTAGTGACCACCCGGGTCGCCGTCTTGAAGCGTGCGGGCGAGCACCGCGTCGAGCGCGGTGCCGGAGACGACGCCGAGCTCGCCGGCCATCGAGACCTCACGCGCCAGCCGCCAGCTGGACACGGCAACGCCCATGCCGCCCTGGATGACAGTAGGAAGACCGTTCTCGTTCATCGCGCGAACCTCCGTCTACGCACCCGTAACCTACGGATGCGTAACCTACGGTACCGTAAGAAAATTGTACTGAACGGTTCTCCTATCGCACACCACGGGCACGACGCGACTGCTGGCGCTCGCCGCGACTAGGACGAACGAGGCCGCGGAACTGCCGTGCTCCCCCGGACGATCAGCTCGCTGGGGAGCACCACCCGCCCCAGTTCCGCTCGCGGCGTCCCGGCCATCTGGGCCAGCACCAGGCGGACGAGTTCATGGCCGATCTGGTGGAAGTCCTGTCGGATGGTGGTGAGCGGAACCTGGGCGTAGGGGGCCAGCCCGATGTCGTCGAAACCGATCACAGAAATGTCCTGCGGCACCCGTCGTCCGCCCTCGTGCAGGGCGCGCATCAGGCCGAAGGCGGTCTCGTCGTTGGCGCAGAAGACGGCCGTGACACACGGGTCGTTCAGCAGCTGCAGCCCGGCCCGGTAGCCGGACTCGGCGGTCCAGTCGCCGACCAAGGGGTTCGGCGCATGGATCCCGGCCTCCTCCAGCGTTCGACGCCAGGCGCCCTGACGCACCCGGCCCGGCACGGAGTCGAGCGGGCCGGAGATGTGGTGGACGGTGCGGTGTCCCAGCTCGAGCAGGTGGCCGACCGCGTCGACCGATCCTTGGATCTGGTCCACGACCACGCCGGGCAGGTGACCAGCGAGCCGTGAGTCGGAGGCGGCGATCGGCAGGGACGGCGGCAGCGCCAGCAATTCCGGCACCGCGGTCTCCGCCCGAATGACCACCAGCGCGTCGATCGCCTGCTGTGCCAGCCGGCTCGCTCGCTGGTTCCATCCGGCCGAGGTCGAGGAGGGGACGTCGATCAGGGTGACGCTGAGGTCGTTCTCCTCGGCCGCCTCAACGACGGCCTTGAGAGTCATCGCCTCACCCGTCCGCTCGAAGCGGTGCGCCATCAGGCCGATGGTCGAGAAGCGTCCGACCCGCAGGGCCCGGGCCGCATGGTTGGGCACATAACCGAGCTGGCTCATCGCCGCCTCGACGCGCTCCCGGGTCTCCGGACGCACCGACGACGAACCGTTGGCCACCCGCGAGACCGTCTGCGCCGAGACGCCCGCCACTCGCGCCACGTCCTTGATGGACAGGCCCGGACGACGAGTACTGGATGCCATGGGGGCAGCCTAGCCCTCGGGGGACCCCCGGGGACGAGGAGATGGTCACGTCACCATCGAGCGCTAGGGGGAGAGGGTTTCGTAGCCATATCGTTACCGAGCCCTGTGGCGTCGGCGAAAGCAGGGGGCGTATGTTTACGTCAACATCAACACGGTGCGGCGGGGCACGACGGCCAGCTGGACACGATCCCAAAGTCCCGGGTCACCGATGTCCCGGGGATGGAAAGGAAACGACGCTCATGCTCGACCTCAACCGCCGCACCTTCCTTGCCGGCGCACTCTCCGCCGCGGCCGTCTCCATGGCCGGCTGCGGTTCCGACTCGGCGGGCGACACGGCCGCCCCCAAGGCCGATGCCTCGGTGCCCACCAGCGGCACCCTCGACGCCTGGTGCTGGGACCCCACCTTCAACGTCTACGCGATGAAGGAGGCCGGGAAGATCTACGCGGCCAAGCACCCTGACGTGAAGATGAACGCGATCGAGACCCCTTGGGACGACATCCAGACCAAGATCACCACGCTGGCCCAGTCGCAGAAGGGTGACCAGCTCCCCGACATCTTCCTGGTGCAGAACAATGCCTTCCAGAAGAACGTCATCAACTACCCCGACCTGTTCGCCGACCTCACCGACTCCGGCCTGGCCTACGACCAGTTCGGTGAGTCGGTCGTCAACTACTCCACCGTCGACGGCAAGCGCTACGGCGTGCCCTTCGACAATGGCTGCGCGATCACCGGTCTGCGCACCGACCTTCTCGGCCAGGCCGGCCTCAAGATCGACGACTTCACCGACATCACCTGGGACGACTACATCGCGAAGGGCAAGCAGGTGAAGGCGAAGACGGGCAAGCCGATCCTGTCGGGCCAGTCGGGCCAGCCCGACATCGTGATGATGATGCTGCAGAGCGCTGGCGCGAGCCTGTTCACCGATGACGACAAGGTCAACATCGTGGACAACGAGCCGCTGACCAAGGCCCTGGAGGTCTACAAGCAGCTGCTCACCTCGGGCGTCATGACCGAGAACAACTCCTGGGACCAGTACGTCGGCAGCTTCGTGAACTCCAATGTCGCCGGCGTGATGAACGGCATGTGGATCCTGGGCTCGGTGCAGACCGCGAAGGCGCAGGCTGGCAAGTGGGCGATCACCAACCTGCCCAAGCTGGACGGCGTGGAGGGTGCCACCAACTACTCCGCGAACGGTGGCTCGTCGTGGGCCGTCAGCGCCCAGGGCAACACCGCGCTGGCCGTCGACTTCCTCAAGGGGACCTTCGCCGGATCCAAGGAGCTCTACGAGACGATCCTGCCGTCCTCGGGTGCGCTGGCCAACTGGACCCCGGCCGCCGAGACCGAGGTCTACAAGAAGCCCGTCGCCTTCTTCAACGACGAGGCGATCTACTCCAAGATCGTCGAGTACTCCAAGAGCGTCCCCTCCAACCGGACGGGCGTCTTCTACTACGAGGCCCGCGACGCGCTGGGTGCGGCGATGACCAAGGTCATCAAGGGCACCGACATCAAGACCGCGCTGGCCGAGGCCCAGAAGGCCGTCGAGTTCGCGATGAAGTGACCCCAGGTCAGCATTCCGCTCCGCGAAGGAGCGTCTGACTCAAACGGACGTGGGGGGGGGGACCCGCCCCCTCCCCCCCCCCCGCCGCCCCCGGCACCCCNNCCCCCCCCCCCCCCCCACGCCGCGTCCGCACTGGTCACCCATCACTACCCACGCACCACTTCACGGAAGGACTTGTCGCGGTGTCCCAAGCCATGACAGCCGAGCCCACCCGACGACGGGGGCTCACCACCGAGAAGCGCCACAACCTGACCGGCTGGATCTTCCTGCTGCCGGCTGCGGCGCTGATCGCGATCATGAACTTCTACCCGATGTTCCAGGCCCTCATCCTGTCGATGAAGACCGGACGAGGAACCCGCTTCCGCTGGGCCGACCCGCTGTGGAGCAACTACACGCGCCTCCTCCAGGACGACCTGTTCTGGACGACGCTGAAGAACAACACGATCTACCTGGTGGTGCAGGTGCCGATCATGCTGGGCCTCGCGCTCGTCCTGGCCGTGCTGCTCAACAACCCGAACCTGCGCTTCCGTGGCCTGTGGCGCACCGCGATCTTCCTGCCCTGCGCGGTCTCNNCTTCCGGACGATGTTCGCCACCGACGGCCTGGTCAACGACGCGCTGATGGGCCTGTCGGCCATCGACTCGCCGATCAACTGGTTCGGTCAGGCCTGGACCGCCCGCCTGGTCATCATCCTCGGCCTGCTGTGGCGCTGGACCGGCTACAACATGGTCTTCTTCCTCGCCGGCCTGCAGACCATCGACCCGAACACGATCGAGGCCGCCAAGGTGGACGGCGCCAACTCCTGGCGCGCCTTCTGGCACGTCACCGTGCCGCAGCTGAAGCCGATGATCCTGCTCTGCGCGATCATGTCGACCAATGGCACCATCCAGCTCTTCGACGAGTCGTGGAACCTCACCCAGGGCGGGCCGGCCTATGGCTCCATGAGCCTGAGCCACTACCTCTTCGAGATCTCCTTCCAGAAGAACCCGAACTTCGGCTACGCATCCGCGCTGTCCTACGCGATCTTGATGATCGTCGCGGTGCTGGCCTTCATCCAGATGAAGGTGGGAGACCGTCGTGACTAGTCCTCGAATGCGCCGCGTACCGGCCTACCTGACGCTGACCATCGCGTCCCTGTTCTCGCTCTTCCCGCTCTACTTCATGGCGGTGTCGGCGACCAATGCGTCCCAGGACGTGCTGAACAGCAAGATGCTCCCGGGCAGCCAGCTGGCCGCCAACTTCCACCGCCTCCTCGGGGCCCAGCCGTTGTGGAGCGCCCTGTGGCACTCGGCGCTGTACGCCATCGGGGCGACGGTGCTGTCACTGCTGGTCTGTTCGATCGCGGGCTACGGCTTCGAGGTCTACCACTCCCGCGGCAAGGACGTGCTGATGGGCATCTTGCTGCTGGCGATGATGATCCCCTTCGCCGCGACGATGATCCCGCTGTTCCGGATGTTCGCGAAGCTCAACATGATCAACTCGCTGTGGGCGGTCATGTTGCCCGGTATCGCGACGCCCTTCCTGATCCTGCTCTTCCGCCAGTCGGCACGCTCGTTCCCGCGGGAGATCATCGAGGCCGCGCGGCTGGACGGGCTGAGCGAACTGCACATCTTCGGACGAATCTTCCTGCCCACCATGCGCTCGACCTACGCGGCCGCGGCCGTGGTGACCTTCATGGCCGCCTGGAACAACTTCCTGTGGCCCAAGGTGATCCTGGTCAACAGCGAGTTCCAGACCATGCCGATGCTGGTCTCCAACCTGACGGCCGGCTACGTCACCGACTACGGCATGCTCATGCTCGCCGTTCTCATCGCGTCGGTGCCGACCATGGTCCTCTTCCTCGTCCTTCAACGCGCCTTCACCGAAGGCATCACGGGAGCCATCAAATGACACAGCCCACCTTCGGCACGAGCCTTCTGGACGACCCGACCAAGTTCGCCGAGAACCGGATGCCCGCCCATTCCGACCATCGCTGGTTCGCCAGTGAGCAGGAGCTGGCCACCGGCACGTCCAGCTATGAGCAGTGCCTCAACGGCAGCTGGAAGTTCCACTACGCCAAGAACCCCGCCGGCACCATCGCGGGCTTCGAGGCGACCGACTTCGACGCCTCCGGTTGGGACGACATCGCCGTCCCCGGCCACATCCAGCTGCAGGGCTACGACCGGCCGCAGTACGTCAACGTCCAGTACCCCTGGGACGGCCACGAGCAGCTCGAGCCCGGCGAGGTGCCGCAACGCTTCAACCCGGTGGCCAGCTACCTGACCCGGTTCACGCTCGACCACCCGGTCGCCGAGGGCGAGCGCGTCTCGATCACCTTCCACGGCGCCGAATCCGCGCTGTCGGTGTGGCTCAACGGACGCTGGATCGGCTACGCCTGCGACACCTTCACCCCCTCCGAGTTCGACCTCACCGACGCCCTGGTCGAGGGCGAGAATGTGCTGGCCGCTCAGGTCTTCAAGTTCAGCGCCGCCTCCTGGATCGAGGACCAGGACTTCTACCGCTTCTCCGGCCTCTTCCGCGACGTCGTCCTGCGTCGCCGTCCCGCCACCCACGTCGAGGACGTCTGGGTGCGAAGCGAACTGGACGATGACCTGGCCCGGGCCGTCGTGAGCTGCCGGTTGCAGGTCGTCGGGGATGGTCAGGTCAGCGTCCGCGTGGTCGACGGACCCGAGCTGGAGCGCGGCGAGGACGGCACCTTCACCGCCGAGATCACCGAACCCCGACTGTGGAGCCCGGAGTCTCCCGAGCTGTACCAGCTGCGCATCGAGTTTGACGGCGAGGAGACCGACGGGGAGGTCATCGCGCAGACCTTCGGCATCCGCCGCTTCGCGATCGAGGGAGGCGTGCTCAAGCTCAACGGCCAGCGCGTCGTCTTCAAGGGCGTCAACCGGCACGACTTCGGGCTGAACGGACGGGTGATCACCCGCGCCGAGGCCGAGGCCGACATCGTGTTGATGAAGCAGAACAACATCAACTCGCTGCGCACCAGCCACTACCCGAACAACAGCTTCGTCTACGAGCTGTGCGACCAGTACGGCCTGATGGTCATCGACGAGATGAACATGGAGTCCCACGGTGTCTGGGACAAGCTGTGGCGCGAGAACCTACCCGTCGAGCAGGCGCTCCCGGGAGATCGCGCGGAATGGCTGCCCGCCCTGATCGACCGGGCCGACTCGATGGTGCAGCGCGACAAGAACCACCCGAGCATCGTCATCTGGTCGTGCGGCAACGAGTCCTTCGGCGGCGGCAACATTGCCAAGCTCGCCGACCACTTCCGCGAGCTCGACACCCGTCCGGTGCACTACGAAGGGGTGCACCACGACCCGCGGTACCCCGACAGCACCGACATCGTCAGCCAGATGTACACCTCCGCCGCAGCCATCGAGGAACAGCTCCGACAGCACCGCGACAAGCCCTTCATCCTGTGCGAGTACGCGCACGCCATGGGCAACTCCTTCGGTGCCGTCGACAAGTACATCGACCTCGCCTACCGCGACGAGCTCTTCCAGGGCGCCTTCATCTGGGACTTCGCCGACCAGGCGATTGCCTTGACCGACCGCTTCGGCAAGCCCTACTTCGGCTACGGCGGCGACTGCGGCGAGGCCCCCCACGACGGGGAGTTCTGCGGCAACGGCATCGTCTTCGCCGACCACACGCCCTCGCCGAAGCTGGCCGAGGTGAAGAAGCTCTACCAGGGTCTGGTCGTCACGGTCGGGGACGCGGAGTTCACCGTCGACAACCGGTTGCTGTTCACCAGTTCGGACGCCTACGACTGCCGCGTCACCATCGCCCGCCAGGGCGTCGTCGTGGCCCGGTCGTCGATCGGGACGGTCGTTGCTCCGGGGGAGCGTGCCAGCTACCCCTTGCCCGAGCTTCCCACCGCGCCCGGGGAGTACACCGTCGATGTCTCCTTCCATCTGCGAACGGATGAGAAGTGGGCGCCCGCCGGGCACGAGGTGGCCTTTGGCCAGGCGGTTGTCCGCGTCGGGGAGGTGCCGGTGCGCCCGTTCGCTCCGGCGCCGGAGGTCGTCCACGGCATCCACAATGTCGGCGTCCGTGGCGAGCACTTCACGGCGCTGTTCTCCAAGCTGCACGGCGGTCTGGTGTCCTACCGCTTCGGGATGACCCGCGACGGCGGACACGAGATGTTGCGCCAGGTTCCGCGTCCGAACTTCTGGCACGCACCCACCTCCAACGAGCGCGGCTGGCAGATGCCCGCCCGCGACGGGCAGTGGCTGCTGGCCAGCCAGTACCCGACGCTGGCCCCCGAGGTCGCGCAGCCCGAGGTGGAGCAGGCGGACGACAGGCTCCGGCTCAGCTACCGCTACCTGCTGCCCACCACCCCGCAGAGCACCTGCCAGGTCAGCTACCTGGTGAGCGGTGACGGGCGCATCGAGGTCACCCTCGAGGTCGAGCCCGTCGAGGGTCTGCCCGACATGCCCGAGTTCGGGATGCTGCTCGCCACCCAGCCCGAGTTCAACCGGCTGGAGTTCTACGGCGAGGGCCCGGACGAGTGCTACGTCGACCGCAGAGCCGGGGCGCGGCTGGGCGTCTGGTCCGGCTTGGTGGAAGACCAGCTCACCCCCTACCTGCGTCCGCAGGAGGCGGGCAGCCACACGGGTGTCCGGTGGGCAACGGTGACCGACGCCCGTGGCCGCGGCCTCAGGCTGGAGTGCGCGGACACCATGGAGTTCTCGGCGATGCCGTGGACGCCGGTCGAGGTGGAGAGCGCGCTGCACCACGTGGACCTTCCGCCCCACCAGCGCACCATCCTGCGCCCGGCCCTGATGCGCCGCGGCGTGGGTGGCGACGACTCCTGGGGTGCGATGACCCACCCCGAGTACTGCCTGCCCACGGGGGAGAAGCTGACCTTCACCTTCAGCTTCCAGGGCCTCTTGGGCTGAGGCGACGCGAATACCCGCGGACTGGGTGGCGTTTCTGCCGACTACGGCAGAAGGGCCACCCAGTTCGTGCGTCTGGGCCAGGGCGCGGCCGAAACCCCAGGGGGTGGGTTTTCGAGAATGTGGCCGCTTGCCTCTTCCCCCCGACCACCTGCTGGCATAGCGTTCCGTCAACTCCACGCAATGTCGCGAACCCTCAGGAGACCACCCGTGAAGCAACCGCGCTCTCCCCGACGAAGCCTCGCCAGCCGACTGGTCTGCGCCCTGATGGCTGGCGCGCTAACTACCACTGTGGCCGCCAGTTCCTGCATGGCGGCGGAGAACAAGGGGCTCATGCCGACCGCCGCAGACCCCTACCGGCCGAGCGACCACTACACGTCCACCGAGAACTTCATGAACGACCCGAATGGGTTGATCCACAAGGACGGCACCTACCACCTCTTCTACCAGTACAACCCCTATGGGGCGACGTCAGGGAACGGCTCCTGGGGCCATGCCACCAGCACCGACCTCGTGCACTGGGCCCGGCACCCGGTCGCCATCTCCACCGACGAGAATGAGGACGTCTGGTCGGGCAGCGTCGTCTTCGACAAGACCAACAGGCCAAGTACGCCAACAACCCCGTGCTGGACGCGGGCCTGAAGGACTTCCGCGACCCCAAGGTGTGGTGGGACGCGTCCCCCAGCCGCTGGCTGATGGTGGTCGCCAAGTCCGTCGACCACAAGATCGCGATCTACTCCTCGTCCGACCTCAAGGGCTGGGCCCACGAATCCGACTTCGGCCCCGCCGGCGTGACCTCCTCGGTCTGGGAATGCCCCGACCTGTTCCAGCTCACCGACGCCACCACCGGCACGACCAAGTGGGTGATGAGCCTGTCGGTCGCCGGGCGAACCGCCTACTTCGTCGGCGACTTCGACGGCCACACCTTCACCTCACCGGATGCCGCCACCTACACCCCGCCCGCGGGAACCGTGCTGCAGGGCTTCGAGTCCACGTCCCATGGCGACTGGACGACGACCGGGACGGCCTTCGGCTCGGGTCCGGTGGTTCCCGGCGCGGACGTCACGGGCGTGCAGGGCAGCCGAATCGTCGACAGCTTCGGCAGCTCGGACGCCGACACCGGCACCCTCACGTCCCCCGCCTTCACCGTCGACCAGAAGTACCTCAACTTCCTGATCGCGGGTGGCAACCATCCGCTCGTCCCCGACGGACAGACCGCAGCCCCCGCCGGGACGGTCTTCGCCGACTTCGAGGGCGCGACCTTCGGCGACGGCTGGGCCGCCACCGGCGACTTCACGGGCGCCACCCCGACGACGTCCAACCTGGCCGGCCAGCTGGGGGCCAAGGTGCTCGACACCTGCGTCGGGGCCTGCGACCCCGCCACCGGCACCATCTGGTCACCCGACTTCACGATCGACTCCGCGTACATCAACTTCCTCGTCGCGGGCGGCAACCACGCCTGGGGTGGCGACGCCCCGACGGCGGTGAACCTGGTGGTGGACGGACAGGTCGTCCGCACCGCCACCGGCAACAACTCCGGCTCGATGGACTGGGTCGCCTGGGACGTGCAGGAGCTCGCCGGGAAGGCCGCGCACCTGGAGGTCGTCGACGAACGGACGAACGACTGGGGCCACCTGATGGTCGACCACGTCGTCTTCTCCGATGCCGCCGCCAAGCCGTGGGCGCGAGAGACCACCGCGAACCTCCTGGTGGACGGCAAGGTCGTCCGCACCGCCACCGGNNGGTCGTCCGCACCGCCACCGGGAACAACGGCGTCGGGTTGGACTGGGTCTCGTGGAGCCTGGCCGACCTGCAGGGCAGGCAGGCGCAGGTGCAGCTCGTCGACAGCGCGACCGGTGACTGGGGCCACCTGCTGGCCGACCACTTCATGCTGGCCGCCAAGCCGGCGCTGGGCGTGATGAAGCGGGCCCGTTTCCTCGACCACGGCAACGACTTCTACGCAGCCGTCAGCTACAACGACGCTCCCGCCGGCAAGCGGATCGTCTTCGGCTGGATGGGCAACTGGGACTACCAGAACGCCACCCCGACGAACACCTGGCGCGGTGAGCAGTCGTTGCCCCGCGAGCTGTCGCTGAAGATGGTGAACGGACGAGAGACGGTCACCAGTGCCCCCGTTCCCCAGCTGAACAAGCTGCTCGGCAAGAGTTCGGTCCGCCTGCGGCCCGGCAGGGGTTCCGTTGCGGTCACCTCCGGGGTGAAGAAATTGGACGTCTTTGGCACCGCCTTGCGGGTGCAGGTGACGATCGATCCCGGGTCGTCGTCCAGCACCGGCGTGGACGTCCGGGTCGGCGGGGGCGAGCGGACGCGCGTCGGCTACGACGCCGCGAGCCGCGAGGNNCCGGGAGCCGCGAGGTCTTCATCGACCGGACCAAGTCGAGTGCCAGCGGTTTCGACCCCCGCTTCGCCGCCCAGCACTCGGCACCACTGGAGGTGGGCAGCTCGCCGGTGACGTTGGACGTGTGGGTCGACAGCTCGTCGGTCGAGGTCTTCGCCCAAGCAGGGCAGGTGGCGCTGACCGACCTGATCTACCCCTCGCTCGGCTCGACGGGGGTCCAGCTCTTCGCCGAGGGAGGCACCTCCCAGGTGAAGTCGCTGGTGGTGACCCCGGTCAAGGCAGCCAGCTGACGGGCTGTCGAACTCAGGACTTCTCGAACAGGGCCGGGTCGTCG
>DGKN01000178.1:0-5068 GCA_002387005.1 Propionibacteriaceae bacterium UBA4569
CCGTGGGTCCGCGCACGGTGGTGCTGGCCGGTGACGCCCCCGTGGCGGTCGGGCGGCGGGCGCGGGTGCTGGCCCAGGCCGCCAACCTGCCGCTGCTGGCCGAACCGTCCAGCAATGCTCGCTCCGGTGACAGGGCGATCGCGACCTACCGATTGCTGCTCGACAAGGCCGATCTCGGCGGACGGATCGAGCGGGTCATCGTCTTCGGACGTCCGACCTTGTCGCGGCCGGTGAGCCGATTGTTGGCCCGGCGCGACGTCCAGGTGGTGCTGGTGGCCGACCAAGCCACCTGGGTCGACCCGGGGTTCAGCGCACGGGCCGTGGTCGACGCCGTCGACCTGGCTCCCGGTGACCCCCACTGGACCAACCAGTGGCTCACCGGCGACCAGACCCTGCAGATCAAGATTGAGATGGCCCGGCGTGAAATCGATGAGGGCGGACGACTCGACGGGGGACGTCTGGCCGAACTGGTCGTCGGCCGGGTGGGTGACGGCGCGCTGGTGCTGGGTTCGTCGAACCCGATCCGGGATGCCGATCTTGCCGCGATCGGCGCCGGGGCGCCGCGCGTCTACGCGAACCGCGGGCTGGCCGGCATTGACGGCACCATCTCGACCGCCATCGGTGTGCACCTCGGGCTGGGGGAGCCGGTGACCGCCCTGATGGGCGACCTGACCTTCCTGCACGACGTCGGCGGGCTGTGGCTCGGACGCCTCGAACGCCCTCCGTTGGTGCGCATCGTGGTCGCGAGCGATGCGGGCGGGTCAATCTTCCACACCCTCGAACAAGGGGGTCCGGAGCATGCGGACGACTTCGAGCGGGTCTTCGGCACTCCCCACGACGTGGACCCTGCCCAGGTGGCAGTGGCCTACGGCTGGCAGGTGGCACAGGTGACGGACACCTCCGAGCTCGCTTCGCGCCTGTTGGTCCCCGTCCAGGGCCCCGAGGCCCTGGTGGTGCCCATCTCACGGGACGACCGCCGCGCCTGGGCAGAGCGCCTGGCCTCCCTCTAGCCCCACGCTGCCCAGTCGTGCTGCGCCAACCTCGACTCGGCGCCGTCAGCGATGCCAGACGGCTGGGGTGGTGGTCGTGATGGGCGCCAGGCCAGCTCGGGCCAGGATGGGGCGCGAGTATTCGGTGCAGTCGGACTGCAGGTAGTTCTTGCCGTGGGCCTTGGCCGAGCGGGCGCGTTCGGCCGTGATCGCCCGGTACAGACCCTTGCCGCGATGGTGCTCGTCGCAGGCGCCTCCCCACAGGCCCGCGAAGTCGGTGCCGGGGACGAAGTCGACGCGTCCGGAACACACCACCTCGCCTGACCCATCACGCACCAGCCACATCTCGAACGAATCCGGGTCGGCCTCGAAGCGCGCCACGAGTTCGTCGGCACGGCGCAGGGAGTCACCCGGGGCATCCCCGAAGACATCTCCGGCTAGCGCCTCGGCCGCGCGCAGCTGCTCCTGGCCGTCCGCACGCTCAAGGCTGTACCCAGCAGGCAGGCCGGATCCCGCGGCGATCACCGCCTCCATCGTGCCCGCCATCACGGTCTCCTCGTCCTCGAAGACGAAGCCAGCACCCTCCAGCAGACCACGTAGCTTTGGCAGTGGGTCGTGGCCCCTCGTCTTCCACTCGAAGTGGTCGATCCGTGCGTCGGATGCATAGTGCTGGACGACCCTCGCGACCAGCGGCGCCAGGTCGAGCCACGTCGGGATCTCCCGATAGGTGACGAAACCGCGCCCGCGCTTGGGGAAGCTGGCGGCGAGCAGCGGGCCGATGCGCACCACCTCGTCCGCGTCGTACACCTCGGCCTCGGCACGCAGTTGCTCGTCATAGCGGCGCAGCAGTTCATCGGGGTTCATCCCATGACAGTGTCGCGCCCAACCTCGGTCGCACAAGCGATTTTGCGCCAGCCCAAGCCCACGAGCTCACTCGGGGTCGGCAGGGGTGGAGATGTCGGTGCCCTCCAGGGAACGCAACCATTGGCGCAGCTGGTGGGTGGCCCGCACGTCGTCCTCGTTGTACTCCAGCACCCGGCGCCTCGCCTCGGCCCTCGCCAAGGCGTCCGAGCCGTGCACGGCGTCGCTGAACCAGCGTTGCGAGTTCAGGCCGCCCGGGTCATCGTCGCGCCACTCGAAACCAGCCCCCGAGCGGGCAACCACCTTCAGCCCGAGTCCGTTGGTGCCGAAGAAGTGCTGTTTGATCAGCAGGAACAGGTCGACGAAGGAGCCTCGGACGCGCTTCGCGGCGGCCACCAGGTCAGCGTCGTCGCTGCGACGGGCCAGCCGCATCAGGTGCACGACCTCGTAGTCGGAGTAGTGGTACACCTTCATCCCCGGCCGCTCGGACAGCAGCTGGTCCAGCCACATGATCGCCGCTCGCGCGAGCGCGACCTCCGAGTCATTGTCCAGGTCGGTGAAAGAGCTCACCTCGTGGTACCACGGGTCCGCGTCGCTGAACCGATCGTGCACCAGGAAACCCCACAGGTACACCCGGTCCCCGGCCGAGGTTTCGATGTCGAAGTCGATCTCCAGGTCGCTTTCGGGCAATTCGATGGGGTCGGCCGTCAACCGTTCCAGCTCCACCCCGGAGAGCATCAGCGCCGCCCGGCGAGCGGCCAGCCGCAGCCGGTGATCAGCACCCTGGCGGTGGGCCACCTCGGGGAGGTAGGCCTCCATCATTCCCTCGACGTCGGCGCTGGCCAGGTCGGCCAGGGTGTTGATGCCGTGATGGCGCAGCACTGAGATCTCGCGCACGTCGAGGGGCGACTTGTTGATCCGCAGGCTGAGGTCGTCGTCGTCCAACTGTGGCTTGCAGACCTCCCACCAGATGCAGTGCTCGCACTCGCGCACCACGATTGGCTGGACCATCTGCCGCGGGTCGTCAGGGCCACCGGTGCGCTGGGACGCCCGCTCGGCCACCTTCATCCGGAACCCGAACTCGTGGTCATAGCGCTCCAATGGGGAGCGCAGCGTCCAGCCGGTGAGGGCCGTCCGGGAGAAGGTGCGCAGGAACTTGCGGGTCAGCTCCACCCAGCTGACCACCGGCTCGGCGGCGTGGGGACGCAGGATGTCGGTGCCGATCACCCCGGCCAGAGGGACCTCCGCCGCATGTCCCGTGGCGTCCAACAGGCGCCAGTAGTGGGCCATCTGCAGCAGGTCCTGGTCGCGGGAGGGCTTGAAGGTCCAACCCATCAGCTCCTCGCAGTCGGCCCAACCAGGAGCTTCCAGCCGGCTGAAGCGCAGCCCCACCTCGGGGGCAGCCTGTTCGAGCACCCGGTGCCGCTTCACCTCGACGGGGGCATACCCCGGACGTCCGTCGCTCCGGTCGGGGCCCCGCACCAAAAGGTCGGCCTGGCCCCGGCGTCCACCCACCGGGTCGACGGGCAACCTGCCGCCCACGATGATCTGCTCCCCGGCGGCCAGCGCCGCCAGCGTCGCCTCGATCACGAACTGGCGCCCCAGATGGGCCTGCGGGCGTAGGTCCAACACCTTGCTGCGCCGGCAGATGGCGGCCAGCATGTCGTCCTCGAAGGCCTTGCCACCGGCGAAGAGCTCGGTGAGGGCCTCGTCGACCACCGCTTCGGGCTGCGTGAGCGTCGGGTCGTACTGGTTCTGCGTCTTGACCGGGCACGAGCGTGCCGCGTAGGCGTCCAGAAGTATGTCCATCCGCAGTCTCAGGCGGCCCAGCCGCGGTGCAGCGCCACCATGCCCTGGCTCAGGTTCTTCCAGCCCACGGCCTTCCAACCGGCCTCGGCCATCAGGTCTGCCAGGGCCTGCTGGTCGTGCCAGCCCAGGATCGACTCCGCCAGGTAGTCGTAGGCAGCCGAGTTGGACGACAGTGCGCTCATGGCGGGGATGATGCGCGTCATCCACTCCTTGTAGAAGTAGCGCAGGGGAGCGAGCGTCGGGGTGGAGAACTCACAGATCACGACCTGCCCACCCGGGCGGGTGACGCGACGCATCTCCGTCAAGGCGGCCAGCGTGTCCTCGACATTGCGCAGGCCGTAGCTGATCGTCACGCAGTCGAAGACGCCGTCGGCGTAGGGCAGTTCCAGCGCGTCCCCGGCGACGAACTGCAGGTGCGGCTGGCGCTCCCGTCCGACGCCCAGCATGCCGAGGCTGATGTCGGTGGGGAAGACCTGCGCTCCCTCGGCGGCGAAGGTGGCAGAGCTGCTGCCGGTGCCAGCTGCGAGGTCGAGGATCCGCTGCCCCGGTTTGGGATCGACGGCCTCCACCACGTCCTTGCGCCACTGACGCTGGACCCCCAACGTCATCACGTCGTTCATCAGGTCATAACGCTTGGCGACGCCGTCGAACATGGACGCGACATCAGCGCGGCGCTTGGCAAGGGTGGCACGGGTCTCGAACACCCACCTAGCTTCCCACACGGCTCCCACGGTTCTTGGGGACGTTGCTGGGGACGTTGCTGGGGGCGGTGTTCGATGCGGTGTTCGAAGCCGCATCCGAGGCACCGGACGGAAGGGCTTCTGGGATGCACCACAATGGGGCCCATGTCCAAGCGCAAGACCGTCCTCAAGGTGAGCGACCTCACCAAGTCATACGGCGACCACGTGATCGTCGACAAGTTCAACCTGGAGGTGGGCGAGGGCGAGGCCGTCGCACTCACCGGGCGCAATGGCGCGGGCAAGTCGACCGTCCTGCGCTGCATCGTCGGCGCCGACCGCCCCAGCGAGGGCACCGTCGAGGTCTGCGGCCTGCGGATGCAGGAGTCCAACCCCGAGATCCGACGCAATGTCGCGACGGTCATCGACGACCTCGACTTCTTCCCCGACCTGTCCGTCGTGGAGCACCTGGACCTACTGGCCCGCGCCCACGGCCTGGACGATGCCGACGCGCTGGTGGACGAGGTGCTGGAGGAGGTGCAGCTGGTGTCGCAGGCAGGGCAGCTGCCCACCACGCTGTCGTCCGGTCAGCGCCGGCGTCTCGCACTGGCAACGGCCTTCGTCCGTCCCCGCAAGCTGTTGGTGCTGGACGAGCCGGAGCAGCGCCTCGACGTCGAGGGCATCGAGTGGCTGGGCCAGCGCCTGCGCCGCGATCTGGACGAGGGACTGGCC
>DGKN01000178.1:5161-5538 GCA_002387005.1 Propionibacteriaceae bacterium UBA4569
GCGAGGCGGACGAGAAGCAGCTGCTGCTGCTGATGAAGGACTGGCGCAAGGGTCGCGCCACGCGTTCGGTGTGGGACGCCCTGCAGGACGCCTATGTGGCCGTCTTCGCGCTTGTGATGGTGGCCGCGATGGTCATCAACGTGATCATCAAGGCCCAGCAGGTGGCCAGCGACTGCGCCACCCAGGCCTGCACATCCGGACGTGGGCTGCTCCCGTGGGCCGCGCTGGCCGGAGTCTTCGCGCTGGTGCTGGCCGCCAGCCGCCTGTTCGGCCCGGTGCTGGCCAGCGCCGCCGAGGGTTTCTGGCTGATGGACGCGCCGCTGCACCGGGAGCGCCTGCTGCGCCGTCGCCTCTGGATGGCCGTCGGCGCCGCACTG
>DGKN01000157.1:0-9150 GCA_002387005.1 Propionibacteriaceae bacterium UBA4569
CGCCTTCTTCGCGCTGCCGGTTGACAACTTCTCGACCAGCACCGGCCAGCACACGAATGCGGTGTACGGCTTCACGTCCATGCTCATCAACGTGCTGCGCGACGAGCAGCCGACCCATGTCGCGGTGGCCTTCGACCTCTCCCGCGTGACCTTCCGCACCGCGGAGTACTCCGAGTACAAGGCCAACCGCGCCGCCTCCCCGGACGAGTTCAAGGGCCAGGTGCAGCTGGTCAAGGAGGTGCTGGACGCGCTGAACATCGTCCACGTCGAGAAGGATGACTACGAAGCGGACGACATCATCGCCACGCTCTCGCTGCAGGCCTCCGAGCAGGGCCTGGACACCGTGATCGTCACGGGCGACCGGGACGCGATGCAGCTGGTCAGCGACCGGGTCACCGTGCTCTACCCGCGCAAGGGCGTCAGCGACCTCGCCCGGATGACCCCGGAGGCGGTGGAGTCGAAGTATCTCGTGCCGCCCGTGCAGTACCCGGAGCTGGCCNNGGGGAGACCTCCGACAACCTGCCCGGCGTGCCGGGCGTGGGCCCGAAGACGGCCGCCAAGTGGATCGCCCAGTACGAGGGGCTGGAGAACCTCGTCCGCCGGGCAGACCAGGTGCCGGGCAAGGCCGGGGAGAGCCTGCGCGCGCACCTGCACGATGTGGTGCGCAACCGCCGGCTCAATGCGCTGGTGCGCGACCTCGAGCTGCCCGTCACGATCGACCAGCTCGCCCGCCACGACTGGGATCGCGAGAAGGTGCACACCCTGTTCGACGGGCTGGAGTTCCGCGTCCTGCGCGACCGCCTGATCGAGACCCTGCCAGCCGCCGAGACCGAGCCCGAGGGCGGCTTCGAGGTGACCGGCTCGGTGCTGGCGCCCGGTGAGCTGACTGCCTGGTTGGCTGAGCACGGCCACGGGGAGATCACCGGTATCGACGTGATCGGACACTGGGGCGCCGGCACGGGGGACATCACCGGGCTGGGCCTGGCCGCGGCCGACGGCTCGGCGTGCTGGTTCGACAGCACCGAGCTGACACCCGACGACGACGCGGCATTGGCCGCCTGGTTGGCCGACGAGAGCATCGGGAAGGCCATCCACGAGGCCAAGAGCCCACGGCTGGCCTGCTGGGCCCGGGGCTGGGAGCTGCGCGGCATCACCTGTGACACGGTGCTGGCCGCCTACCTGCTGCGCCCCGACCAGCGCAGCTTCGACCTCGGCGACCTGGCGATCCGGTACCTGAAGCGAGAACTGCGCGTCGAGGGTTCGGGGGAGGCCCTCGACGCCGACCAGGACATGCTCTTCGGCGACGACGATTCCAGCTCGCAGGAGGCGGCGCAGGCTTCGATGGTGCGCGCTCGCGCCGTGATCGACCTCGCCATCGCGTTGGAGGCCGAACTGGCAGCCCAGGGCGGCGCCAAGCTGCTGGCCGAGGTGGAGCTGCCGCTGCAGGGGACGCTGGCCCGGATGGAACGCGTCGGCATCGCGGTGGACGTTGATCGGCTGGAACAGCTGCGCGGCGAGTTCGACGCGCACGTCGTCGAGGCCGAACAGGCCGCCTACGAGACCATCGGCAAGAAGATCAACCTGGGCTCGCCCAAGCAGCTGCAGGGAGTCCTCTTCGACGAACTCAACATGCCCAAGACACGCAAGACCAAGTCGGGCTGGACCACCGACGCGGATGCGCTGGAGGGCTTGTACGCCAAGACCCAGCATCCCTTCCTGGAGCACCTGCTCGCGCACCGTGACCAGATCCGGCTGCGCCAGACCGTCGACGGGCTGCTGGCCTCCGTCCAGCCGGACGGTCGCATCCACACCACCTATGTGCAGACGATCGCGGCGACCGGCCGGTTGAGCTCCACCGACCCGAACCTGCAGAACATCCCGATCCGCACCGAGGCCGGACGTCGGGTGCGTGAGGGCTTCGTGGTCGGGCAGGGGTACGAGTGCCTCATGACTGCCGACTACTCCCAGATCGAGATGCGGATCATGGCGCACGTCTCCTCCGACCGGGGCCTGATCGAGGCCTTCAACTCGGGCAAGGACTTCCATTCCCAGATGGCCGCGAAGGTCTTCGACACGACCGCCGAGGCGGTCACCGGTGAGCAGCGGGCCCGGATCAAGGCAATGAACTACGGCCTGGCCTATGGCCTGAGTGCCTTCGGGTTGTCGAACCAGCTGGGCATCTCCGTCAGCGACGCGAAGGCCCTGATGGACGACTACTTCACCGAGTTGGGCGGGGTGCGCGACTTCCTGGGCGGGGGGGTCGCCCAGGCCCGGCGGACGGGGTACACCGAGACCCTGCTCGGTCGGCGCCGCTACCTGCCCGACCTGAACTCGTCCAACCGCCAGCGCCGCGAGATGGCGGAGCGGATGGCGCTGAACGCGCCGATCCAGGGTTCAGCCGCCGACATGATCAAGCAGGCGATGCTGGACGTGGAGTCGGAACTCGTCCGTCAGGGCCTCGGTTCGCGCATCCTGCTACAGGTGCACGACGAACTCGTGCTCGAGGTCGCGGCGGGGGAGCGCGACGCGGTGGAGGCTCTGGTCCGCGACAAGATGGGCCACGCGATGGCACTCGACGTCCCGCTGGACGTCAGCGTCGGTACCGGACGTTCCTGGCACGAGGCCGCCCACTAGGGCTGGGGCCGCGCTCTTGGTCGAGCAGCATCTGCTCGAGCACGGCCAACACGTGCGTGTACTCATGGCCGGTGGCACGCGTCATGCCGAGCTCGCAGGTGCGATTCGCGCTCAGGTAAAGATCGAAGCTGCGCGCATTCACCTCGGCCGCCTCGGGCGCCGTCGCCGAAGCTGTCAACTCGGGGTGCAAGAGCCCCCGGTCGCCGGCGAAGGCGCAGCAGCGCCACGCCGTCGGCACGACGACCTCGTCGGCCACGAAGCCCGCGATCGTCTGGAGCGCGGCGTTGAGCCCCAGCTGGGTCGATGAGCAGGTGGGGTGCAGCACGGCAGAGCTGACCTTGGTCACCGGCGGAAGCTTCGGCAGCACCTCGGTCGCCACGAACTCCAGCGCGTCCATGAAGTGCAGTTCGACTCCTGCATGCCGGGCGGCGATCTCGAGGCCTTCGGTGCAGCTGGTGGCGTCGCAGACGATGGTCAGCCGACCCGACTGGCTGGCATGGCCAAGCACGCGGGCGACCCGTTCGGTCATCACCTCGTAGCCCCTGGTCATGCCCTTGGACTTCCACGGGGTCCCGCAGCACAACCCCGCCGCATCATCAGGCACCTCGAGCGCCACCCCAGCGCGTTGGGCCAGCCCGAGCACACGCGTGGCCAACGGCACCCCGTCCGGTGTCCCGAACATGGTGTTCACACACGCCGGCAGATACAAATAGGACGGGTCGTCGGCGGGCACCGGGTGACGGCGAGCGCCACCGCCGGGCAGCTCCGCCGAGAGCGTCGGCACCACGTCCGTGCCGATGACTCTGCGCGCCACACCCAACGGAGCGTTCAGCAGGGGTGTCGGCAGCTTCTGTACCACGTTCATGCCCACCGCGGCTGCGGCGGTGAACGGCCCCCAGCCCTTCGCGGCGGCCTGCCAGCCCGCCTGCAGCACGGGGTTGGCCTGTTCGGCGCGCAGCCGGCGCACCAGATCGCCGGTGTTGATACCGAGCGGGCAGGCGGTGGAGCACATGCCGTCCACGGCGCAGGTGTCGATGAGGGGGTAGCGCTGCTGCTCTTCGAGGGTGGCCACCAACTCGTCCTTGCCCTCGGCGCGGGCCTGGGCGATGGCGCGGCGCACGACGATGCGTTGCCGGGGTGTCAGCGTCAGGTCGGCGGACGGGCATACGGGCTCGCAGTAGCCACACTCGACGCACCGATCGACCTCGGCCTCGACGCTGGGGGTGAGCTTCACCTCGTCCAAGAGCTGGGCCTTGGCCTCATCGGCGGGCTTCTGCTCGACCAGCACCGAACCGGGGTTGAGTATGCCAGCGGGGTCGCAGGCCTGCTTGACCTGCTTCATGACCCCGAACAGTTCGGCGCCGTACTGGCGCTCGACGTAGGGGGCCATGATGCGCCCGGTGCCGTGTTCGGCCTTCAGGCTGCCGCCGTGGTCGAGAACCAGCTGCACCATGTCTTCGGTGAAGGCCTCGTAACGCTGCACACAGACGTCATCGCGGAAATCCTCGTTGACGAGGAAGTGGATGTTTCCGTCCTTCGCGTGGCCGAAGATGACCGACTCGCGGTAGCCGTGGCCGGCGAACATCCGCTGCAACTCGACGCAGACCGGGGCCAGCTCGGGCAGCGGTACGGCGACGTCTTCGAGCAGGGCCGTGGTGCCCGACGGGCGGTCGCCGGCGACCTTGGTGTAGAGGCCCTTGCGCAACTGCCACAGGGCGCCGCGGCGCCTCGGGTCGCTGGTCTGTTCACCGCCCAGCGAAGCGATCAGCTCGCGCGAACGGTCCGTCAGCTCAGCCAGTTCGTCGGGTGCTGCGGCCTGGTACTCCACGAGCAGGGCCGCCTCATCGGCGCTGGACGTGCNNGCGACAGACGCGCAGCGAGGCGGCGTCCAAGAGCTCGACGACATTGGCGCCCGAGCCCACCAGTTCGCCCAACTGGGCGGTGGCGGCGGCGAGGGTGGGGAAGTGCAAGAGGCTCGTGGCAACGTGCTTCAGGTCGGGGATGGTGCGCAGGGTGGCCTCGGCCACGAAACCGAGCGTGCCCTCGGAACCCACCATCAGGTGGGCCAGCATCTCGACCGGGCTCTCGTGGTCGACCAATGAGTTCAGGCCATAGCCCATGGTGTTCTTGTGGGCGTACTGGCGCTCGATCTCGGTGCGGTGCTGCGGTTCGAGACAGCGCTTGCGTAGCTCGAGCAGCAGGGCGTGCAGCCCCGGTTCGTCGCGCAGCAGCTTTTCGTCCGCGTCGGGCAGCGAGCTGTCGACGATCGTCCCGCTCGGCAGCACGAGCACCACCGACTCAAGGGTCTGGTAGGTGTTCGCGGTGGTGCCGCAGGTCATGCCGGACGAATTGTTGGCGATCACGCCGCCCATGGTGCAGGCGATCTCGGAGGCCGGGTCGGGGCCCAGCTTGCGCCCGAATCGTGCCAACCGGGCATTGACCTGGCGCACCGTGGCGCCCGGTTGCATCCGAACTCGCAGGCCCCCGTCCAGCACCTCGATGTCACGGAAGTGACGCCGCACGTCGACCAGCAGGCCCTGGGAGAGCGACTGGCCCGACAGCGAGGTGCCACCCGCGCGGAAGGTCATGGGCACCCGCAGGTTGGCTGCGGCAGCCATGGCGGACGACACATCGGCCGCGGTGCGGGCACGCATCAGCAGCTGAGGGGTCAGCAGATAATGGGAGGCGTCCACCGCAGCGGCGGCCAGTTCGAGGGGCGCCGTGCTGAGTAGTGCGCTGTCTGGCGCGATGCCCAGTCGCGATGCCAGCTCGGCGATGAGCGGTGCTGTGGCGGTGGGCTGGGGGATGGTTGCTCGGCTCATGGCACCAGTCAAGCCCTGACGGCCGCGGCGCACAATGGTCCGACCAAATATTTGTGGTCGTCCCGTGGTGTCGGCCGGCCAGCGGCTCGAAGCCGAAGATGACGCGGGAATTCCAGATGCGGGCCTTTGGCTGCCAGTCCCGGCAGATCACCTTCACCCTGCGGGCTCGCCGTCATTGTTGATCATCACGGTCGCCCCGCGTCGAACCAGGAGACCAGCGTGTTGTCATAGATGGGTGGGGTGCCGACGGTGCCGTCGGCGGCCACCTCCACGTTGAGCACCTGCGTGCTGAGGTCGATGCGCGGCACCGCGAAACGAGTTGGTCTGATGGGGATGGTGGAGCTGAGACAGCCCTCGGCTTGCTGGCGCTCGTCGAGTTCGTCGAGTTCGTCGGGCTCGTCAACCAGTTGTCGGGGATGCGGTGCCGGTGCCGGAGATGGAGCTGCTCGGGGCCGGCGACGGGCTGCTGGTGGTCGTGGGTTGGGCGCTATGTGTCGCTGGCACGGGCTCGGGCGACAGCTCGTCCGATCGTCGCAACTGACGCCACGCAAGGACGGCGAAGACCAGCATCAGCAGGGCCGAGATGGCCGCTGAGGCCTTTCGTGGGGTGTTCATTGGTCCCATGGCAACAACAGGCCCTGATTTGTGTCATGCACCGTCGACCCCGCGCCGTCGGTAACTCAGTCGAGCCCAACTGGCGATCGGTCGTCCGGGCTCGGAACTCGGATTGCCCTTCAGCAGGCCAAAAGATAGGCTGTTGGGGCGCTGTGGCCTGCGCATCCTCGGACGGAGCAGGTTGCGCTCGTGATGGTTGGTCGTCCCGGGGTGAACCCTTGGACCAATTCTGGCTCTTGCGGCGGGCTCCAGTGCGCCCACGACACACCACATCCAAATCGGAGCCCTACTACATGACCTCCAGCACTGAGGCCGCACCTCAGGTCGCATTCGACGACCTCGGCTCGCCCGAAGCCTTCCTGGCTGCGATCGACGCCACCATCAAGTACTTCAACGACGGCGACATCGTCACCGGCACCGTCGTCAAGGTCGACCGGGACGAGGTCCTGCTCGACATCGGTTACAAGACCGAGGGTGTCATCCCCTCCAAGGAACTCTCCATCAAGCACGACGTCGACCCCTTCGAGGTCGTCAGCGTCGGCGATGAGATCGAGGCCCTGGTCCAGACCAAGGAGGACAAGGAAGGTCGTCTGATCCTGTCCAAGAAGCGCGCACAGTACGAGCGCGCTTGGGGCACGATCGAGAAGATCAAGGAAGAGGACGGCGTCGTCACCGGCTCCGTCATCGAGGTCGTCAAGGGCGGCCTCATCGTCGACATCGGCCTGCGTGGCTTCCTGCCCGCCTCCCTCGTCGAGATGCGTCGTGTCCGCGACCTGCAGCCGTACGTGGGCATGGAGCTCGAGGCCAAGATCATCGAGCTCGACAAGAACCGCAACAACGTGGTCCTGTCGCGTCGCGCCTGGCTGGAGCAGACCCAGAGCGAGGTTCGTCAGAACTTCCTCACGCAGCTGCAGAAGGGCCAGATCCGCAAGGGTGTCGTCTCGAGCATCGTCAACTTCGGTGCCTTCGTCGACCTGGGCGGCGTGGACGGCCTGGTGCACGTCTCCGAGCTGTCCTGGAAGCACATCGACCACCCCTCCGAGGTCGTGGAGGTCGGTACGCCGGTCACGGTCGAGGTGCTGGACGTCGACATGGACCGCGAGCGCGTCTCCCTGTCGCTGAAGGCGACGCAGGAGGACCCGTGGCAGACCTTCGCCCGCATGCACCAGATCGGTCAGATCGTGCCGGGCAAGGTCACCAAGCTCGTCCCCTTCGGCGCGTTCGTGCGCGTGGAAGAGGGCATCGAGGGCCTGGTCCACGTCTCGGAGCTGGCCGAGCGCCACGTCGAGATCCCCGAGCAGGTCGTTGCGGTCAACGACGAGGTCATGGTCAAGATCATCGACATCGACCTCGAGCGTCGCCGCATCTCGCTGTCCCTCAAGCAGGCCAATGAGGGTGTCGACACCGCTGCGGACGACTTCGACCCCTCTCTGTACGGCATGACCGCCAGCTACGACGAGCAGGGCAACTACATCTACCCCGAGGGCTTCGATCCGGAGTCCAACGAGTGGAAGCCCGGCTACGAGGACCAGCAGCGCGCCTGGGAGCAGCAGTACGCCGAGGCCCAGTCCCGCTGGGAGGCGCACAAGCGTCAGGTTGCCGACGCGGAGACGGCCGATGCGGCCGCCGCCACCGAGGCCACCAGCTCCGCTTCCTACAGCTCGGCCGCTCCGGCCGAGGCGCCGGAGGGCTCCTTGGCCTCCGACGAGGCCCTGCAGGCCCTGCGCGACAAGCTCTCCGGCAACGCCTGAGCAGCCCAGCCTCACCCCTGAGTAAGACCCCATGGGGCCCCGACCGTTCTTCACGGTCGGGGCCTCGTGCCGTTCTGGGGAAGGCCATAGGGTTGGGGCAGTGTGGCGAGGGAGCCCGGTGGCGAGGGGGCAGGAATGATCAGGGTCGGACTGACCGGGGGCATCGCCTCGGGCAAGAGCGCGGTCGGCGACGAGATGGCGCGGCTCGGGGCGCTGGTGATCGACTCCGACCAGCTGGCCCGCGATGTCGTCGCGCCGGGCACGCCGGGGCTGCAACAGGTGGTGGACCGCTTCGGGCCCGAGGTGCTGGGCGCCGACGGATCCCTGGACCGCCCCAGGCTGGGTGCGATCGTCTTCGGCGACGATGGCGCCCGGGCCGACCTGAACGCGATCATCCACCCTTTGGTGCTCGCGGCCCGCAACCAGATCGAGTCACAGGTGCTCGACCCCTACGCGATCGTGGTGTCGATGATCCCGCTGCTGGTCGAGATCGGTGCCGCGAAGAGCTTCGACGTCGTGGTGGTCGTCGATGTCGACCCGGACGCCCAACTGGCCCGGCTGATGGCCCGCAATGGGCTGTCGGAGGCCGAGGCGCGAGCGCGGATGAGCGCGCAGGTCTCCCGGGAACAGCGGCTGGCGCTCGCGGACTTCGTCGTCCGCAATGATGGGACGCTGGAGCAGCTGCGCGAACGCGTGCACGCGGTATGGCACGAACTGCTCCGGCTCCGCGGTGGCATGGGGGACGGCTGCGGCTGTTGACCTGTTCGAAACTGCCCAGACCATCACAGGACGAATCTGTCACACCCGGCTTGTAGCCTCGAACCCATGCGAGCAGTCGAGGAACTCCAGCGCGTCGTCGCCCCGCTCACCATGAAGGCGGAATTCTCGCCCGGCGGTGACCAGCCCCAAGCCATTGACGAGCTGGAGCGACGGATCAAGGCCGGCGAGCAGGACGTCGTCCTGCTGGGCGCCACCGGTACCGGCAAGACCGCCACCGTGGCGTGGCTGGCCGAGCGCGTCCAGCGCCCCGTGTTGGTGATGCAGCCCAACAAGACGCTGGCCGCCCAGTTCGCCACCGAGTTGCGGGAGTTCTTCCCCGACAACGCCGTGGAGTACTTCGTCAGCTACTACGACTACTACCAGCCCGAGGCCTATGTCCCGCAGACGGACACCTACATCGAGAAGGACTCCTCGCTCAATGAGGAGGTGGAGCGGCTGCGCCACTCCGCGACCGCCTCGCTGCTCACTCGGCGCGACGTCGTGGTGGTGGCCACCGTCAGCGCCATCTATGGTCTTGGCACCCCGCAGGAGTACGTGGAGCGGATGGT
>DGKN01000157.1:9178-9614 GCA_002387005.1 Propionibacteriaceae bacterium UBA4569
CGAGGAGGTCGAGCGGGAGGCTGTGCTGCGCCGGCTGGTGGAGATCCAGTACGCCCGCAATGACCTGGCCGGCACCCGAGGCACTTTCCGGGTGCGTGGGGACACCCTCGAGGTCTTCCCGATGTATGAGGAGAATGCCGTCCGGATCGAGTTCTTCGGCGACGAGATCGAGCAGCTCACCACGCTGCACCCGCTGACCGGTGAGATTGTCAGCAATGACGACGAGATCTACATCTTCCCGGCCACCCACTATGTCGCTGGCCCGCAGCGGATGGAGAGGGCAATCGGCACGATCGAGGCAGAGCTGGGTGAGCGCCTCGCGGAACTGGAGAAGCAGAACAAGTTGCTGGAGGCCCAGCGGCTGCGGATGCGCACCAGTTACGACATCGAGATGATGCGCCAGATCGGCTCCTGTTCGGGCATCGAGAACTACTCG
>DGKN01000157.1:9659-17254 GCA_002387005.1 Propionibacteriaceae bacterium UBA4569
AGATCGGCGGCATGTACGAGGGGGACATGTCCCGCAAGCGCACGCTCGTCGACCACGGCTTCCGGCTACCCAGCGCGATGGACAACCGTCCGCTGCGCTTCGAGGAGTTCGTGGAGCGGATCGGCCAGACCGTCTACCTGTCCGCAACGCCGGGGAACTACGAGATGGCCCGCTCCGATGGCTTCGTCGAGCAGATCATCCGTCCGACCGGTCTGGTCGACCCGGAGGTAGTGGTCAAGCCCACCAAGGGCCAGATCGACGACCTGATGGGCGAGATTCGGCTGCGGGTGGAGCGCGACGAGCGCGTGCTGGTGACCACGTTGACCAAGAAGATGGCCGAGGACCTGACCGACTACCTGATGGAGAACGGGGTGCGCACGCGTTACTTGCACTCAGAGGTGGACAACCTGCGCCGCGTGGAGCTGCTGCGGGAGCTGCGGATGGGGGAGTACGACGTGCTCGTCGGCATCAACCTGCTGCGCGAGGGTCTCGACCTCCCGGAGGTCTCCCTGGTCGCCATCCTGGACGCGGACAAGGAGGGCTTCCTGCGCTCTGACCGGTCACTGATCCAGACGATCGGGCGTGCTGCGCGAAATGTCGGCGGCCAGGTGCACATGTACGCCGACAAGATCACGCCGTCGATGGAGAAGGCGATCGACGAGACGAACCGTCGCCGGGATCTGCAGATCGCCTACAACACCGAGCACGGCATCGACCCGCAGCCCCTGCGCAAGAAGATCGCCGACATCACCGACATGCTCGCGCGCGAGGAAGCCGACACCCAGGAGCTGGTGAGCAAGGCGCAGCCGAAGGGCCGCAAGCCGGTCTCCCCGGTGCCGACGAACCTCGACAAGGCCCGTGGTCTGGACACCTCCACGATGGCCGCCAGCGAGTTGGCTGACCTGGTGCAGGAACTCACCGAGCAGATGCACGCCGCGGCCGCCGAGCTTCAGTTCGAGCTGGCGGCGCGGCTGCGCGACGAGCTGGGCGACCTTAAGAAGGAACTGCGCCAGATGATCGAGGCCAACAAGTAGGGCCACTAGTGCATGGTCTCGATCTCGTCCGCGGGCATGTTGCGGGTCTTGATCAGGCTCGCAACCGTGGTGGTCAGCAGCGTGGTGATGATCACGCCGAGGCTCACCTCAATACCGATCTCCGCCCAGTCGCCCACCCAGTGGTAGTGATGCGCAGCGTGCAGCACGAGCTTCACGCCGATGAAGCCCAGGATGATCGACAGGCCGATCGGTAGGTAGACGAGCTTGTTCAGCAGCCCGCCGATGAGGAAGTACAGCTGCCGCAGGCCCATCAGGGCGAAGACATTCGCGGTGAAGACCAAGTACGCCTCATTGGTGAGGCCGTAGATCGCCGGAATGGAGTCGAGGGCGAACAACACGTCAGTGGAGCCGAGGGCGACGATCACCAGGAACATCGGAGTGAAGAAGCGCTTGCCATCGATCTTGATGGTGCTCCTCGTGCCCTGCCAGTCGTCGGTGAACGGGAGGGTTCGCTTGACCCAGCGGATCAGGAGGTTCTCGGTGGCCTCNNGTCCTTGACCAGGTCCAGCGCCGTGTAGAGCAGGTAGGCGCCGAAGAGGAAGAACACCCAGGCGGCGGCCTCGATCATGGACTTGCCCAGTGCGATGAAGATGCCCCGGAACACCAGCGCCAGGATGATGCCGACGAGCAGGGCGAACTGCTGCAGCTGACGGGGCACCTTCATCTTGGTCATGATGATGATGAAGATGAACAGGTTGTCGAGGCTGAGGCTGTACTCGGTCAACCAGCCGGCGAAGAACTCCTTGCCGTACTGCGCTCCCGAGAAGTGGGTGACGCCGATGCCGAAGAAAATCGCCAGCGCAATGTAGATGCTGACGAAGATGGTGCATTCCTTCATCGACGGTTCGTGTGGTTTGCGTCCGATCACCAAGATGTCGAACAACAGCACGGCTGTCATCACCGCGATGGTGATGAGCCAGGTGTAGTAGTGCACGTTCATGTGCGGGGGGCACCTTTCGGACGGCAGTGGGCCAGAGGTCTTCTCCGCCCGCTCGTCCGTGACGACCGGGAGCGCGGCCGGGCTGTGAGAGCCGGGATGACGACCTGCGCGTTGTGGGAGTACTCCCCTCCGCAGAAGAGTTTCCCACGCAGGTCAAGATCCAGACGAATCGTCCAGCGGCTGCAGTCCCAGGGGAAGAGGTCCCGACGCGTGTCAGGAGGTGGACTCGGTGAAGCAGTAGGTCCGCTGCGGGCTGTTGCCGAACATGACCGCCTGCTCGCCCGTGGTGCAGCGATTGGCGTCAGCGTAGCCGTCCACTCGGGTGGCGACCTTCACGCGAGCCCTTGGGTCGTCACACGCGACGCGCGAGACCTGGTTGTTGGTGTCCGGAGCGTAACAGGAGCCCTGGACGAGGTTCTCCATCAGGCAGTAGGTACGGGTCACAGTGCCGTCCTCTGCGCGGTAGAGGAAGGGGGCGTAGGGGTCGGGGCAGCTGGCCTGCCCATTCACCCGGCTGACGATGGTGTAGGTGACCTGGTCAGCGGACTCGCACTCGGCGCGGGCCGTCGTCCACTGGTCGCCGCTCTTGGACAATGAGACGCAGGTACCCAGGTCCATGGCCGTCGTCTTGTCTTTGAAGGTGCGCCACAGGCCCATCGAGCCGACCACCACGAGTGCTGTGATCACGGNNGGCCAGGATCGCGGCGGTCAGTGTGCGGCCACGGGGCGCCGGGGTGGCCCTGGCCCGGTTGGGGACGTAGTTCGGCCCGGAGTCCCAGTCGTCGGCCTGGTAGCCGCCCTGTTTCCACTGGACCGAGTCGTAGCCGCGCCCGAACTGGGCGGCCAGGGCGCCGATCTGCGCCGCGGTGGCGGCGGATCGCCCGGCCGCTTCGTCTGGGGCGCCGTCCTGCGGTGTCGCAGCCGGTGGGCTGTCGTTGTCCATGTCCCATACCTCCCTCGAGAGACGACCCGGGATCAGGCCGCCTGGCACCACCACCCTAGACGCTGGCTCGTCGGGGCAGGGATCACCGCCCGGGCAGGAGGCTCACCAGCCCCGGGCTCGCCATTCGGCCAGATGTGGCCGCTCGGCGCCGAGCCGGGTCGGGCTTCCGTGGCCGGGGTGGACCAGCGTGTCGTCCGGGAAGGCATCGAAGAGCTCGCGCGTGACGTCGTCCATCAGTGCCGAGAAGTCCTTCGAGGTGGACGTCTTGCCCACCCCACCGGGGAACAGGCAGTCGCCGGTGAACAGGTGGGTCGGGCCGGTGTCGGCGCGGACCACGAGCGTGATCGAGCCGGGGGTGTGGCCAACCAGACCGATCACGTCGATCCGCTGGGCACCGAGCATGATGTGGTCACCGGTCCACAGCCCGCGGCTCTGGATACCGGTGGCCTGCTCGATCGCCTCGGCGTCCGGGCTGCCGCACCAGGGGGTGGCACCGGTGCGGGCGACCATCTCGGCCAGTGCGCCGATGTGGTCGTGGTGGCGGTGGGTGGTGACGATGTCGCTCACGGCGCGGCCGTCGACCATCTCCAGCAGTGACGACGCGTCGTCCGCAGCGTCGATGAGCAGGGTGTGCCCGTTGTCATCGGTGAGCAGGTAGGCATTGTTCTGCAGCGCACCTACCACCACCTGGTGGCAGGTCAGCCCATTGCCCAGCGTGAAAGCCATCAAAGAATCCTCTCGTCACCAGGTTGGCAGTTCGACGTCGTCGGCGCCCTCGATCAGTTCAGCACCCGCGCGGCCCGTCAGCCAGCACAGTAGACGGGCATCGGTGCCACGCACGGTCGTGGGCCGCCCGGGGCCGCCGATGCGCGCACGCCAGCCGGAGTGGGAGCACACCTCGAGGGCGGGGAAGAGGTCGGAGTCACCGATCAGCGAACAGTTCCACTCCAGCAGCCAGCGCGCGATGTCACCGTCCACCATCTCGGCGGTGTAGCCGCAGTCCAGGTCGAGGTGGTGCAGCACGACCTCGTTCAACCGTGCCAAGGGTAGCTGGCCCACGCTCACCCGCTGGCCGGGAGCCAGCTGGACCACCTCGTCGGGGTCGACGTCCTCGAGCTGGTCGAAGGCATGGGAGAGCTCGCCGGCGGAGGTGTCCAGGTCGATCTGCAGTTCCAGCGCCCCGCGCAGGGAACCGGCCTCCAGGTCGGCCACCTTCTCCGCCTCCGAGGGGTACATGCGCGTCGAGGTGTGGTTCAACAGGCCGGTCACGCTGCGGCGCAAGGCATCGGCATTGCGGGCGATGTGGGTCGCTACGTGCGCCCGGGTCCAGCCGGGGAGGCGTGAGGCCTCCTGCCAGTCCTGATCACCAATCATGATGGTGTCCCCCAGCAGGCTCTGGGTGGCCTCACGTTCGCGGCGTCTCAGCTGCGCCATGGAGACTTGATCAGGCAGCTCTGATGGCGTGCCGAGGTCACTCATGTGTCCAAACCTAACCAACCCCTCGGGGTGGGTGCGAGCGACGGTGCCCAAGTTTTGTCGGAGGGCCCCCCTATTCTTGCCAGCGTGAATGACCGACTCATCGTCCGCGGCGCCCGCGAGCACAACCTGCGCAATGTCTCCCTGGACCTGCCGCGAGATGCCCTGATCGTCTTCACCGGTCTGTCCGGCTCGGGAAAGTCCTCGCTCGCCTTCGACACCATCTTCGCCGAGGGGCAGCGGCGTTATGTCGAGTCGCTGTCGGCGTACGCGCGCCAGTTCCTGGGCCAGATGGACAAGCCGGATGTCGACTTCATCGAGGGCCTTTCGCCGGCGGTGTCGATCGACCAGAAGTCGACCTCGAAGAACCCGCGCTCGACCGTCGGCACCATCACCGAGGTCTACGACTACCTGCGTCTCATGTTCGCGCGCATCGGCGTGCCGCACTGCCCCATCTGCGGGGAGGCCATCGGACGGCAGACCCCCCAACAGATCGTCGACCGGCTGATGGCGCTGCCCGAGGGGACGCGTTTCCAGGTGCTGGCGCCCGTCGTCCGCGGACGCAAGGGTGAGTACGTAGACCTATTCCGCCAGCTCAGCCAGGACGGTTATTCACGCGTCCGGGTGGATGGTGAGGTCTTCCAGCTCGCCGAGGTCCCGGCCCTGGACAAGCAGAAGAAGCACGCGATCGATGTCGTCGTCGACCGGGTCTCGGTCAAGGCGACGGCGAAGCAGCGCATCACCGACTCGGTGGAGACCGCGCTGGGGCTCGCCCAGGGCGTCGTCGGGGTGGACTTCGTCGACCGCGCCGCCGACGACCCGGAGCGCGAGCGGCGCTACTCGGAGAAGATGGCCTGCCCCAACGAGCACGACATCTCGATCGAGGAGTTGGAGCCGCGACAGTTCTCCTTCAACGGGCCGTGGGGTGCCTGCCCCGCGTGCTCGGGGTTGGGCACCACCTTGGAAGTGGATCCAGAACTCGTCGTCCCTGACCGCTCCAAGAGCCTGTCCGAGGGTGCGATCGCGCCGTGGGCCAGCGCGCACGTCGCGGGGCACTACGAGCACGTCTTCGCGTCCATGGCCTCCGAGCACGGTTTCTCCACCCGCACTCCCTGGCGCGACCTGCCCGCTACGGTCCAGGGGCTGGTGCTCAACGGCGTCGACAACCCCGTCTACGTCAGCTATCGCAACCGCTTCGGGCGCTCCCGGACCTTCACGCAGCGCTACGAGGGCGTGCTGCGCTATGTCCGGCGCCGCTATGACGAAGCCGAGACCGACTCCGCGCGTGACCGCTGGGGTGGTTACCTGCGCGAGATCCCCTGTGGCACCTGCCATGGTGCGCGGCTGAAGCCCACCTCGTTGGCCGTGACGGTGGACGGTCGAAACATTGCCCAGCTGTCCGGTCTGTCGATCGGTGAACTGGCCGAGTTCCTGGGCGACATCCAGCTCTCCGACCGCGACAGCCAGATCGCCGAGCGACTGGTCAAGGAGATCAATGAGCGGTTGCGCTTCCTGCTGGACGTCGGCCTTGACTACCTTTCGCTGTCCCGCGCCGCCGGGACGCTGTCCGGTGGGGAGGCGCAGCGCATCCGGCTGGCGACGCAGATCGGCTCCGGTCTGGTGGGCGTGCTCTACGTGCTGGACGAGCCGTCGATCGGCCTGCACCAGCGGGACAACCACCGCCTGATCCAGACCCTGGAGCGGCTGCGGGACCTCGGCAACACCCTGATCGTGGTCGAGCACGACGAAGACACCATCCGGGTGGCCGACTGGGCGGTCGACATCGGCCCGGGCGCGGGGGAGCACGGCGGCCACGTCGTCGTCTCCGGCCCGGTCAGCGAGTTGTTGGCCAGTCCCTCGTCGTTGACCGGCGCCTACCTGTCGGGCCGCCGCGAGATCCCGCTGCCCGCGGTACGTCGTCCGGGCAATGGGCAGGCGCTGACGGTGCACGGTGCCCGGGAGAACAATCTGCGCAATGTGGACGTCAGCTTCCCGCTGGGCACGCTGACCGCGGTGACGGGCGTCTCCGGATCGGGCAAGTCGTCTCTGGTCAACGGCATCCTCTACACCTCCTGGGCCAAGCAGATCTACTCGGCCAAGGCCGTCCCCGGGCGCCATGACTCGATCACGGGTGTGCAGAACATCGACAAGGTGATCCACGTCGACCAGTCGCCGATCGGGCGCACCCCACGCTCGAACCCGGCCACCTACACGGGCGTCTTCGACAAGATCCGGACGCTCTTCGCGCAGACCCCCGAGGCGAAGGTGCGCGGCTACCAGCCGGGTCGCTTCTCCTTCAACGTGAAGGGCGGACGCTGCGAGAACTGCATGGGCGACGGCACGATCAAGATCGAGATGAACTTCCTCCCTGACGTGTTCGTGCCGTGCGAGGTCTGCCACGGGGCTCGCTACAACCGCGAGACCCTTGAGGTGCACTACAAGGGCAAGTCGATCAGCGAGGTGCTGGACATGCCGATCGAGGAGGGCGCAGAGTTCTTCGCCGCCATCGGCTCGATCTCGCGGTACCTGGAGACCTTGGTCGAGGTCGGCCTCGGTTATGTCCGGCTCGGGCAGCCAGCCACGACGTTGTCCGGCGGTGAAGCACAGCGAGTGAAGCTGGCCGCCGAACTGCAGAAGCGCTCCACCGGTCGGACCCTGTACGTGCTCGACGAACCCACCACCGGCCTGCACTTCGAGGACATCCGCAGGTTGCTGCAGGTGCTTGGCAAGCTCGTCGACCAAGGCAACACGGTCGTCGTGATCGAGCACAACCTGGACGTGATCAAGACCGCCGACCACGTGATCGACATGGGTCCCGAGGGCGGCTCCCGCGGTGGCGCGGTACTCGTGGTGGGAACGCCCGAGGAGGTCGCGGTGCACCCCGCCAGCCACACGGGCACCTTCCTCGCGCCGATGCTCAAGGGACGGGAGGTGCCGATGGGACAGGCAGCCTTGGTCGGGGAGACTCCGGCGCCGATCAAGAAGACAACCGCGAGCAAGGCAACAGCCAAGAAGGCAACAGCCAAGAAGGCGACAGCCAGGAAGAGCGCGCCAGCCACTCCTTCGTGAGGGGGTCGCGCCTCAGGCACGCCTCGGTCAAGACCTCGTCAGGTCGTCGGGATCCGCCTCGCCCAACCGGTGCTGGCACACCCGCACGAGGGGATGTCCGTCGAAATGGGCG
>DGKN01000157.1:17307-17544 GCA_002387005.1 Propionibacteriaceae bacterium UBA4569
GTCCGTCGAAATGGGCGGTGCTGCACAAGGCGAACCAAGGTCCGGGGCCAGGGGCTGGTGGGCTTCCTCCAGCGCCCAGCGGCAGATGACGTCGTCCAGGCGCTGTCGCTGTCGTCCAGCGCGTTGGGGCGTGGTCTCATGCAAGCAGACGGTCTTCTTCCCGGCCCCGAAAACCGGGTGCGGCAGGCCCGTCCTCGCGCATGAGGCCGAGCAGGGCTAGAGCGTGTCTGACAATGT
>DGKN01000153.1 GCA_002387005.1 Propionibacteriaceae bacterium UBA4569
CGTCGGTGAAGCCCTTCATCTTCGCCCGGGCATTGCCGGCCAGCGGGAGGGTCACCTTGGCCCCCTTGAGGCCGCTGGCGTCGATCTGCTTCTGTGTCATGCCGACGGTCGCGATCTCGGGGGCTGTGAAGACATTCGAGCTCACCGAGCCGAGCTCGAGCGGCTGCACGGCATCGCCGAGCGAGTGCCACATCGCGATGCGTCCCTGCATGGCGGCGACGCTCGCGAGGGCGAAGACGCCCGTGCAGTCACCGGCGGCGTAGACGCCCCGGGCGGTGGTGCGGGAGACACGATCGACCTGGATGTGTCCGCTGGGGGCAAGTTCGATGCCCGCCTCCTCCAGACCGATACCGACCGTGTTCGGGATCGAGCCGACGGCCATCAGGCAGTGTGAGCCGCGCACCTCACGTCCGTCCTCAAGGCTGACGACGACCTCGTCGCCCTCGCGGCGGGCGGCGACGGNNCATGCCCTTGCGCTCGAAGACGGCCTGCAGCACGCCGGCGGCGTCGGAGTCCTCACCCGGGAGCACCTGGTCGCGGGAGCTGATCAGCACCACGTCGACGCCCAGCGCGTCATAGGCGCTGGCGAACTCGGCGCCGGTGACTCCGGAGCCGACCACGATCAGCTTCTCGGGCAGCTCGCACAGGTTGTAGACCTGCTTCCAGTTCAGGATGCGCTCGCCGTCGCACTTCGCGGTGTCCAACTCGCGGGGCGTCGTCCCCACGGCCAGCAGCACGATGTCGGCCTTGATCCGCTCGGAGGTTCCATCGGCCTCCACGATGACGGCCTGCGGCCCGTCAAGCCGGGCCCAGCCATGGACGACGCGGACGCCGGAACGGTCCAGCTTGGCGCGGATCGAGTCCGACTGGGCCTTGGCCAGGGCCAGCACGCGCTGGTTCAGGGCAGCAAGATCGACGTGTACCGAGGAGGCGACGTTCTCGTCCTCCCCGCTGAAGATCTTCAGGCACAACTCGGCGGAGTTCTCGATCATCGTCATCACCTCGGCGGTGGCGATGAGCGTCTTGGACGGGACACAGTCGGTGAGGACGGCCGCACCGCCCATCCCGGTTGCCTCGACGAGCGTCACATCCACCCCGAGCTGCGCACCAACAAGGGCAGCCTCATAGCCGCCGGGGCCTCCGCCAATGATCACGACTCTGGTCACAAGCTCATTCTTCCAGACTTTTGGGTGCCCGACCCCGCAGCCGGGAGCGCCGGTCGCCGGGTGGTGCTGCGTACAGTTGGGCCCGTGACCATCGACTTCAGTGATCCACAGGCCGCGGCCAGCAGCGCCGCCCACCACATCCGTTCCGTCCTGCTGCGCCCCGCCCAGGTCGAGAAGGTCGACGTCGCCCTCGTGCTGGGTTCGGGCTGGAACCAGGGCGTCGAGTCATTGGGCGAAGAGATCGTCACGGTCGACCTGTCGTCGGTACCGGGCTTCAGCAAGCCCGTCGTCTCCGGCCACGGCGGCGCCCTGCGGATCGCCCGCACCGCGAAAGGCAAGGTGGCGATGGTGCTCACCGGTCGAACCCACCTCTACGAGGGGCGTGGCGTGGCGCCCGTCGTGCACGGCGTGCGAACCGCGGCCGCCCTCGGCGCCGAGATGATCGTCCTGACCAATGGCTGCGGCGGCCTCGACACGAGCTGGGCACCCGGCCAGCCCGTCCTGATCACCGATCACCTCAACCTGACGGGCGAGACCCCGCTGGCGGGCGCCACCTTCATCGACATGTCGAATGCCTACACACCGCGCTTGGTCGAGCTGGCGCGCGAGGTCGACCCGAGCCTGCCCACCGGCGTCTACGCGCAGTTCCGTGGGCCGCAATACGAGACCCCCGCCGAGGTGCGAATGGCAGGCATCCTGGGCGCGACGCTGGTGGGAATGTCGACCACGATCGAGACGATCGCCGCCCGGGAGGCCGGGATGGACGTGCTGGGCATCTCACTGGTCACCAACCTCGCGGCCGGCATCCAGGCCGATCAGCTGGACCACGCCGAGGTGCTGGCCGCCGGCAAAGCCGCCGGCCCCCGTCTCACCGAACTGCTCAACGCCCTGCTCGCCCGCCTCTGAGCCAGCGCAGCCACCGCATGTCACGGTGGCCTGCCCACAATCAGGACCACACCACGAATGTCCGCGCGCTGACGCCGGGCAACCCTGCACAGGAGAACCAGATGATCACCGACGACCTCCGTTCCCGCGCCCTCGCCTGGGCCGACGACGACCCCGATGCCGCCACCGCCACCGCCCTGCGCGATCTGCTGGAACGCGTCGATGCTGGTGACCAGGATGCCGCCGACGAGCTGACCAGCGCCTTCGCCGGACCGCTGACCTTCGGCACCGCCGGTCTGCGCGCTGCCCTGGGCCCTGGCCCGGGACGGATGAACCGGGTCGTCGTCTCCCAGGCCGCCGCCGGTTTCGCGAACTGGCTCAAGGCGCAGGGGCACACGTCCGGACGGGTGCTGATCGGCTACGACGCTCGGTACAACTCCGACGTCTTCGCCGCCGACACCGCCGAGATCATGGCCGCCGCGGGCTTCGAGGCCGTCCTCACCGACGCCCCCACCCCCACCCCGGTCGTCGCCTTCGGCATCAAGCACTTCGGCTGCGTCGCCGCCGTCGTCGTGACCGCCTCGCACAACCCACCCGCCGACAACGGCTACAAGGTCTACCTGGGTGACGGTTCGCAGATCGTCCCCCCGGCCGACGTCGAGATCGCCGCCCAGATCGCCGAGGTCGCCGCCCGTCCGCTGGCCGACATCGCCCGCACCAGCGACTACCGGATGATCGGCCAGGAGCTCATCGACGCCTATGTCGCGCGCACCACCGAGCTGGTGCCCGTCGGCGCCCCGCGCGAGCTGACCTGGGTCTACACCGCCATGCACGGCGTCGGCGCCCGCGTCGTCGACCAGGTGGTGCGGGCCTGTGGCTTCACCGAGGGCATCGCGGTCGCGCAGCAGGTGGAGCCCGACCCGGCCTTCCCCACCGTTGCCTTCCCCAACCCCGAAGAACCCGGCGCGATCGACCTGGCGATCCAGCTGGCCACCGACTCCGACGCCGACATCGTGGTCGCCAACGATCCCGACGCCGACCGCTGCGCCGCAGCGGCCAGGTTCGGCGAGGGCTGGCGGATGTTGACCGGCGACGAACTGGGCGCCCTGCTCGGGGACGATGCGCTGCGCCGTGGCGTCGAGGGCGTCTACGCGAACTCCATCGTGTCGTCCACGTTGCTGGGCACCATGGCCCGCGCCGCCGGACGTCCGTTCACCACCACCCTGACCGGCTTCAAGTGGATCGGACGGGTTCCCGGGCTCGGCTTCGGCTACGAGGAGGCCATCGGCTACTGCTGCGACCCCACGGTCGTGCCCGACAAGGACGGCATCACCGCGCTGGTGAACATCCTGCGGATCGCCGCCGAGCTCAAGGCTGCCGGTTCGTCCGTGCCCGAACGGCTGGACGAGATCGCCCGCACCCACGGTGTGCACGCGACCGGGCAGTTGAGCGTCCGGGTGGCCGACCTGCAGATCATCCGGGACGCGATGGCCAAGCTGCGCGGCAACCCACCGGCCACGCTGCTGGGTGAGCCCGTCGAGGTCCGGGACCTCTCGCAGCCCACCGGTGACCTGCCCGCGACAGACGCCATCGAGCTGACCGGCGCGAGGGTGCACGTCGTGGCTCGTCCCTCGGGCACCGAACCCAAGCTGAAGTGCTACCTCGAGGCCCGCGTCAGCGCCGAGGATTCGGCCGCCGACCTGGATGACGCCAAGGCGCGCGCCACGCAGATGCTGGCCCAGGTGCGCGCCGAGATGGCGCAGGCACTGGGCGTGCAGGGCTGATCTGGGCCGGTTCTCGCATACCCTTGCGGTATGGGGATCATCAGGAAGTTCCTAGTCAGCACGCTACTGGGCTCGATGGTCGTGGTGATGGCACCGGGCGTCGCACGGGCGGACGACGACGTCCCCTCGTCGTGGGCGGTCGACCGCTACGAGACCACCGTCACCTTCGACCAGTCCGGAACCGGCAAGGCCACCACGCGGATCGACTTCGACTTCGCCAGTGACGCCGGACACGGGCCCTTCGTCTACTTCGTGACGCGGATGAGAGTCCCCGGGGACGACGACCACTGGCGCCGGATTGACATCGACGTCACCAATGTCACCTCTCCCACCGGGGCGCCGGCAGACCTCGAGACCTCGTCCGAGAGCGGGCTGCTGAAGCTCCGGATCGGCTCCGAGCGTCGAAAGGTGTCTGGCGTCCAGAGCTATCTGGTCGACTACACGATCCATGGCGTCGTCGACCCCGCCAATGCCACCAGCAACCTCGACGAGGTCAACTGGAATGTCGTCGGCAGCGGCTGGCAGGTACCGATCCGCGCCGCGAAGGCGACCATCACCCTGCCAGCAACCCCCACTCGCACCTCCTGCTTCTCCGGCAAGAAGTACACGACGCCCTGCACCGCGTCTGCCTCGGGTCGCACCGTCACCTACACCGCCGGGCCGCTGGCCAAGGAGCAGGGCGTCCAGGTCGTGGCGGGCGCGCCGATCGGCACCTTCGTGGGCGCCGAACCGCGGTTGTCCAAGCGGTACCACCTCGGCAACACCTTCACCGTCAACTCGCTGACCGCTGGCGTCACCGCCCTCGGTGCGCTGCTGGGTTCGCTGCTCGTCGCACTCCGGGTGCGCCGCAACAGCCGCGACGAGGTGTACGAGGGCCTAACCCCGGGTCTGGCGCCGGTGGCCGGTCAGGCCGTCGGGACGACGACGGGCCGCCGCCAGGAGGTGGCGGTCGCCTTCGCTCCCCCGGCCGGCACCCGTCCCGGTGAGGTGGGGACGCTGATCGACGAATGCGCGGACCAGCGCGATGTCACTGCCACCCTGGTGGACCTCGCCGTGCGCGGGCACCTGCAGATCGAGGCCACCGGTGCGAAGACCTTCACCCTGCGACGCGCCCGCGGCGCGGGGCGCGACGCGCTGGAGCCGTGGGAGAAGAAGGTCCGCGAGGACTTCCTGCGCAATCGGGACGAGGTGAACACCAAGACCCTGTCCAGCGCGAAGTGGGCCAAGGCGATGCCCAAGTCACGCAACCGCCTCTACGAGCAGGTCACCTCTGGGCGTGGCTGGTTCCCCCAGTCCCCACAGGCCGTCCGCACCAAGGTCCTGGTGCTCGGCCTCGCACTGGCTTTCGCCGGTCTGGTGCTCGGGGCGGTTCTCGCGGAGTTCGGATGGGGGCTGCTGGGCCTGGCAGTGGTAATTCCCGGCTTGGCCCTGGCCGCATTCTCGTCCCAGCTGCCGCACCGCACCCCGGAGGGTTCGGCCGTGCTGGAGCAGGCGCGCGGCTTCGAGCTGTACCTGCGGACCGCCGAGGCTGACCAGCTGCGCTGGGAGGAGGGTGAGGACATCTTCAGCCGCTACCTGCCCTGGGCCATCACCTTCGGCGTCGCTGACCGTTGGACGAAGATCTTCCGCGACCTGGCGGCCCAGGGACGCTACGACTTCCCCGAGGGTGGCTGGTACATCGGCCACCACTACGGCTTCATGGCGATGGGAGGCTTCGATTCGGCCATCACGCAGTCGATGCAGTCGGCGGCCAGCGCAGCGGCCTCCGACAGCGCCAAATCGGGCGGATCAGGCTTCGGTGGCGGTGGCGGCTTCGGTGGCGGCGGTGGCGGCGGCTGGTGACCTGCACCCGGCCCCCGTCGGGAGCGCCGGCGCCCTATGCTGTCGGCCATGCCCACGACCGTCATCCTGCTCGCCGGCCCCTCGGGCAGTGGAAAGTCACGGCTCGCGCGGATGACCGGCGCCGCTCAGCTGAGGCTGGACGACTTCTACCTGGACGAGGAACATCCAGACCTGCCGCGCCGCGAGGGACGCATCGACTGGGACGACGCGGCGACCTGGGACGCCCAGGCGGCGCTGCGGGCGTTGCAGCAGCTGGCCGCGACCGGACGCGCGATCGTCCCCGAGTACTCCATCTCGCAGAGCCGGCGCACCGGAACCCACACCGTCGACCTGGGCGGCTGTCCCGTGGTGATCGCGGAGGGCATCTTCGCGGTGGACCTGCTGGCGCACTGCCAGACGGCGGCGCTGCCCGTCGTGCCCGTCTGGCTGGACCGACCGCGCAACCTGAACTTCTCCCGCAGACTGCGCCGCGACCTGAAGCAGCACCGCAAGCCGCCCGCGGTGCTGGTGCGCCGCGGCATGATGCTGTGGCGTGACGAACCGGCACTGCGCGCCCGGGCACGGGCGTTGGGGTTCGAGCCCCGCTCGATGCATCGCGCGGAGGCAATGGTGCGGGAGTTGATGGTGCGGGAGTTGATGGTGCGGGAGTTGATGGAGCAGGCGGTGACGGCCCGGTGAACGGCGCGTCCCAGATGAACACGCCCGTCGTGCGTCCGCTGCCCGGCATCGAGGTGATCGTTCCCGACGTCACCGGACTTCCCGCCGACCAACCCCGACCGCCGCTGCCCTGGTATCGCAGCTGGATCGTGCGGCTGTTGGTCTTCGCCGGCTGTTTCGTCGCCGCCTCGCTCGGGGTGGTGGGTCTGATGTCGGCGGCCGGCGTTGACCAGATCGGCTGGCTCTACTCCTTCGCGCAGATCATCGCCGCCGTGGTCGCCTACGCGGTGGTGTGCCTGCTGGAGGGGCGCCGGCACCCGATCGAGCTGGCCCCATCGCGGGTCGGTGGGGTGTTGACCGGGCTGGCGATCGGGGCACTGGCGATGCTGCTGGTCTTCGGGCTCGCGGTGGCCCTGGGCGCTCGGGAGGTCCGAGGATTCAACCCGCACTACTCGCCATGGGAGATGCTCGCCATGGTCGGGCTGGGCGCCGGCATCGCGGAGGAGATCATCTTCCGCGGCATCTTGTACCGGCTCGTCGAGGGCTGGCTGGGCAGCTGGGTGGCGCTGGCCGTCTCGGCAGCGGTCTTCGGCGGGGTCCACCTCACCAATCCCGAGGGGACGGTGTGGGGGGCGGTTGCGATTGCGCTGGAGGCCGGCATCATGTTCGGCCTGCTCTACGCCGTCACGCGCTCGTTGTGGGTGGTGATGGGTGTGCACGCGGCCTGGAATGTGATGCAGGGCCCGATCCTGGGGTCGGCGATCTCGGGGGCCACCCGGGACGGGGACGGCTTCGTCCGCTCCTATGCGACAGGTCCTGAATTGTTGTCCGGTGGCGTCTTCGGGCTGGAGGCGTCCATCCTGTCGGTGGTGCTGATGCTGGCCTTCTCAGCGGTGCTGCTACGGGTGGTCTTGCAGCACCGGCTGGTGGTGCCCCCGTTCTGGGTGAGGCGTCGCCGGGACCGCGAACTCAGCCAGCCCACCGGCTGAGCACCGCGGACGTCGAGTCGTCCAGGCGCAGCGTCGCGAAGTCGTCGGCGCGGGTCGCGCCATGGTTGACGATGACCACCGGCTTTCCCTGCTTGTGCACGAATCGCGCGAACCTGAGCCCGCTCATCACGGTCAGCGAGGAGCCGGCGACCAGCAGGCCGTCCGCCTCGTCACACCAGTCGAAGGCCTGCGCGACGCGAACCTTGGGCACCGGTTCGCCGAAGAAGACGACGTGCGGCTTCAACACTCCCCCGCAGGCGAGGCATTCGGGGATGGCGAAGTCGTGCCAGTCCTCGACGACCGCGTCATTGTCGGGACGAAGTTCCGCGTGCCCCATGTCCATGCGCGGTTGGACCTCGGGGTTCAGCGCCGCCAGCCGGGGTTGGAGGTCGGCGCGGGCGGTGACCTGGCCGCAGTCGAGGCAGACCACCTCGGAGCCGCGCCCGTGCAGGGTGACGATTCGCTGCTGCCCGGCTGCCTCGTGCAGCCCGTCGACGTTCTGCGTGACCAGTCCCACCACTCGGGTCGGGGCGCCGGTTGCCTCCCAGCGGGCCAGGGCCCGGTGCCCGGCATTCGGGTGGGCCTGGCCGAGGTGGGCCCAGCCCTGGTAGTTGCGAGCCCAGTAGCGGCGTCGGTTCTCGACGTCGGCGAGGAACTCGCAGTACATCATCGGGGTGGCGCGCTGCGCCCGCGGGCCACGGTAGTCGGGCACGCCCGACTCGGTCGACGTCCCCGCACCGGTGAGGACGACGACGCTGCCCAGCCCCTCCAGCAGGCGGCGTCCGGACTCGACGTCACCGCGCAGCACTCGGGTCGGTTCCCAGGCGCGGGTGGCTCGGGTGGGTTGCAGGGCGGGAGTCACCGGGTGATTCTATGTCGGGAGCGGAGCCCAGCCGGATCAGGTCGAAACCGACCTCGGCGCGGGTGTCGGCGTCGGTCTCGGCCCGGTCAAACCTGCGCGGGTCGTCCAGGACGAATCAGGGGGAGATGACAGACCAGGTGACGATGGTCCCGCCGAAGACCGCCGACGCGACCGCAGCCCCCAGCCAGGCCAGCGCCAGGACACCCGTCCACCATCGGCGCACACCCACCGCAGCACGCTCGATGCTCACCGCCAGCAGCCAGGCGAGCGGCAGCAGCAGGCCGACGCCGGGCAGCAGGTAACGCTCCTTGGAGTTGAAGTAGGCCTGGGCGCAGGCCATCAGGGCGAACAGCACCAGCGATTGCGCGACCACCGGCCGCCAGGACGGACGTCGCCAGGCCCCCACCAGGGCCGCCACCATCAGCAGCGTCCACACCGGGAGCGCATAGGCGACCGCCTTCACCGTCTCGCGCTGGGGTGGCGTCGGTCCGTTGATGACCAACCACCAATGGTGGATGGTTGCCACCGGGTTGCCCATCGCCATCCCCCACTCGCGCTGGACGGCGAAGTAGCCCTGCCACGAATCGGTGAGGGCGCTCACGTTCGCCAACACGGACGCTGTCCCCAGCGTCGTGAGCAGTCCCGCTCCCAGCAGCGTCCACGGCGAGGGGAACCGCACCGTTCCCGGTAGCCAGCCCACCAGACCCGGTGGACGACGACGAACACGAGCCCAGAGCACCTGCAGCAGGGCCACCAGGATGGCGCCGCCCACGCCGACCAGGGTCGAGATGCCGGTCGACCGGGTGGCGCCAGCCAAAGCGCACAACACCGCCGCTGTCCACCAACGTCCCCGGGCGAGGAAGACGAGGGCCCAGACGGACAAAGCCGTGAACATGGCTTCCGAGTAGGGCATCGCGGCCACGAAACCCCGCGGAACCACCGCCCAGCCCAAGGCCCAGACAGCACCCAGCCGCGCCGAATGCAGTGCCTCACCCAGCCGGAAGATGCCGCACACCGCCACCAGGCAGGAGACGAGGGCGATGGTCACCATCGCGGGCCGGATCCCGACTCCGGGCAGCCACGACAGCGCGCGCCCCAGCATCGGGTAGAGCGGGAAGAAGGCCATCGTGGTGCGCACCAGACGCCCGTCGATGAAGGTCGTCGTCCGGTAACCGTTCTCGGCGATGTCCAGGTAGAACCAGGCGTCCCAGTTGAACAGGTTGTTGAACCAGCGTGCCCGGTCAAGGTTCGCCGCGACGCCCCAGAAGAGCAGCTTCTGGACGGCCACGACCGCAGGCAACCACCACCACCGGCGCCAGCTGGCGCGCGCCGTTGCCACGGCCGGTGGGTGGTCGTCCTCCCCTGCGGTCAGGCGATCGTGATCGGTGCCCATTGCGGGCCGGTCTCGCCCAGCTTGTCGTCCAGCTTGGCGAAGATCGGGGACGGCTTGGACAGTTCCCGTCCGGCCTCGATGGGCTCGCTGGCCCAGTGTGCCGCCTCGGCCGCGTAGTCACCCTGCAGCGTCGGGTAGGTCTTGGTGGAGCCGTCCTCGCGGGTCTCGGTGACCTCGACCAGCTGCGGCTGCGCCGCCCACACCCCGGTACCGCCGAGCGCCTCGTGCACCTTCTGGGCCGCGTGCGGCATGAAGGGCGTCATCAGGGTGTTGCAGTCGCTGACCACCTGCAGCGCAACGTGCAGGACGGTGTCGCGGCGGGCCGGGTCGTCCTTCAGCTTCCACGGTTCCTGGTCGGAGAGGTACTTGTTCGCCAGCGAGACGATGCGCATCGACTCGGTGATGGCGGCCTTGAACTTGCAGGCGTCCAGCAGCGCGCCGACGGTCTCGAAGGCGCCCTTGGAGGCGGCCAGCAGCTCGTTGTCGGCCTCGGTCAGCTCACCCGCGGCCGGGATGGCGCCGACATTCTTGTGAGCCATCGAGATCGAGCGGTTGACCAGGTTGCCCCATTCATTGGCCAGTTCGAAGTTCACCCGGCGCACGAACTCGTCCCAGGTGAAGTCGGTGTCCTGGTTCTCCGGGCCCGCGACGGCGATGAAGTAGCGCAGGGCGTCGGGGCCGAACTCGCGCAGGAAGTCACCGACGAAGATGGACGCGCCTCGGGAGCTCGCGACCTTGGAACCACGCATCGTCAGGAACTCGGAGCTCACCACCTCGGTCGGCAGGTCGAGGGTGCCGAACCAGTCGGACGTCCGTCCGCCCTTGTCGCCCTCGCCGTTGACGCCCAACAGGATGGACGGCCAGATCACCGAATGGAAGACGATGTTGTCCTTGCCCATGAAGTAGTAGCTGCGGGCCGCCTCGTTGTTCCACCAGGCGCGCCAGGCATCCGGGTCGCCGGAGCGCTTGGCCCACTCGATGGACGCGGAGAGGTAGCCGACGACCGCGTCGAACCAGACGTAGATGCGCTTCATCGCATTGTCCGACCAGCCCTCGAGCGGGATCGGGATACCCCAGTCGAGGTCACGGGTGATGGCGCGCGGTTGCAGTTCCTTGGCGAAGTTCGCCGAGAAGTTCATCACATTGGGACGCCATTCCTGGCGGGTCTGGAGCCACTGGCCCAGCGCGTCGGCGAAGGCGGGCAGGTCGAGGAAGTAGTGCTCGGTCTCGACGAACTCCGGCACCTCGNNATCCGGCTGTGCGGGTTCTTCAGGTCGGCCGGGTCGAGCTGGCGGCCGCAGTTGTCGCACTGGTCGCCGCGAGCCCCGTCGTAGGCGCAGAAGGGGCAGGTGCCCTCGATGTAGCGGTCGGCCAGCGTCCGTCCGGTGGACGGGCTGATGGCGCCGAGTTCCTTCTTGGCCACGACATAGCCGTTGTCGTGCAGGACGGTGAACATCTCCTGCACCACCTGGCGGTGGTTGTCGGTGGTGGTGCGGGTGTAGAGGTCGTAGCTCAGCCCGAGGCCCTGCAGGTCTTCGGCGATGATCCGGTGGTACTTGTCGGCGGTCTGCTCGGCGGTCAGGCCCTCGGAGTCGGCCTTCACCTGGATCGCTGTGCCGTGCTCGTCCGTCCCGGAGACCATCAGCACGTCGTGGCCCGACATTCGCATGTACCGCGCGAAGACATCAGAAGGGACACCGAAACCGGAGACGTGGCCGATGTGTCGGGGCCCATTGGCATAGGGCCACGCGACGGCGGCGAGGACGTGTGCACACATGCGGGACAGCCTATCGCCGCGCGCTGGTAGCCTCGGCACTCGAGGGGACGACGAGGGAGAGAGCGCGTGAGGCCCATCACCTTCCACACACCGCCGAGCTGGCCGCAGCCGCCGGCGGGTTTCCTGCCCCCGCGCGGCTGGCGCCCC
>DGKN01000243.1 GCA_002387005.1 Propionibacteriaceae bacterium UBA4569
CTCGACGCCCAGCGCAGCCGCCAGCACCGCCGGCGCGACCCCCTCCAGCGCGATGGAGGTCGGCGACGCGAGCCCCTCGGTCACCGCGACCGTCGCCGCGCCCACCGAGAGCATGAAGAAGGCATCCACCGCAGAGCTGCCCACCACCTTGGCCGGGCTGAAGGGTCAGCTCTTCGAGCAGGACGCCAACACCTCCGTCGGCCAGTACACCGGCACCNNGTCGCGACGCTGACCAAGGGCCAGCAGCGTTCGGCTGCGCTGGCGCTGCTCTCGGAGCCCGTCACCGAGGGCCACACCACGTGCGGGACGATCCAGACGACCGGCCTGGTGGGCTGCTACCTGTGGTTGGACGGCGGGAACATCCAGCTGTTCGGCTCAAACCAGACCACGACCGCCGAGCTGCGCTCCGACGCCGAGGAACTGTGGCACTCGCTCTCCTGACCGGTTCGGTGCGGTGGGGCAGATCCCTCAGCACTCCTTGTACAGGGTGTTCTCGATCGCTGCGTCGCCGCGGTAGGTGTGTAGGCCGTACTCCAGGCCGTTGCCGTCCCCGTCTTGGCTCAGCCAGCTGACCGCCAGCACGGCGTCGCGTCTGGTCAGGTCCAGCAGCCGGCGCTCGCGCAGGGTGGGGATGCGCGCGGTGACCTGCTGGGTGGCGACCACTTGGCTTGCACCCCGGGCACCGAGCACCTCGTATAGGCCATGGTCGGTGAAGTCGTCCGCGATCACGTCCGCGAAGCGGGGAGGCAGCCAACTGCGCAGCACCACCAGCGGACGTCCCTCGGCCCGCCGCAGGCGTTCCAGGTAGAGCAGCGGGGTGCCGATCGCCAGGCCCAGCTGGCGGGCGGCCTCGGGGTTGGGGCGCGACGACTGCAGTCGCAGCACCTCGGTTGCGGGCTGGCGTCCAGTGGTGAGCAGCCTGTCGAACAGGGGAGTGAGGGGGTCGCGTCGCTTGTTGAGGGTGGAGGCGACGTGCGTCCCGACGCCACGGCGTCGCACGAGCAGGCCCTGGCGGACCAGTTCATCCATCGCCTTGCGGACGGTGGGGCGGGAGAGGCGCAGCCGGGCGACCAGGGCGAGTTCGTTCTCGAAGGGGTCACCGGGCTTGAGCGCGCCGCTGTGGATGGCTGCCGCCCACTGCTCCGCCAGCTGGTGGTACAGCGGCACCGGTGAGGTGCGGTCGACCACGACGGGCAGGGTGCTGGGCATGGGCACAACAGTAGGGCGTGTGCAAATGTCAGGACAAAAGGACAATAGGTGTACCTTGGGTTGATCCCACGACCGGAAGGACTCCTCGTGACTCCGCTGCGCCCGCGCCCCGCCCTGCTCGTCCCGGCTCTGCTTGTCCCGGCCCTCGTCCTGGCGGGCTGCTCCGCCACTGGCGGACGGTCGTCCGCCGAGGCGTCCGCCACCGCTGACGGCGGCTGCGCGACAACCACCATGAAGGTGACGATGGTCACCCACTCCGCTCCCGGTGACGACTTCTGGGACTTGGTTCGCAAGGGTGCTGAGGATGCGGCGAAGAAGGATTGCATCGACTTCGAGTACCAGGCATCCCCGGAGGGTGCCGAGCAGGCGTCGCTGGTGCAGGCCGCGATCGACAAGAAGGTGGACGGGATTGCCGTGACGCTGAGCAAGCCCGACCAGATGTCGGCGGCGGTGAAGAAGGCCGTCGCCGCGGACATTCCGGTGACCGCGTTGAATGGCGGGGTGGACGTGTGGCAGGGCCTCGGTGTCGCGGGTTTCTTCGGCCAGGAGGACCGGGTGGCCGGTGAGAAGACCGGCGAGCGGCTCAAGGCCGACGGCGCGAAGCACGTGCTGTGCATCCTCCACGAGCAGGGCAATGTCGGCAACGACTCGCGCTGCGCCGGTGTCAAGGCGACGCTGCCGGGCACCGAGACGCTGTACGTGAATGGCGCCGACATGACCGATGTGTCGAGCAAGATCACCGGCAAGCTCCAGCAGGACAAGTCGATCGACTACGTGCTCGGGCTCAAGGCAGCCGTCGCGCTGACGGCGGTGGATTCGGTCAAGGAGGCCGGGTCGAGCGCGAAGATCGCCACCTTCGACACCAACGCCGAGCTGGTCACCGCCATCAAGGACGGCAGTGTCCAGTTCGCTGTCGACCAGCAGCCCTACCTGCAGGGCTATCTCGCGGTGGATGCGCTGTGGCTGTACAAGACCAATGGCGACACCATCGGGGGTGGCACGGCGACCCTGACCGGGCCGGCCTTCGTCGACAAGACGAATGTCGCGGCGATCGAGAAGTTCGCGGCGGCTGGCAAGCGATGAGCAGTGCCGCAACGAACACAGCGGGCGAGCCGACCCGCGACGACCGGACCCGGCGCCGTTCGTTGGCGACGCGGCTGCTGGTGCGTCCGGAGATCGGTTCGCTGGTCGGCGGGCTGGCGATCTTCTGCTTCTTCATGGTCGTGGCGCCGAGCTTCCGCAACATCGACAATGCCGGGACGATCCTCTACGGCGCCTCCACGATCGGCCTGATGGCCGTGCCGGTGGCGCTGTTGATGATCGGGGGCGAGTTCGACCTGTCGGCCGGTGTGCTCGTCACCACCGCGGGGTTGGCTGCTGCGTTGCTGTCGTGGTCGTTCAATCTCAACGTCTGGGTCGGGGTCGTGCTGGCGTTGCTCGTCGCGCTGGCCGTCGGGCTGGTCAACGGACTGCTGTTGACCCGCACGAGGCTGCCCAGCTTCCTCACCACGCTGAGCACCTTCTTCGTCCTGCAGGGCGTGAACCTGGGCATCACCCGCTGGGTGGGCGGTGGCGTCGCGTCCCCGGCGATCTCCGACATGGCAGGCTTCAGCTCCGCGCACGCGGTGTTCGCGTCCGAGTGGGTGCTGCAGTTTGGCACGCACACGCTGCGGCTCAAGATCACGCTGCTGTACTGGCTGCTGCTCACCCTGGTGGGCGCGTGGCTGCTGCTGCGCAACCGCTGGGGCAACTGGATCCTCGCCGTCGGTGGGGACGAGGACGCGGCCCGCGCCTCGGGCGTCCCGGTGCGCCGGACCAAGGTCGGGCTGTACCTGTTCGTCGCCTTCGCTGCCTGGCTGAGCGGCATGCACCTGCTGTTCGGCTACGGCGTCGTGCAGTCCGGTGAGGGCGTCGGCAAGGAGTTCCTCTACATCATCGCCGCAGTGATCGGCGGCTGCCTGCTGACCGGCGGCTTCGGCTCGGTCGTCGGCGCCTCCGTCGGCGCGCTGATCTACGGCATGACCCAGCTCGGCATCAACTACGCCGGCTGGAACCCCGACTGGTTCAAGACCTTCCTCGGGGTGATGCTGCTGCTCTCCACGCTGCTGAATGTCTGGCTCAAGCGAAAGGCGGAGCAGCGCTAGTCACTGCAAGGGGGGACGACCCCCTTGGACCCCCGAACACTCGCACGCATCGCTCCTCGCAGGCTCGGAGCTGTGCTCGTCACTGCAAAGGGGGACGACCCCCTTGGACCCCCGAACACTCGCACGCATCGCTCCTCGCAGGCTCGGAGCTGTGCTCGTGGAAGGAAATGTACGAATGGAAGCCACTGGACCAGCCGCCTACCTCGAGCTTCGCGAGGCGGGCAAGAGCTACGGCAATGTCGACGCGCTGCGCGGCGTGAACCTGGTCGCCCGCGCCGGTGAGGTCACCTGCGTGCTCGGCGACAACGGCGCCGGCAAGTCGACGCTGTTGCGCCTGCTGGCCCACGAGCAGCCCCCCACGTCCGGCCGCGTCAAGCAGGGCAAGACGCTGCGGATCGCGCATCTGTCGCAGCACGTCGGCGAGATCGACGGACGCGACACGGTGCTGGAGTCGGTGAACCGCCTGCGCCGGGAGACGACGCTGGCGACCGGCCAGGAGGCCACCGCGTCCACCCTGCTCACCGACTTCGGGTTCACCGGCGAGAAGCTCGTCACGCGCATCCAGGACCTGTCCGGTGGTGAGCGGCGGCGCCTGCAATTCCTGCGGCTGCTGATCCAGGAGCCGAATGTCCTGCTGCTCGACGAGCCCACCA
>DGKN01000216.1:0-7895 GCA_002387005.1 Propionibacteriaceae bacterium UBA4569
CCGCGGCTACCGGGTGGGGCGGCGCCTGGTCCGGCTCCGAGCGGTTGCCCTCCCGGGGGGACTGAGTCTCACCGAGCGCCTATGCATGGCAAGGGCCGGCCTGAGGTGGTGATCTAGGGCATCAGACTCATGGCATGGGGCGGTATCTTCAGGGTCGATCAACAAGCTATCAACAACGAAATGCCTTGTCACGGGACTGGCCGGGGCTCATTCTGCTGCGCCCGCGCGGGAGCTATCAACAATCAACGCTGGGGATCGGCCCAGAAGGGCACGTACCGCATGCTGCGCCGGCCGGCGGTGGGATCGCGGGGGCACGACGACGCCCCCTCGATTGCTTCCTTGAGGATTCTGGACGCCCGGGCCTTGTTGCGCTCCTGCATTCCGAATGGTCAAGTCCAACAGTTGCGTGACATCGCCTGGTTCGAGACCGTCCAGGGCAACGCCGCGTTCGAACTGCTTCGAACCGAGACGCTTCCAGAGTCTCCGCTCGTACTCGGGGTTGTCCGTGAGCAGCTTCTTGTAGCTGTCGACGCGGATGAAGGCACGCCCCTTGAACTTCACCGGATTGTGGTGCGCCGCCTCGACGCGGAGAACCACCGCACGACCCTCGGGGTAGGGGGCAGAGCCGAACCGGGGCTCGACCTGAGGGTCAACAGCCCTCGTGAGCCAGGGGATTAGGTCTTCGCTTCCCTTCTTTGAACTCCAGGGGTCGAAATCCGTGCCCACCGGGTCATGGGTCGCGTCGTCGACGCCCCACAGCATGAACGCCGCTTCGCGGGGGTCTGCCACGAGTTTGGTTGACGCGCGTTATCGCGTGGTGGCATCCGGGTTGCTTTGCCTGTCGGGGTAGTTCACGCCACGCGTGCTGCAAGCTCGTCCAGATCCGAACGGATCCGTGCCAGCAGCGATCGCGGGTCAGTGTTGTGGTCGCTCAACTCGTGCAGCAGCAGGTCGCGGGCCAGCGTGGACGCCGGAACTCCTCGCTCTTCGGCGACGCGCGCCAAGGCGGCGAATTCATCGTCGTTGAGGCGCACCTGCAGCGTCTTTGACCTGCCGTGTCCGCGGGTGACCTTAGTGCCGGGCTTCATTTCGGCGTCCTTGTTCTGTTCGCTGGCCGTGGCCTCGGCGGCGATCAGCTCGTCAATCCTCATCAGTGGCCTCCTCTTGATACCTGCGTTGGTCGGTGCTGTTCGACCGCCACGCGTTCACGCCCCACGTCACGGCGTCGTCCGGCAGGGCGATCACTGTCACCAGCGTCTGCAGCGAATGCGACCAGCCGATCACTCGGATCGTCCGACCAGACTCCGACGCCGGGTCTGGGTCGATCACCAGCCGGTTAGGGTCGGCGTACGCCTCGTCGGCCCATTGGGGCGTCATGTCGTGCTTGGCGATGTAGTCGCGGCGGTGGCGCCAGTCCAGTTCGTCCTGCACACCCCAACTGTATTGCATGTGTAGTACGGAAGGGAAATGTTCGTTGGTCACGAGGCGCTCGCCTTCCGTGCCATCTCGGACAAGTGTTTAGCGATCTCGCGGTCCCGGTCCGCAGCAGCGTGCTGGTAGATGATCGCCATGGCAGGCGTCGCATGGCAGAGGCGCCCCATCAGCTCCGAGAGCGTCGCCCCCGACTGCGCAGTCAGCACCGCGCCGGTGTGGCGCAGGTGGTGGAACTTTAGGTCATCCCGCCCTGCCTTGGCGCAGGCTCGGTGCCAAGCGCGCAAGAAGGTCGACGGCCGAATGTTGCGCCCGTCATCGGACGCAAGAGCAGGGCGTTCTGCCCCGGCGAAACGTAGGTCGCCAGGTGGCGTCGCAGGTCGGGAATGAAGTGGCTGGATGCCACGCGACGCTTGCCGGCCTTCGTCTCGGGTGGGCCGATCACCACCTCACCGGCCACCCAAGACGCCCCGCTGTACATGGACAAGCCCCACCTCAAGATCGATCTCCTTGCGTCGCAGCTCGGCCACCTCGCCGTAGCGCAGCGCACACCAGGCGCCCAGCAGAACGGCAGCACGCCACTTGTCGAGCATCGCCACCACGATCCGGTGAAGCTCGTCGAGGGTGGCCGGGGTGATGTGGTTGCGCAACAGCATCTGGTTACGGGAAGTGTCGGGTGGGCCCGCTAGGGTCGGGGTGGGAGTAGACAGACGCAATGGGGCTCGCAGCGTGCCTGAAAGCTGGCGCGCCGGCCGTGGTATCGCGATCGGCTGATGAGAGCCTGACGACGACCCGAAGGGGAGGATCGATGAACGACGCAGCAGCATCGGTGGCCCCCGTGCGCTATGCGTTGTCCTTCACCACGGGCACTCTTCTGTCTCGCGAGGCCGCACTGCTTGCGCCGTTGTACGTCCAGCACCGTAAGTGGGAAACGGTCCGCCGCTTGGCTGTGGACAGCAACCTGCTGCAGGTTCGAACCCACAGCACTGGGATCCGCCTCGTTCGGGAGACGGTCAAGCGTCTTTCGGTATTGACCGACGACGAGGTGGCCTTGGTGACTGAGGTCACCGCGTCCGAGAGGAACTACCTGATGTGGGCCGCCGCCTGCCGCCGGTACGAGCTGATCGGGGAGTTCGCGGAGGAAGTCCTGCGCGAGCGGTTCCTGCTCCTGGCCCCCACGCTGGATCATCACGACTTCGATGGCTTCGTTCGGAGTAAGGCGTTGTGGCACGACGAAGTGGCAGAGATCAAAGACTCGACGTTACGGAAGTTGAGGTCGAATGTGCTCCGGATGTTGAAGGAGGCAGCGTTGCTGTCGGAGGGTGGGCGCATCATGCCCGCCTTGTTGTCGGAGCGACTCTCTGTTGCGCTGGGCTCCCGTACGCCAAGTGACCTGCGATTCTTCCCGATACGGCCGATGGCTGGAGAGGCGACCGCGCTGTGATCCCCAAGACACTGCCCGAGCAGGAGGAGCACCTGGTCGCGGTTCTCAGGGGCAATCGCTTCTTGCAGATGGAAGGCCTGGGCAATGAGGTTCCCTTCTTCATCTACCCCTATCTGCCCGAGGCGGCGCTTGATGTGGCAAGGGCGAAGAAGCGGGTCAAGAACCGGCTAGCCGCCGTTGGAGTGAAGGTCTTCGAGATCAACCTGTACGACTTGTCGGTCGAGTTGCTGAAGGGGCGGAAGGTCTGGGATCGGGTGTTGGCGGTCGAGCCCGACCAGGACAAGGCCGACTTCCGCGAACTGCTGCAGGGCATGCTCGACCCGCAGCTCCACATCGCCCCGGCGATCCGAGACCGACTGGCGCAGGAGGAGTTCGACATCTTCTTCCTCACCGGTATCGGTGAGGTGTTCCCTTACATCCGCTCCCACAACGTGCTGAATAATCTGCAGTCGGTGGTCAAGGGAAAGCCGATGCTGATGTTCTTCCCGGGCCGCTATGAGCAGTCCGACACCTTAGGCTCGTCGCTGGTGTTGTTCGGCCGACTCAAGGACGACCAGTACTACCGAGCCAAGAACATTTTGGAACAGGAGGCGTGAGCTGATGCAGCTTGACCAGATCTTCGCCAAGGACATCCAGCGCCCGATCGAGGGCGTCATCAAGGCTGATGACGCTGCCCATCTGGCCACTGAGGTCGACGAGTATGTGCTGACCAACGAGGCCGCCAAGGGGTTGGAGATCCTGCTGGAGGAGTACACCTCCTACACCAACGGCAACGGCGTGTGGATCTCCGGCTTCTTCGGCTCTGGTAAGTCGCACATGCTCAAGATGCTCGCCCACCTCTTGGGCGACGTCGAAGGACAGGACTTTTCGCGCCAGAACGTCTCCGACAACTTCCGATCGAAGGCTCCTGACGCTTTCCTTCCGGGACTGCTGAACAAGGCAGACCGGATCCCCGCCAAGAGCCTGCTGTTCAACATCGACCAGAAGGCCACCCTGATCAGCAAGGACCAGAACGACGCCCTGCTCAAGGTTTTCGTCAAGGTCTTCGACGAGTCTCAGGGCTACTACGGCAACCAAGGCCACGTCGCTCGCTTCGAGCGTCAGCTCGACAATCGGGGCCAGTATCAGGCCTTCCAGGAGGCGTTCGAGCGCATCTCCGGTATCCCGTGGGCCCAGGGGCGCGAACAGACAGCGCTCGAAGGGCCGAGCATCGATCGTGCCTTCACCGAAGTCGACGGCAAGGCCCACAGCGGGGTCATCCAGCAGTACAGCGCCTCGTACTCGGTCTCGATCGAGGACTTCGCCGACCAGGTCAAAGCCTGGCTGGACAAGCAGTCAGACCCGACCTTTCGCCTGAACTTCTTCGTCGACGAGGTGGGTCAGTTCATGGGATCAGACACCAAGCTGATGCTCAACCTGCAGACCATCGCAGAGTCCCTCAACACCAAGTGCGGCGGCCGGGCATGGGTATTCGTGACCAGCCAGGAAGACATGGAGAAGGTCCTCGGCGACCGCACCCGCCAGCAGGGCAACGACTTCTCCAAGATCCAGGCCCGGTTCAAGACCCGGCTGAAGCTGACCAGCGCCGATGTTGAGGAGGTCATTCGCAAGCGGCTGCTGGAGAAGAACGACGTCGGCGTTGGTGCGCTGTCGGTGATCCACGCCGAGCAGCACGCCAACTTCAAGACCCTGTTCAATTTCGTCGACGGGGCCAAGAGCTACCGCAACTACACCGACGAAGCGCACTTCGTCGGCACCTACCCGTTCGTCAGCTACCAGTTCCCGCTGTTCCAGGCCGCCATCGAGGGCATCTCCGATCACAACGTCTTCGAGGGGCGCAACAGCTCGGTCGGTGAGCGTTCGATGCTCGGCGTCGTCCAGCAGGTCGCCAAGGACATCGGCAACGTCGAGGTCGGCCGTCTCGCCACGTTCGACAGCATGTTCGCCGGCATCCGTGCCTCCCTGAAATCGGCAGCCCAGCGCTCGATCGACGTCGCCGAACGCAACCTCGACAACCCCCTCGCGATCCGGCTGCTCAAGGCGCTGTTCCTGGTCAAGTACGTCGAGAGCTTCCAGGCGACACCCCGCAACCTCACGGTGCTGGTGTACGACCGGTTCGGCCTCGACCTGCCAGCGCTGTCGGAGCAGGTCAAGGAAGCACTGACCGCTCTGGAGACGCAGACGTACGTTCAGCGCAGCGGCAACACCTACGAGTACCTGACCAACGAAGAGCAGGTCATCGAGGAGGAGATCAAGAACGTCGACATCGACGGCTCCGAGGTCAGCGGTCGGTTGTTCAGGATTCTGTCCGGCGATGTCATCAAGACCAGCAAGATCCGCTACGCCAAGAACGGGCAGGACTTCCCGTTCGGCTTCAAGCTCGACGACCAGGCGCACGGCTCCCAGAAGGAGCTGTCGGTCCACTTCATCTCCCCGGAGTACCCCTACTCGCCTGAAGAGATCCGGATGCACAGCGCAGGCAAGGACGAGCTGCTCGTCATCCTCGAGTCCGATGCCCGGGTGCTGTCGGATCTGCGGCTGTTGATCAAGACCGAGAAGTACATCAAGCGCAAGCAGGGCACTTCGATCTCGGCCATCGAAGGCCAGATCCTGCAGACCAAGGGTGCGCAGAACACCGGGCGGGAGAAGGAGCTGATTGAGCGGGTCAGGGCCTCGGTCGGCAAGTCCACCCTGGTCATCAACGCCGCTGACATCAGCTCCAGCTCGCAGGACGCGCTGGTCCGGGTGACCGACGGTTTTCAGGAGTTGATCAGCCGCACCTACACCCAGCTCAAGCTGCTCGACGGCCGAACGTACAGCGAGCAGCAGGTCGCCGGGGCAGCCAACCCCGACAGCGGCCTGTTTGACGCCTCCGAGTCCAGCAAGCTCTTCGCGCCGTCCGAGGAGGTGCTGTCCTTCGTCCTACGCAAGGAGGCACTAGGCGAACAGGTCACGGTGAAGACCATCGTCGACAGCCTCACGGCCAAGCCCTACGGCTGGGACCTGGCCTCGATCGAAGTCCTGATCGCAAACCTGATCGGGAGCTCCAAGGTCACTCTCACCGTGGACGGCAACCTCCTCAAGCGTTCCGAAGTCGCCACGGCGCTGCGCAACACCCAGAAGCACGCCCACGCCGTGGTGTCGCCGCAGAAGACCTTTGACGAGCGTAGGGTTGCAGCCTTCCGAAAGTTCTGCACCGACTTCTTCGACGAGCCCAACGCCCCCAAGGACCCGCTGGAGTTGGGCCGCCACGGCGCTGACAAGCTGAAGGCCAAGCGCGACGAGCTCAAGGCCACGATCACCAGTTCCAAGTACCCGTTCGTCAGCCAGCTCTCTGGCCCGATCGACCTGCTCGACCAAGTGGTCGGCAGGCCGAACGACTGGTACCTGGCCGACTTCAACCTCGGCGACGATCTGCTCGACGCCAAGGAATCGATCATCGACCCGATCCAGGCGTTTCTGGGCGGCGGCCAGAAGGCGATCTACGACGATTCCCTCGTACTGCTGACCACTCACAGTGGCAACCTTGGCTACCTGCCGTCCGGCGGCGACGCCACGGTGCGTGCTGCCCTGGACGACCCGAATGCGTTCCGCGGAAGCAAGATGGCCCAGCTCAAGCGGGCCACCGACCAGCTGCGCGCTCAGATCGACCAGGTCGTCGCTGCCAACCGCGCCAGGGTCATCGAGGCGATTGAGGGACGCAAGGCCGAAATCGAGCAGAGCGCCTTCTACGCGAAGGCAACTCCCGACGCCCAGACGAGAGTGCTGCGAGACGTCGACCAGACGACGGGTCAGATAGCCCGAGTCGGCGGTACGCAGTGCGGTGTCGGCCTGCCCCTTACGGCCACCGTGGGTGGAGATGAAGTACTCCAGGACCGAGAGGCCCTCACGGAAGTTCGACTTGATGGGACGGGCGATGATCTCGCCCTTCGGGTTGGCCACGAGGCCACGCATGGCGGCGATCTGACGCATCTGGGTCATGTTTCCACGAGCACCGGAGGCGACCATCATGTAGATCGGGTTGGTCGCGGTGAAGTTCTTCTCCATCGCGGCGGTCAGCTCGGCAGTCGCGTCGGTCCAGATCTGGATGAGCTCCTGACGACGCTCGTCCTCGGTCACCGCACCGCGCTCGTAGAGCTTGTCGATCTTGGCCGCCTTCGCGTCGTAGGACGCGATGATCTCCGGCTTGTTCGGCGGCGTCTGCACGTCGCCGATCGAGACGGTGACGCCCGAACGGGTTGCCCAGCGGAAGCCCAGGTCCTTGAGGTTGTCGAGGGTCTGCGCCACGACCACCTTCTTGTACCGCTCCGCCAGGTCGTTGACGATCGCGCCGAGCTTCTTCTTGCCGACGGTCTCGTTGACGTAGGCATGGTCGGCCGGGAGGGCCTCGTTGAACAGCGCCCGGCCCAGCGTGGTGTCCAGCAGCACCGAACCGTCGGGACGAGCGTTCTCGCCGAGCGCGCCATTGACGTTCGGCAACACCAGCTTGATCGGGGTGTTGACCTTCAGCTCGCCGGCGTCGAAGGCCATCAGGGCTTCCGCGACGGAGCTGAATGCGCGTCCCTCGCCAACCTCACCCAGACGCTCCGAGGTGAGGAAGTACATGCCGATGATCATGTCCTGGGTCGGCAGCGTGACGGGACGACCGTCGGCCGGCTTCAGGATGTTGTTCGTCGACAGCATCAGGATGCGGGCCTCGGCCTGCGCCTCGGCGGACAGCGGCAGGTGAACTGCCATCTGGTCGCCGTCGAAGTCGGCGTTGAAGGCGGTGCAGACCAGCGGGTGCAGCTGGATCGCCTTGCCCTCGATCAGCTGGGGCTCGAAGGCCTGGATACCGAGGCGGTGCAGGGTTGGGGCACGGTTCAGCAGCACGGGGTGCTCCTGGATGACCTCTTCCAGCACGTCCCACACGACCGGACGCTGACGTTCGACCATGCGCTTGCACGACTTGATGTTCTGGGCGTGGTTCAGGTCGTCCAGACGCTTCATCACGAAGGGCTTGAACAGCTCCAGCGCCATC
>DGKN01000216.1:7942-10911 GCA_002387005.1 Propionibacteriaceae bacterium UBA4569
AGCATGCGCTTCTCGTTGTTCACGATGATCTCGGGGGCACCGAGGTCGAGCAGGCGCTTCAGGCGGTTGTTGCGGTTGATGACGCGGCGGTACAGGTCGTTCAGGTCGGAGGTCGCGAAGCGGCCACCGTCCAGCTGCACCATCGGACGCAGGTCCGGGGGGATGACCGGGACGGCGTCCAGGATCATGCCCGAGGGGCTGTTCTCGGTGTTGAGGAAGGCGGAGACCACCTTGAGGCGCTTCAGGGCACGGGTCTTGCGCTGGCCCTTCCCGTTCTGGATGGTGTCCTTCAGCGACTCGGCCTCGGCGACCAGGTCGAAGGTGGCGACGCGGTTCTTGATCGCCTCGGCGCCCATCGAGCCCGCGAAGTACTTGCCGAAACGGCTCTTCATCTCGCGGTAGAGGATCTCGTCACCCTCGAGGTCCTGCACCTTGAGGCCCTTGAAGCGGCTCCAGACGGCGTCCAGGCGATCGAGCTCGCGCTGGCTGCGGTCGCGCAGCTGCTTCATCTCCTTCTCGGCACCGTCGCGGACCTTCTTCTTGATGTCGGCCTTGGCCCCCTCCTCCTCGAGCTTGGCCATGTCCTCCTCGAGCTTCGCCATGCGAGTCTCAAGGTCGGAGTCGCGGCGCTTCTCGAGCTGCTTGCGCTCGACCTCGACCTTGGCCTCCAGGGAGGGCAGGTCACGGTGGCGCGCCTCGTCGTCGACCGACGTGATCATGTAGGCCGCGAAGTAGATGACCTTCTCCAGGTCCTTCGGGGCGATGTCGAGCAGGTAGCCCAGACGCGAGGGAACACCCTTGAAGTACCAGATGTGCGTCACGGGGGCGGCGAGCTCGATGTGGCCCATCCGCTCACGACGGACATTGGACCGGGTCACCTCGACGCCACAGCGCTCACAGACGATGCCCTTGAAGCGCACGCGCTTGTACTTGCCGCAGTAGCACTCCCAGTCCCGGGTGGGACCGAAGATCTTCTCGCAGAAGAGGCCGTCACGCTCGGGCTTGAGCGTGCGGTAGTTGATGGTCTCGGGCTTCTTGACCTCGCCGTGCGACCACTCGCGGATCTGGTCGGCCGTCGCGAGGCCGATGCGCAGCTCGTCGTAGAAGTTCACATCCAGCACGTTGGTTCTCTTTCTCCTGGTGTGTCAGGAAAGTTCAGTGTCTGAGTACGGGTTCGGGTGACTGAGTCGGCCGGGGGCCGGCCGGATGGCCGGCCACCGGGTTGCAGCGGGGTCTCCCCCGCTGCCTGACGCACTCAGACTTCGTCGACGACCGCGAAGGAATCGCTGCCGGGACGACGGGAGAGGTCGATGCCGAACTCCTCGGCCGAGCGGAAGTCGTCCTCGCTGTCGCGAAGCTCCACCACGGTGCCGTCGGAGGAAAGGACCTCCACGTTCAGGCATAGCGACTTCATCTCCTTGACGAGAACCTTGAACGACTCCGGGATGCCCGGCTCGGGGATGTTCTCGCCCTTGACGATCGCCTCGTAGACCTTCACGCGGCCGGGGACGTCGTCGGACTTGATGGTCAGGAGTTCCTGCAGGGCCCAGGCGGCGCCATACGCCTCCATGGCCCACACCTCCATCTCACCGAAGCGCTGGCCACCGAACTGCGCCTTGCCGCCCAGCGGCTGCTGGGTGATCATCGAGTAGGGGCCGGTGGAACGAGCGTGGATCTTCTCGTCCACCAGGTGGTGGAGCTTGAGGATGTACATGTAGCCCACGCCGACCTTCTCCGGGTACGGCTCGCCGGAGCGGCCGTCGAAGAGGCGGGCCTTGCCGTCGCGGTCGACCAGGTGCTGGCCGTCGCGCGTTGGGATGCCGTTCTCGAGCAGACCGGCGATCTCAGCCTCGTTGGCACCGTCGAAGACGGGCGTGGCGAGGCGCGAGTTGCCGTCGACGTGGCCGAGGCCGACGTCGCGCAGGCGCTCGGCCCAGTCGCCCTCGATGCCCTCGATGTCCCAACCGGTCTTGGCGATCCAGCCGAGATGGTTCTCGAGCACCTGGCCGACGTTCATTCGCGAGGGAACGCCCATCGGGTTCAAGACGATGTCGACGGGGGTGCCGTCCTCAAGGAAGGGCATGTCCTCAACCGGGAGGATCTTCGAGATGACGCCCTTGTTGCCGTGCCGGCCGGCGAGCTTGTCACCATCGGAGATCTTGCGCTTCTGCGCCACGTAGACGCGAACCAGCTGGTTCACGCCGGGGGGCAGCTCGTCGCCCTCCTCGCGGTCGAAGACGCGGACGTCGATGACGGTGCCGGTCTCGCCATGGGGCACCTTCATCGAGGTGTCGCGCACCTCGCGGGCCTTCTCACCGAAGATGGCGCGCAGCAGGCGCTCCTCCGGGGTGAGCTCGGTCTCGCCCTTGGGCGTGACCTTGCCGACCAAGATGTCGCCGGTGCCAACCTCGGCGCCGATGCGGATGATGCCGCGCTCGTCGAGGTTGGCCAGCATGTCCTCGGAGACATTCGGGATGTCCCGGGTGATCTCCTCGGGGCCCAGCTTGGTGTCACGGGCGTCGACCTCGTGCTCCTCGATGTGGATCGAGGTGAGGACGTCGTCCTGCACGAGGCGCTGCGACAGGATGATCGCGTCCTCGTAGTTGTGACCCTCCCACGACATGAAGGCGACCAGCAGGTTCTTGCCGAGCGCCATCTCGCCACCGTCGGTGCAGGGGCCGTCGGCGAGCGGGGAGCCCACCTCGACGCGCTGCCCCTGGGCGACCAGCGGGCGCTGGTTGACGCAGGTGCCGGCATTGGAGCGCTTGAACTTCTGCAGCTTGTAGCTCTGGTAGGTGCCGTCGTCGCAGGCCAGCTCGACCAGGTCGGCGGTGACATTCGTCACGACCCCGGCCTTGGAGGCGACGGTGACGTCGCCCACGTCGATGGCGGAGCGGTACTCCATGCCGGTGCCTACGAAGGGGGCCTCGGAACGGACCAGCGGCACCGCCTGGCGCTGCATGTTGGCG
>DGKN01000216.1:11003-11170 GCA_002387005.1 Propionibacteriaceae bacterium UBA4569
GCGTTGGCCTGGGCGATGACGAAGCGGTCCTCCTCGTCAGCGGTCAGGTAGTCCACCTGGTCGGTGACGAAGCCGTCCACGATCTTGCGGTACGGCGTCTCGATGAAGCCGAAGGCATTGACGCGGGCGAAGGAGGCCAGCGAGCCGATCAGGCCGATGTTCGGGCC
>DGKN01000216.1:11205-17993 GCA_002387005.1 Propionibacteriaceae bacterium UBA4569
GTTGTTCTGGTCCATGAACTGCGACAGCTGCGAGGTGCCGAAGAACTCCTTCAGCGCAGCGGTCACCGGACGGATGTTGATCAGCGTCTGCGGCGTGATCGCCTCGATGTCCTGCGTGGTCATGCGGTCACGCACGACTCGCTCCATCCGGCCGAGGCCGGTGCGGAGCTGGTTCTGGATCAGCTCGCCCACGGTGCGCAGACGACGGTTGCCGAAGTGGTCGATGTCATCCTCTTCGACGATGACCGTCTGGCCGTCGGCGCGGGTGATTTCGGCCTTGCCCTCGTGCAGCGCACAGACATAGTGGATGGCTGCGACGATGTCGTCGATGGTCAGCACCTGCTGGTCGAAGGGCAGCGACAGGCCGAGCTTCTTGTTGATCTTGTAGCGACCAACCTTCGCGGTGTCGTAGCGCTTCGGGTTGAAGTAGTAGTTCTCCAACAGCAGCTGGGCGGCATCGCGGGCCGGCGGCTCGCCCGGGCGAAGCTTGCGGTAGATGTCGAGCAGGGCCTCGTCCTGGGTGGACACGTGATCCTTCTCCAGGGTGAGCCGCATCGACTCGTACTCGCCGAACTCCTCGAGGATGCGCTCATCGGTCCAGCCCAGCGCCTTGAGCAGTACGGTGACGTTCTGCTTGCGCTTGCGGTCCAGACGGACGCCGACGAGGTCGCGCTTGTCGACCTCGAACTCCAGCCAGGCGCCACGCGAGGGGATCACCTTGCAGGTGAAGATGTCCTTGTCGGACGTCTTGTCGGGAGTCTGCTCGAAGTAGACGCCCGGGGAGCGGACCAGCTGCGAGACGACGACACGCTCGGTGCCGTTGATGATGAAGGTGCCCTTGTCGGTCATCAGCGGGAAGTCGCCGATGAAGACCGTCTGGCTCTTGATCTCGCCGGTGTCATTGTTCATGAACTCGGCGGTGACGAACAACGGTGCGGCGTAGGTGACGTCGCGGATCTTGCACTCGTCGACGCTGTACTTCGCGGTCTCGAAGCGGTGGTCGCGAAAGCTCAGCGACATCGTCTGGGAGAAGTCCTCGATCGGGGAGATCTCCTCGAAGATCTCCTCCAGGCCGGACTTGGTGTTCACATCCGTGCGGCCGGCAGCCAGGGCCTCGTCGACGCTTGCGCGCCAGACCTCGTTGCCGAGCAGCCAGTTGAAGGAGTCCACCTGCAGATCGAGCAGGTTTGGGACTTCCATGGGTTCGTGAATCTTCGCGAACGAGATACGACCCGAAGCGGAGACGACATTGGTGTTCTTCGACGCGGTGCGCGAGGCGGCCAAGATATTGGTCCTTCCAAGAACTCGAGAAGGTTCTGTGCATGCTGAACGACCCGTGTCAAGCCACGGGTCGCCGATTACTCGATGGGGCAAGTAGCCACAATACGTGCCACGGGTGCGAAAAGCAAAGCCCAGCCCAGGCAGGAAGTTTGACCTCCCCTGCGCCACTCTGCGCGGGAGGACCCCGAGTTGCTGTTGAACATCCTACGCACTGTGCGCGAACAGGCAAGCACCGCGTCCGTACTTGGCGCGGCGAGCGTGTCGGGTCAACCCCGTCCGGCGGCGAAACTGACAGCAGGGCGGTCGACTCGAGTCGACCGNNCCCTGCTGCAGATCAGGTGAGCTGTGCCCACCGGCGTGCCCCCGAGGGGGCATGCGTCACTTGACGGTGACGCTGGCGCCGGCAGCCTCGAGCTGCTCCTTGGCCTTGTCGGCGGCGTCCTTCTTGGCGCCCTCGACGACCGGCTTGGGCGCACCCTCGACCAGGTCCTTGGCCTCCTTGAGGCCCAGACCGGTGAGCGCGCGCACCTCCTTGATGACCTGGATCTTCTTGTCGCCAGCCGACTCGAGGATCACGTCGAACGAATCCTTCTCCTCAGCGGCGTCGTCGCCAGCAGCGGCGCCACCGGCAGCCGGGGCGGCAGCAGCAACGGCCACGGGGGCAGCGGCGGTGACGCCGAAGGCGTCCTCAAACTGCTTGACGAACTCAGAGAGCTCGATCAGGGTCATCTCCTTGAAGGCATCAAGGAGCTCTTCAGTGCTGAGCTTGGCCATGGTTAGCCGTCCTTTCAGTTCTCGTTTGATGCAGCATCAGCCGCGTCGGTGGTGTCGGCAGCGGCTGCTGCCTCCTCAGCAGCGGGAGCTGCATCGGTGTCCGCCTGGTCGGCGGGAGCAGCCTCGTCGGCTGCGGGCTCCGTGGTCTCCTCGCCAGCGGGCGCCTCTCCGGCGCCAGCAATGAGGGAGGGATCGGCCTGCGCGGCCGTCTCCAGTGCACCGAGGACGCGAGCGGCCTGGGACAGCGGAGCGGCGAGCAGGAAGACGGCCTGCTGCAGGGAACCCTGCATCGCGCCGGCGAGCTTCGCGAGGAGGACCTCACGCGACTCGAGATCGGCGAGCTTCTTGACCTCTTCGGCGCCAAGGATCTTTCCATCCATGACACCGCCCTTGATCACGAGAAGCGGGTTGGCCTTGGCGAAGTCACGCAGACCCTTCGCAACGGTGGCAACATCACCGTTGATGAAGGCGATGGCGGTGGGGCCGGAGAGGTGCTCGTCGAGCCCCTCGATACCAGCCTCCTTGGCCGCGATCTGGGTCAGAGTGTTCTTAGCCACGGCGTAGGTGCCGTTCTCACCAAGCGAGCGACGCAGTTCCTTGAGGCTCGCGACGGTGAGACCGCGGTACTCGGTCAGCACGGCTGCGTCGGCGCTGGAGAACTGCTCCTTCAGCGTCGCAACTGCGGCTGCCTTGTCAGGCCTAGCCATTGGGTCTCCTTCCCACTTCCTGTGATCATCGGACGCCAGTCAGCGTCCGCACCGAAGGGCCGGGAGAAAGAAAAAGGCCCCGGCGCACACGTGACGCGGGGCAACCTCAAGCCATCGTGATGACGGCGAGAACTCGATCTGCTTCACCTGCGCGGGCGTCCGGTCCAGCGAACTGGCCGGCCATTACTGTTACCAGCGGTCTTCGGTGCTCACAGAGTAGACGACTCCCTGCGCGAGCATCAAATCGGAGGGGGCCACCGCCTGGGGGCGACGGAAGTGCCCGCACCATGCAACCCGGAGTCAGGCCTTGTGCCGATGTCGCGTCCATCGACGCCACGTCCCTCAGCAGTCAGGCCCAGGGGCTTCGCCCGCGCCGTCAAGCCCCGACCCGGGCAAACTCACAGGTTGGGGCCATTTTAGCCTCTGACTTGGCATTTCACGCTCAGCGAAGACCGATGGCCTTGACTTGACGAGTCTTAACAGAATCTGAGAGTTGTCCCAGAACACTCAGCCCACGTAGTGTCTGCGCAGTCGCTCCCCACGGGCGACACCCACGAACGACAACGGTCCCCGAGATCCTTCGGGGCACCGAGACCAATCAAGGGGAAGAATGTCCACCATCTCGAAGTCCGCCGTTGCCCTCGCTGCGTCCGTCGCACTGGGCGCCGGCATGACGATGGGCGCCGCGCCCTCGGCCGAGGCCGCCTGCTCGTCCATGCGCGTGTGCTCGATGACCGCCGCCAAGAAGATCGTCGCCGGCAAGGCCGTCTACGGGGCCAGCAATGCCTCGGTGCGCCAGCTGCAGATCTCGCTGCGAAATGTCGGCTACAAGGTCGTCGTCGACGGACGGTTCGGCTCGCAGACCCGCGCGACCGTGAAGAAGTACCAGGCCCTGCGCGGACTGTCCGTGAACGGCCGTGTCGATGCCGCCACGCTCAGCGCCCTGCGCACCGGCAAGCGTCCGGTCAAGAAGGCGGCCGTCAAGGTCACCTCGGTCACCTCCAGCGTCTCGGCGAGCAGCGACGCGCAGCAGGCCGTGTCCTTCGCCTACGCGAAGCTAGGGAGCCCCTACCGCTACGGCTCGACCGGCCCCTACTCCTTCGACTGCTCGGGCCTGACCCAGGCGGCCTACCGCGCCGCTGGGGTCTCGATCCCCCGCACCAGCTACTCCCAGCTGGGTGGCCTGCGCCGCGTCAGCCTGTCGAACCTGAAGCCCGGCGACATCCTCGGTTTCTACGGCGGTGGCCACGTCGGCATCTACATCGGCAACGGCTACGTCATCCACGCCCCGCGCACCGGCGACGTCGTCCGCAAGGCGAAGCTGTCCAGCATGCGCCCGACCTCGGCGGTTCGCCCCGCCTGATCCGGACCTCACGGCGTCCCTGGCCAGGGCCCGACTCTCCCCCACGGAGTCGGGCCCTGGCCCTTTCCGCTCCTACGCAAGCAGAACTCCCCGCCACCGTGAGGTGGCGGGGGGTTCGTCGTCCNNCCCCCCCCCCCCCCCACCCCCCCACCCCCCCCCCCCGGGGGGGGGGGGGGGAGTTCGTCGTCCAGAGGTGGCTTCAGCCGACTCAGGCAGTGGCCTCGGCGGGCTTGGCCTGCTGCGGGTCGATGCTGACGCCGGGGCCCATCGTCGAGGAGATGGTCACCTTCTGCAGGTAACGACCCTTCGCGGCGGACGGCTTCAGACGCAGGATCTCGTCCAGTGCGGCGAAGTAGTTGTCGGCCAGCTGCTGCTGGTCGAACGACGCCTTGCCGATCAGGAAGTGCAGGTTCGCGTGACGGTCCACGCGGAACTCGATCTTGCCGCCCTTGATGTCGGACACGGCCTTGGCCACGTCCATGGTGACGGTGCCGGTCTTGGGGTTCGGCATCAGGCCACGGGGGCCCAGCACGCGTCCGAGCTTGCCGACCTTGCCCATCAGGTCCGGGGTGGCCACGACGGCATCGAAGTCAAGGTAGCCGCCAGCGACCTTCTCGATGAGCTCGTCCGAGCCAACCTCGTCCGCCCCGGCGGCCTTGGCGGCCTCGGCGTTCTGGCCCTGGGCGAAGACAAGGACCCTTGCCGTCTTGCCAGTGCCGTGGGGGAGGTTGACCGTGCCACGGACCATCTGGTCCGCCTTGCGGGGATCGACGCCGAGGCGCATGGCCACGTCGATCGTCTCGTCGAACTTCGCCGACGCGCCCGCCTTCACGAGCTCGAGGGCCTGTTCGGCGGAGTAGAGCTGGTTCTCGTCGCGCTTCTCAGCTGCGGCGCGATATGCCTTGCTGCGCTTCATGTCTGGTTCCTAACTGTGTTGCAGCCAGCCTCGCAGGCTGGTCCACCAGGGTCTGGTACAGGCCGCGCAGGCCCTCCCAGGGAATGGATGTGGACGCGATTGGTTCGCGTCCGGGTGTCATTCGACAGTGACGCCCATCGAACGGGCGGTGCCCTCGACGATCTTCATGGCAGCCTCGACGTCATTGGCGTTGAGGTCGGGGAGCTTGGTCTGGGCGATCTCGCGCACCTGGTCCTTGGTCAGCTTGCCGACCTTGTCCTTGTGCGGAACCGAGGAGCCCTTCGCCAGTCCAGCGGCCTTCTTGATCAGCTCGGCAGCCGGCGGGGTCTTGGTGATGAACGTGAACGTGCGGTCCTCGTAGATCGTGATCTCGACCGGGATGATGTTGCCGCGCTGGGACTCCGTCTGGGCGTTGTACGCCTTGCAGAACTCCATGATGTTGACGCCGTGCGGGCCGAGTGCGGTACCGACCGGCGGAGCGGGGGTGGCAGCGCCCGCCTGGAGAGCGACCTTGACGAGGGCCGCCACCTTCTTCTTGGGAGGCATTCTTTGGGTCCTTCTGTGGTGTTGGGGACGAGCTGGTTGCTCGTCCCCCGGTGGGGTGGTCGCCCTGGCGGGACGACCGGCGCGGACCCCCTCGTGAAAGGCGGCCCGCAGCGTGAACTCAGATCTTGGCGATCTGCGGGAAGGTCAGGTCGACCGGGGTCTCGCGACCCAGGATCTCGACCAGGGCCTTGAGCCGCTGGGTGTTCACGTTGATCTCGGTGATGGTGGCGTGGACGCCGGCGAAGGGACCATCCACGACCTGGACGGAATCGCCGACCTGGAAGTCCATGACCTCCACCTTCTTGCGGCTCCTGGCCGCGGGGACGCCCGAGGTCTCGGCGGCGACGCGCGCGACGACCGAGGGGCGAAGCATGTTCTCGACCTCTTCAAGGCTGAGCGGGACCGGAGCGGTGGCATTGCCGACGAAGCCGGTGACCGAAGGCGTGTGGCGCACCGCGGCCCACGACTCGTCGGTCAGGTCCATCCGGACCAGCACGTAGCCGGGCAGGACGGTGCGGGTGACGGTCTTGCGCTCGCCCTTGCGGATTTCCACGGCCTGCTCGGTGGGGACGATCGTCTGGTAGATGAAGTCCTCCATGTTGAGGGTCACCACCCGGGCGTCTAGGTTCTGCTTCACCCGGTTCTCCATGCCGGAGTAGGTGTGCACCACGTACCACTCGCCGATGTTGGTGCGCAGCTCGCTGCGCAGTTCGTCCATCGCCTTCTCGAGCTCGACGTCGTCGCTGTCCTCAGGGTCGTCGTCAGCCTCCTCCGCCTGCTCGTCCCTCAGGTCGAGGTTCAGGTCGAGCGCGTCGGCAGCCTCGGGCTCGTCGCCGGCGCCGAGGTCGAGGTCGAGGTCGAGGTCCTCGGCCTCGGAGTCGTCGAGGCCAAGTTGGCCGAGGTCGATCTCCACCTCGTCAACCGCGTCCACGGACGGGTCGAAGTCAGAATTCTGGGTCACAATCCACTCCCTGTCAGATACAGAGGTCACTTGCCGAACAGCTTGAGAAGCAGCCAGCCGAAACCGAAGTCGAGCAGGCCGACGAACGCGATCATGAACAACACGAACACGAGGACGACTGCAAAGTAGTTCCCGAGCTGCTCACCCGTGGGCCAGATGACCTTGCGCAGCTCGCCGATGGCCTGGTTCACGAAACCGATCGGCGGGGTGCGTCCGTGCTCGGCCACGGCGGCCGCGGAC
>DGKN01000039.1:0-1244 GCA_002387005.1 Propionibacteriaceae bacterium UBA4569
CCGCCCTCTCGCGCCAGTTCGCCAGGTCGTCGGCCATGGACGCGATCTCGATCGCCCCCGACAATGTCGCGACCGGGGAGCGGAGTTCGTGGCTGGCGTCCGAGACGAAGGAGCGCTGGGAGCGCTGGGCCAGCTGCAGCCGGTCGAGCATGTCGTTCATCGTCTCGCCGAGGGTGCGCAGTGAGTCGTCCGCCGACGGCACCGGCACCCGCTCCTCGCCAATTGGGGAGTTGATCCTGGCCAACCGTCCGGTCATCCGCTCGACCGGACGAAGCGCGCGCCCGACCAGCCACCACGCGACCACAGATGTCGCCAGCGTCAACAGCGGGATCGCGGAGGCGAGCAGGGCGACGGTCAGGTTGACGGCCGACTGCTGGTCGCGCTGGCTGGTCGCGACCTGCACCACGAGTTCTGAGTTCGCAACGCCCTCGGCGACCACCAGGTCGAGCTCGGTCGGCTCGCGCGGAAGCCAGTACATGAGCCCGCCGGCGTGCATCTGCTGGCCCGATGCGGGGTGCAGGTCGGAGAAGGCTTCGTTGTAGCGCGGCGCGGAGGTCCACAACACGTCCCCATTCGCGTCGACGACCTGGACCCGGTACTCCTGCGCCACGTCGAGTTCGCCGGGCATCATCAGCAGGCCGTGGTCGGCGACGTAGTCGGAGACGCGCTCGGCGACCTGCCCCGTGGAATCCACCAGCGAATTCGTCAGCGATCGCGTCAGCAGGTTGCCGAAGACGAAGACGCCCAAAGCCAACGGCAGGGAGACGGCGATGGCCGCGAAGACCGTCAGCTGGCGTCGGATCCCCAGCCTGACCCACAGCTTCCTGCCCCACTCCCACACTGTCGCAAGCCCCGCTCAGTCGACCGCGACGCGGTACCCGACGCCCCGCACGGTCTGGATGGTGTTGGCCTTGAAGGGCACGTCGATCTTCTTGCGCAGGTAACCGACGTAGACCTCGACCACATTCTGGTCACCCTCGTGCTGCGCGCCCCACACCGCGTCCAGGATCTGCGCCTTGGTCACCACGGCACCCTTCTGCTCAAGCAGGTAGGTGAGCAGGTTGAACTCGCGTGGGGTGAGCGTCACCTCCTCGCCGAAGCGAGTGACGCGATGGCTGGACGGGTCGAGGGTCAGGTCTTGCGCGCTGAGCAAGGTCGGACGCGGTGTCGACCCGCGCCGTGCCAGCGCCCGCAGCCGGGCATTGAGGACCACGAAGCTGAAGGGCTTGGTCAGGTAGTCGTCC
>DGKN01000039.1:1379-3192 GCA_002387005.1 Propionibacteriaceae bacterium UBA4569
CGCCGGGTCACCTCGGCGAGCGAACGGTCGTCCTCGACCAGCAGGATCTTCATGCCCGCCAGACTAGGCCCGATGTCAGGCCCGGTGCCCCTGGCGGGGGTCGATCGCGTCGATTCTTTCGGGGTGGGTGCGCGCGTACTCGGCCACCTGCGCCTCCATCACCTGCTTCATCTTGCGGCTGGCGAGCAGGCCGCCGACGACCAGCACCACCAGCAGTAACCACGCCGCACGGGCCAGCCACTGCTCGGCCGCGGCGCCGAGGTACCACACCACCGCGACGGTCCCGCCGGCCCAGCAGATGCCGCCCAGCACATTGGCGACCAAGAAGGTCGGGTAGTGCATTCCCATCGCTCCGGCCAGGGGTCCCGCCAGCATCCGCAGGAGCGCGACGAAGCGTCCACCGAAGACCGTGCCCATGCCGTAGCGGCCCATCAGGGCCTTCGCCCAGGCGAGGTGCGCCGGGGTGACGTGCTTGGGGAACTTGCGCATCACCCAGTTGAGCAGCACGTCGCCCTTCTCGCGCCCGACCCAGTAGCCGATCGAGTCACCGATGACGGCGCCAAGGATGGCGGCCAGCCCGATGCCCACAGGTCCGAAGCCCGCGGTGGAGACACGGGAGGCGATGGTCGCGGTGATGATCGCCGTCTCGCCCGGCACCGGGACTCCGATGCTCTCGACCCCGACCAGCAGTCCGATGACCAGGTACACGGCGTACCCCGGTACGTTCTGCAGCAGCCAGGCAATGTCCATCCCCACATTGTGGTCCCTGCGGCTGAAAGATCCCCCAGCGCATGCCCGAGCGGTCCCCTGAGGCCGTCAGTTGACGGGGCTTTCGCCCAGCGTCGCCTTGGCGGAGTGCGTGCTGCCCTGGGAGTCGGCCCAGGTGATGGTGACCTCGTCGCCCGGCTCGTGGGTGGCCAGCGCCGCCGACAGTTCCGCATGCGAGCTGATGTCGGTGCCCCCGAGGCTGGTGATCACGTCGCCGGCAGCGAGTCCGGCGTTCGCGGCCGCCTGGCCCTCGACGACCGAACTCACGACGAGCTCGCCCGACTGGCTGGTCTGCACCGAGACGCCGAGGTAGGCGTTCGGGCCGATCCGCACGGTGCCCGACTCGTTGCCAGCCTCGATCTGGTCGACGATCTCCATCGCCCGGGTGATCGGCACCGCGAAGCTCGCGACGGTGACCGACTGAGTGCTGCGTCCGCTGCTGGACGACTGCCCGGCCGTGGTCATGCCGATCACCTCGCCCTCGTCGTCGAACATCGGGCCGCCGGAGTCACCGGAGACGGCCTGCGCGCTGGTCTGGTAGACGTTCTCCAGCTCCTCCGAACCGCCCGAGGAGGCCTCGTTGGTGACCGTGATGGACGAGCTCAGGTCGGTGACCTTGCCGCTGGCCGCACTCAGGTAGCCCTGCCCGTTCNNTTGTCGTCGTCGAGCGTGACGGTGTCCAGGCCGGAGGCGTCCGCGAGCTTGAGCAGAGCGACGTCCTTCGCGGCGTCATGGCCGACGACCGTCGCGGTGTAGGTCTTCTGGGTGGACGCGATCTCGACCTCGATCGAGGTGGACGACTGCACCACGTGGTAGTTCGTCAGCACGTAGCCATTGGTGGTGAGCACCATGCCCGTGCCCGCCGCCGAGCCGTTGGTGGTCTTGGTGTTGATCAGCACGACGCCGGTCTGCTGGGCGTCCGTGGCGGACGTCTGCCCTTGCGAAGTGGTGGTTCCGGACTGCTCGTTGGTGCCTTGGTCCTGGCTCCCCGAACCGCTGGAACCGCTGGATCCGGTGCCCTGGTCGTCCGTGCTCTGGTCGTCCG
>DGKN01000039.1:3234-8058 GCA_002387005.1 Propionibacteriaceae bacterium UBA4569
TGGTCCTGGTCCGTCTGGTCCTGGTCGGTGCCCGAGTTGGATCCGGTGCCGTTGCCGCCGGAGCCCTGGTTGGTCTGGCTCTGGCTGGTGCCCGGGAGCTGCGACTCGGCCAGGTTCGCCAACGGACCCTGGACCAGGACGGCCGTGCCCAAGATGGTGGTCAGCAACGCTGCGGCCACGCCGACGCGACGTCCGGTGGACGACTTGCGGGGCTGCTGGAAGGCGATCGGCCCGGTGGGCTGCCCGCCGATGGGCTGGCCGGAGGGCGCGCCCCAGGGATTGGCCGGAGGTTGGTAGCCGCCGCCCGAACCTCCCACGGCGAGCTGCTGCGCCGGCTGGCCCTGCTGGGCGGCGTACTGCTGTTGGGCTGCGCACTCTTGCTGGGCGGCGTACTCCAGCTGGGCGCCGGGGGCGGCGAAGTCGGCAGGACCCTGCGCCGAGGGCACCCCGAAGTGCACGGGCTGGGCGGGCACCTGCTGGGTCATCCCGGCCGCGGCCTGGCCCGGGATCGGCTGGGTGGGCTCGAACAGGAACTGCAGCGTCGGCTCCGCGGCCGGAATCTGCTGCGTGGTCTCCACGACCGGGATCTGCTGCGTCGCGTCGACCGCCGGGATCTGCTGGGTCGGCTCTCCCCAGGGATTCTGCTCGTTCTGCATGGCCCAAGTGTTCGTCGGGAATGCCCTCCATCAACCCTCAGGGGGCTGTGAGGAATCTGTGAATCCCGCCTGACCGAGCGCCCACCCAGCCCCGTCACAGCTCCCTGTCGAGATGCACTGAAGATTGCATGCCTCCCCGCTGCGTACTTTGCACAGATGGACCCTGGAGCGGTCTCCGTTCAAAATGGAAAGCTGAGAACCTACGGATTGCGGCCCCCGAGGACCGCATCAGGGCAACCTTGCCGCCCGCTCGACCAGCGGCAGTCGCGTGCGTCTTCGACGCCGCGCAGAGCGGCAAAGTAGTGCGTTCCGAGCACCCGCTCAGGTGCCGACCAAAGGAGCGAGCAGCTGGCGGTAGAGGCCGGGGCCGTGGCCCGCGAGGTCCAGGGCGTGAGCGGCCACGGCCCGCTGTTCGGTGGTTCGCGTCGCGGTGGCATGGGGGAGCATGGACACCTGCACGACGGGTCGTGACAGCTGCGCAGCCCAGTACAGGGCGGCGATCGGCAGGGGCACCCGGCCGAAGATCATCCGCAGGTTGCGCGGTGTGATGCGAGCCCCCTGCGCTTCGAGGGAGTCGAAGGCCTGTCGCATGGCCCGAACCAGCAGGACAGCGCCGCGCACTCGCTGTGATCGCGTCTCCAAGGGCTGCTCCAGGACCAGGGCGGCCATGGCGGCCACGAACACCGTGTGGGTGTCCAACCAGGCGTGCATGTCCGGCTCGGTCCGCAGGTGGGGGTCGATCGCGCCGAGCAGCTGCGACGCGAACTTGGAGCCGGCTGCCCCGCCCTCGACCACGGTGGGCTGCTGCCCCACCCGGTGGGCGGTCACCTGCCCGTCCTTCACGCCGCCGCCCACACCGGAGAAGCACCAGACCAGCCGGTCGCGGCCCAGGCGAGCCTCCACGTCACTGCGCAGCTCGAGGGGGTTGGTGAACATCCAGACCCACCCAGCCGGGCTGGCTGCGATGTCGTCCAGGGCCGCAGCCAACTGGTCACCGCGAACGGCGACCAGCAGGACGTCGGAGTCTGTCACTTCCGGTGACTTCGTCACGGCCACGTCGGGCGCAAGGATCCGGCCGTCGAGGCCCACGAGCAGTCCATGGCGGCGCAGGTCGACGAGTCTCGATCCTCGTGCGATCAGGGTGACCTCGTGACCGGCGTCGGCCAGCAGCGCCGCGTAGACCGATCCAACGACACCTGCCCCGAGCACCCTCACACGCGCCATAGTGCGAGCCTATGCGCCAGGAGGACCCAGAAGTGCCGGTGCGCCACCGGCGGCAGAAGCGGACGTTCGGCGCGCTTGGCGAATGAGTGCCCCGGGGGCCGGGCAAGGCACTCGCATCGACCGGTTCCCATCGCGTCAGGAGCTTGCAGCGATGCGGTGCAGGGCGGCCATGTGTTGGGACAGGCCAACTCGCCCCGCGGGGGTGATTGCGAGCCAGGTGCGGCCTCCCCGTCCCACGAAGGTCTTGTGAATGGTGATGAAGCCGACTTCTTCCAGTGCCGTGTTGGCCTTCGACAGGACGGGGGCGCTGACCTCGAGTTGTTGCTGCAGGTGGTAGAAGTCGATGTCGTCCGTTTGGTCGAGCGCGGCCAGGATGCTCAGGCGGACGGGGTTGAGGAGTAGGTCTACCAGGTCGTGGCGGGGATGGCTGCGGCCCGTCATGCGCGCAGGGTGCGGCCGAACCGGGCGGCAGTGGCTACGGCAGTGACGAGCATGGCAGCCAGGACGCCGTCGAAGATGTACCTCACGACCTCAATGTCGGCTGCGGCTCGGGCCGCAGATTCGGCAGGTGTGAGTTCTGGTGCAGTGCTTCTCGGGCGTTTCAGCAGGAGCGTTAGAACTACGCCTGCGAGCAAGCCCGAGACCACCAAGGCAGATGGGCGGCCGAGGAAGGGTGTCAGCCACTGGGGCAGCGGGGNNATGCGCCGGGTAGGTCTATGCGCGGGGATGGATGTCATGGGTGAGACTATGCGACACAGGCCGGGCAGGTGGCGGCATTCGTTTCCCAGATAGCCTTGGGTCGTGTCCAGAGCCCTAGAAACCCTCCCTGCCTTCAGTTGGGGTGACGGAGCGACGCTGAAGCGCAATGGCGAGGTCTTCTTCGACCCAACCGAGCAGAACAAGCTGGTCTGTGGCGAGCGCCTGCCGCTCGACTTGGCGGTCTAGTTGTGGACTGGTGGCATCAGCTGTGGCGCGTGGTGGGGCACCTAGTGCCGACAGACGCCAACCTTCGGGCAGCCATGATTGGCGCGTTGGCTGGTCTCCTCGGTGCTTGGATGGGCTCCCGAGCCACACGAAGTGTTGCCCGACGGGATGAGCTTGTCCGGGCGCACGCGGAGTGCATAGCAGCCCTCATGGAATTGGAAGCCGCTCGCACAGAACAGGAAGCTGACAAGGCGCACAGTCTGTGGCGGGCCAAGATGGCGCTGGTGCGTGTACTCGACCCACGGATTGCCATGGAAGCTGGGATGGCGGGCTATCACGCCTACTGCTTGGCCCAGCTCGCCATCCAAGACAGCGAGGACAAGGACCGAGCAGACCGAGCCCATGCGGGCATCGAGGAGTACGTTCGGGCGGTCCTCCATCGCTATGGCGACCGGCGTGGGCGCTTGGCGGTAGGGACTCGTTGGAGGGCGCGGAGCGCTCGTATGAATGTTGTCGCTTGGGCGCGTGACATAGGTGGCCTGCTGTCGCGTCTGCTGAAAGCTCTGCTGGCAGGCCTCGTCTCAAGACTTCGGCGTTAGCTCACCGTGGCCTGTTGGGCCAACCTCCAGCTTGCTTCTCAGGCCGCCGCTGACTTCATGCTGTGCTGCGTCACGATAGGCAAGGATGGCCTGGTGTGCCTCTGCCCTCATGCGGGTGTACTTGCGAATGGCCTCCAGCTCGACGGGGTTGGTCAGAGTTGAGCTGCCTTCCGTTTCTCTCAGCTGGGCGGCGTAGACCTCTCCGTGCATGGCCTGCGAGTCCCACCAGAGCCTCCATGTCAATTGCGCTGCCTTGTCTGCGAGTTCACTGACGCCTCTCCCTGACATCAGCCAAACTGCGGTCACCTCATCCGTGAGAGAGCGGGNNAGGGCGGCCAGTAACTCCAAATGGGCGTTCAGGCGCTTGTCGCGGAGTTCCGTGCCCATGGCCGACTGGCGGTCCAGCTCGCGTTGCTCACTGTCAAAGTCCCTTTGCTCCCGCGCATTCTGAGTTGTCATCCGCGTTGTCCAGAGCGCAACCCCCGAGGCCAAAAGCGCTCCGGTGATGGCCGCTCCAGCCCCGATGAGGGCGGCGGCAGAGGTGGGGTCCATCCCCGTAGTTTCCCACGTGAGTCTTCACGAGGGTATGCCGCCCCAATGGGCATCCCAGACGCACAGGCCATGGTTCTAGCGGAGCCCCGTCTGGTCGTCGGTGGTGTCACTCCGGCAGTGGAGCATCCAGCTCGTATCGGTAGCTGAGGTCTGGCTCGTGCGCCGGCAATCCGGCAAAGGTGGCCAGCTCGTGAAGGCGAGCATCAACGACCCGGAGGGCCTCTAAGAAGGCTTCCCGCCTAGCCCCGACGTCTTCTATGTGTTTGTAGTAGTCAGGAAGTGCGGGGTCCCCGTCGACTCGAAGGTTAAGGAATGTGCCTGGGGTCACCTCGTCTCTTCGATGGAGCGATGTCCTCAGTTCGCCCCAATAGGCGTCGAGCCGCGTCCTGACGGTGGTCACTGCTGCCCGAAGGTGAGGGTCGAAGACAGGCTCAGGACTCCGTAGGTTGCGCTGACATTCGTCCAAGACCGCTGCCAGTTCGTCACTGAACTCCTTGTCATGGGGCCAGTTTTCCAGCCAATTCTGGTAGTAGTCGCCGTGCAGGAGGCCACGGAAATGGCGTCTGACTAGTTGAACGTCGGATGTGGCCTCGGCTTGACGCTCTTCGTTGCGCACCGTTTGCAACTGAGCTGCATGGGATTCCTGAAGCCTCTCCTCCCTTCGGCTTGCTTCGCTGCGCACCGTTTGCAGCTGCGCTGCATGAGACTCTTGAAGAGCCTTCTGCTGAGCCAGGTGCTCGGTCCGCTGGGCATCTAGAGCCGTCACCTGTCGTTCAGCGACAACGCGTTTGCCTTCCGTGGCCAGGGCCGCCAAGGCCAAGGCCAGTAGAGCCGCGATTGTCCACCCCATCACTCCATGCCTGCCCGCC
>DGKN01000136.1 GCA_002387005.1 Propionibacteriaceae bacterium UBA4569
AGCTGGAGGACCAGCGCGCCGCCGTGGCGCGCAAGAGCCTGCCCAAGAACCGCAGCTGGGTGCCGTGGGTGTTCATCCCGGTCGGCCTGCTCGGTGTGATCTGGCGCGTGCTCTACTACATCGCCGGCACCGACATCCCGGGCATGCGCGACCTCGGCAACTGGAACATCGCCATCGGCATGGGCCTGATGGCCGCCAGCTTCGGCCTGGCCACCCTCTGGACCTAGTCGCGACCAGGCCCGGGGCGGAGGGCTCAGGGATGGTCGTCCGGACGCTGTGACGCCTGGAATGCCGACGGCCCCGTGCCCGGCGGTCAGCCCTGCGGCTTGAGCAGCGGGAACAGGATCGTCTCCCGGATGCCCGCATTGGTGAACAGCATCACCAGGCGATCGATGCCGAGCCCCAGACCACCCATCGGCGGGCAGCCGAACTCCAGCGCGGCCAGGAAGTCCTCGTCCAGCTGCATCGCCTCGGGGTCACCCGCGGCGGCGGCCAGCGACTGCGCCGTCAGCACCTCCCGCTGGACGACCGGGTCGACCAGCTCCGAGAAGCCGGTGCCGCGCTCCATGCCGCCGATGATTAGGTCCCAGGCCTCCACCAGGCCGGGCTTGCTGCGGTGCGGGCGGGCCAGCGGCTGGGCGATCGCCGGGTAGTCGCAGACGAAGGTGGGCTGCAGCAGGCCGGGCTCCACCAGCTCGCCGAAGAGTTCCATCGCCAGCTTCCCGGCGCTCCACTTGGGGTCGTGGTCGACCTCATGGGCCTCCAGCAGCTCGACCAGTCGTTTGGCCGGGGTGTCGATGTCGATCGTCTCGCCCAGGTGCTCCGAGAGACCCTCGTAGAAACTCAGCCAGCGCCATTCACCGTCCAGGTCGATGGTGCCGGCCTCGGTCTCGATCTGGTGTGTGCCGGCCGCATCGGCGGCGGCCATGATGACGTCGGTGATGACCTCCGCGATCGTGAACTGGTCGCCCCAGCTCATGTAGGCCTCGAGCATCGTGAACTCCGCCGAGTGCGAGGAGTCAATGCCCTCGTTGCGGAAGATGCGGCCCATCTCGTAGGTGCGGTCGGCGCCGCCCACCATCGCGCGCTTGAGGTAGAGCTCCAGCGCGATGCGCAGCGTCATGTCGATGTCAAAGGCGTTGAGGTGGGTCTTGAACGGACGCGCGGCGGCACCGCCGTGGACGAGCTGCAGGGTCGGCGTCTCGACCTCGATGAAGCCCTGGCCGTCGAGGGTCTCGCGCACTGCGCGGGTGATGGCGGCACGCTTGCGCACCATGTCACGGGCCTCGGGACGAACCACGAGGTCGGCGTAGCGCTGGCGAACCCGCGCCTCCTCCGACAATTCCTTGTGCAGCGTGGGCAGCGGACGAAGGGCCTTGGACGCCATCCGCCACTCGGCGGCCATCACCGACAGCTCACCGCGGCGCGAGCTGATCACGCGTCCGCGCACCCAGACGAAGTCACCCAGGTCGACCTCGGCCTTCCACGCCGCCAGGGCATCCGCGCCAACCTCTGCCAGCGAGAGCATCACCTGCAACCGCTCACCGGAGTCGGCGTGGGTGAAACCGTCCTGCAGGGTCGCGAAGGCGAGCTTGCCGGTGTTGCGGATGAACACGACGCGACCGCCGATGGTCACCTCGTCCGTGGTCTCCTCGCCCTGTTCCAGGTGGCCCCAGGTCGCGCGCACCTGCGCCAGCGTGTGGGTGCGGCGCAGGTCGGCCGGGTAGGCCTGCTTGCCCTCGGCGAGGATGCGTTCGCGCTTGTCACGCCGCACCAGCATCTGCTCGCTCACCGAAGCGCCCTCGGGCAGTTCGGGGTTGTTGGCGGGGGCAGTGGGCTCGGGCGCAGTCGTGTCGGTCACCGGTCAAGGTTAGGACGTGCGCTGAGCCCTGCGCGAACCCGAGCGGTTGTCTGTGGCGCGGTGGGCCGGTGCTGCCTAGTGTCAACATCGTGCCCTGGCTGCCGGGGCCCTCACAGAAGGAGGAGCCATGACCGAGTACAACGCCGACCTCATCGCCGAGACCGCCGGGACAACCCGCGACAAGGACTTCGTCGAGACCATCGAGGACAACAGCGCCGAGCCCGTGGTCGACCCGCGCAACCCCGAGCTGGGCATTGATGGCGATTCCACCGTCGGGACGCTGGACGAACGCGCCCGCGCCGCCGAGGAGCACAACCGCCAGACCGGCGGTTCGCTGATCAACAACGCGCAGGACGACGGCTTCGACAAGTAGCCGGGCCTTGCCCAGCAGCCGGTCGATCTCGTCTGGGGCCAGCGGGACGTTCACCACGTCCGGAAGCTGGCCCCGGGCAGATCGGCCGCCATGCTGCGCGAACAAGGGATGGTCGCGGTGACGTCGGAGGGCACCAGCGCCGGATCGGCAACGACGTCGGCCATCTTGTGTGAGTGAGTACTCACTCATTACTCTTGGACCCCGTGAGACGACGCGCACCTGCACTACCCCCCGATGAACGCCGGGCCGAGATCGTCCGTGCCGCCCGGCCCCTGCTGTTGGCCGAGGGCGGACGCTTCACCACCCGACAGGTGGCCGAGGCCGCCGGGATCGCCGAGGGCACGCTGTTCCGGGTCTTCGCCACCAAGCGCGAGCTGGTGGAGGCGACGCTGGACGCCATGATGGACCCCACCGACTTGTGCGACGAGCTCGATGGCATCGACCGCTCCCTCGACCTGACGGAACGGACGGTGGCTGCGCTCACTTCCCTGCGCCGGACCATCGA
>DGKN01000211.1:0-5157 GCA_002387005.1 Propionibacteriaceae bacterium UBA4569
CCAACGCCGCCGCGGTCAAGCAGGTGGGCGTCCAGGTCTTCGAGCCCGCGTCGGCACCTCCGACAGCGCCGGCACGCCGCCATTCACCGTGGCGCCTGCTGGCTGCGCTGGTGATGATCGTGGCGATCATCGCGGCTGCCGCCTGGGTGGTCCACCAGATGTGGATGCCCACGACCGCCACCAGCCGTGCGCCGGCGGCCACGGTGCCCATCTCCCCCTCGGCAGCACCCTCGCAGCTTCCAGCCACCCCGGTCGCGGAGGCGACGCCGTGGCTGGGTGCGGTCAATGCGGTCGTCCCCGAGCAGGTCTCCGCCACCTGCACGGCCCCCGCGCAGACCGGTCAGGGCGGTGAACGGGTGCCCTCGGACGCCACCCGCTTGCTGGACGACGACGCGACCACCGGCTGGCGCTGCAATGGGGACGCGGTGGGAGAGCGCATCACCTTCACCTTCCCGCCGGGGACCGAGCTGGTGGGGGTGCGGGTGGTGAACGGCTACTCGAAGATCACCAATGGTCATGACCTCTACCCGCAGTACCGACGGGCGACGACGATTCGTTGGTCCTTCCCCGGCCAGGGCGATGCCTTCTTCGTTCAGGAGTTGGACGACGAGTCGAGCGCATCGCAGGAGGTTCGCATTCCCCGCAGTGAGGCGCGCGGCGGCGTCACCGCGGAGATCGTCAGCACCACCCCGCCCGGTTCGACGGACGAGACACGCGATGCGCTGGTGCTGACCTCGGTCACCTTCCTCGGCCGCGCCTAGCATGCGGTCACCGTGACTGCTCGCTCAGTGACTGGTCGCTCAGTGACTGGTCGCTCAAATACTCATCGGTCAGTGACTCATCGCTAAGGGACTCACCGGTCAGGGACTGGGCGCGCAATGACTGGCGATCAGCTCGCCGGCCCACGCCTCAGCACGAGCGTGTCAGCATCGGCATCGTTCAACCGGGTGGCACGCCGCGGGTCCAGGTTGCGGCTGATGACCCGGGGCAGCACGCCACGGGGGCCGGCGCCCTTGATCGGGTGGAGGCAGCCGAAGGCGACGCCTAGCACCAAGAGGATTCCGCCCGACAGGGCCCACCAATGGGCGTGCTCCGCCGGTGCCGTCGTGCGGACCAGCTGCGCGGCCGCGATGCATCCGAGAATGCCAGCCACCGCGGCCACCCAGGCAGTCGCGCGCGACGGCGCGATCCACCCGGCCAATGCCACGTCCTTGACCCCGAGCCACTCGCGCTGGGCCTGGTGCCACACCCACCACTGCAACAGCGAGACGAGCACCGCGACGGTCGCGCAGATGTTGACCGCCGTGGGCCACAGGCGTGACTGGTCACCCACGCGCAGAAGTGTCCGCGAGGTCATCAGGAAACAGAGCAGCGACAAGATACTGGCCAGCAGGCCAGCGCCCAGCAGTCGCAGCAATGCGGCTGTGCGCTCGGCCACGACCGGCTGGCCGCAGGGCTGCGGACGACCGTTCTGGGTTGGCTGCGCTTCCACGGCTCCACGATAGTGGGTGAGGCTGACAGGCCGGGTGAGCAGGTGTGCACCGTCCGCTGAGCTGAATGGGTCGCCGCAAGCTGCGCGCGAGGGTAGCTTGGTGCTGGTGAAGCACGCCATCATCCGCACCTGCGCCCTGACGCCGGACCAGCGCAACGCGGTCGACGCCTTGATCGACCGGTCAACACAGGCAGACGGTGTGAGCCCGCTCAACGAGGCGGCCTCCTTCGGGCTCCAGGGCCGCGGTCACGTGATGCACTGGCTGGCCTTTGAGCAGGGTGCACTGGTGGGCTATGCCCAGGCCGATCGCGACACCCACTCGGTGCAGCTCGTGGTCTCGCCGAAATTCCGTCGGCAGGGCGTCGGCACGGCGCTCGCGGAAGCCGTCCAGCAGGTGGAGAAGGAGCCCAATTGGTGGGCCTTCGACAACGGAGACGGCGCGCGGGCTCTCGCGGGCAGGATCGGCGCCACCCTCGACCGCGAACTGTTGATCATGGAACGGGACCTTGTCGAGCATCCCGTCGACGATGAGCCCACACCCGAGGGCGTCGAGCTCAGTGCCTTCGTCCCGACCGACGCGATGGCCGTGGTGGACGTCAACGCGGATGCATTCGCCGAGCACCCGGAGCAGGGCGACATGACCCTGGACGACTTCCAGGTACGCACCCAGGAGCCGTGGTTCGACCCGCAGGGGCTGATCGTGGCCCGCGACGAGGACACCGGGGCCATGCTTGGTTTCCACTGGACCAAGATCGAGACCTCCGACCCGGCCTTCCCCGGCGAGCCGATCGGCGAGGTATACGTGATCGGGGTGGCCCCCGAGGCGTCCGGGCGGGGGATCGGACGTGCGCTGTTGAACGCTGGTCTCGCACATCTGGCGGCGCATGGCGTTCGGCGGGTGCGCCTGTACGTCGAGGCTTCCAGCACCCGGGTCGTTCGGATGTATGAATCCGCTAGTTTTGTGCTCGTCACCAAGGACGCCAGTTACACCTCCTAGGAGAGCACCCGTGGACACCCGCCCTGGTTCAGCCGCAGAACTGCCCTCGAACCGGTTCTCCGATCGAGAGCTGTCGTGGCTCGCCTTCAACAACAGGGTGCTCGACCTGGCGAAGGACAGCCTGCGCATCCCACTTCTGGAACGAGCAAAGTTCCTCGCGATCTTCTCGTCCAACCTGGACGAGTTCTTCATGGTTCGCGTGGCCGGCCTCAAGCGCCGCATCGACGCCGGCGTCGCGGTCCCCTCGGTGACCGGACAGATGCCGCGTGACCTGCTGGACTCGATCCTGGCCCGCACGCACGAGCTGGTCGAGGAGCAGTCCAATGTCTTCCAGGGCGAGATCCGTCCCGCCCTGGCCGAAGAGGGCATCGAGATCCTGCGCTGGGACGAGCTGACCGCGGCCGAGAAGGACAAGATGCGCACGCTGTTCAGCGAGCGCATCTTCCCCGTCCTCACCCCCTTGGCGGTGGACCCCTCGCACCCCTTCCCCTACATCTCCGGGCTCTCGATCAACCTGGCGGTGCTGCTCAAGAACCCGATCACCGGCGCCCGGCAGTTCGCGCGCGTCAAGGTGCCCACCCTGCTCAACCGCTTCATCCAGTTGGGCGATGGCCGCTTCCTGCCCCTGGAGGAGGTCATTGCCCGTCATCTGGACCAGCTCTTCAGCGGCATGCAGGTGATCGAGCACACCACCTTCCGCGTGACCCGCAACGAGGACGTCGAGGTCGAGGAGGATGACGCCGAGAACCTGCTGTTCGCCCTGGAGAAGGAGCTGTTGCGCCGCAAGGTCGGCCGCCCCCCGGTGCGCCTCGAGGTGCAGGACGACATCGACGACAAGATGCTCGAGCTGCTGAAGACCGAGCTGGACGTCAGCGCGAAGGAGGTCTTCCGCCTCCCCGCCCCGCTGGACCTGCGCGGCCTGTTCTCGCTGGCCGACGTCGACCGGGACGACCTGAAGTACCCGAACTTCCTGCCGGTGACCCACCCTGACCTGGCCGAGGTCGAGACCGCCCAGCCCGCCGACCTGTTCGCGGCGCTCAAGCAGCGCGACGTGCTGCTGCACCACCCCTATGACTCGTTCGCCACTTCGGTGCAGCGCTTCGTCGAGCAGGCCGCAGCCGACCCGAAGGTGCTGGCGATCAAGCAGACGCTGTACCGCACCAGCGGTGACTCCCCCATCGTGGACGCCCTGATCGAGGCGGCCCTGGCCGGCAAGCAGGTGCTTGCCGTGGTCGAGATCAAGGCCCGTTTCGACGAGCAGAACAACATCGCCTGGGCCCGCAAGTTGGAGAAGTACGGCGTCCACGTCGTCTACGGCATGCTCGGGTTGAAGACCCACTGCAAGCTCTGCCTGGTGGTACGCGACGACGGTGATGGGCTGCGCCGCTATGCCCACATCGGCACCGGCAACTACAACCCCAAGACCGCCCGGATGTACGAGGACATGGGCCTGCTCACGTCCAACCCGATCATCACCGACGACGTGGCGCGACTGTTCAACCACCTCTCGGGCATGACGCAGGAGACCCACTACCGCCGCCTGCTGGTTGCCCCGCACTCGATCCGCTCGGGCCTGCTCTCCCAGATCGAGAACGAGATCAAGAACAAGCAGGCCGGGTTGCCGGCCGGGGTCAAGATCAAGGTCAACTCGCTGGTGGACGAGCGGGTCAGCGACGCGCTGTACCGTGCCAGCCAGGCCGGGGTCCCGGTGGACGTGTGGGTGCGTGGCATTTGCGCCCTGCGCCCGGGAGTGCCGGGGCTGAGCGAGAACATCCGGGTGCGGTCGATCCTGGGCCGCTTCCTGGAGCACTCGCGCATCTTCTGGTTCGCCAACGCCGGCCACCCCAGCGTCGGCATCGGGTCGGCCGACCTGATGCACCGCAACCTCGACCGCCGCGTGGAGGTGCTGGTCAGCCTCACCAACCAGCGCCACATCAGCGAGGTCCAGCGCATGTTCGAGGTGGCCTTCGACGAGTCCACCGTCTCCTGGCAGCTGGTGGGCGACGAGTGGACACCCCACACCACCGATGAGTCCGGCCAGCCCCTGGTCGACCTGCAGGAGCAGCAGATCATCGAGACCCGAACCCGCCCCAGGCGTCGTTGAGCCATGTCACGCAAGACCCGACTGGTTGCGGCCGGTGCGGTGGTGCTGCGCACCCACAACGGCACACAGCAGGTGCTGCTGGTACGACGTCCCAAGTACAAGGACTGGAGCCTGCCCAAGGGCAAACCCGAGTGGGACGAGGACCTTCCCGCGACCGCGGTGCGCGAGGTCCGGGAGGAGACCGGCGTCGTCGTCCGGCTGGCGCTGCCGCTTGGCACCGCCCAGTACTCCGTCAAGGGCGACAAGAAGGTCGTCCACTGGTGGCTCGGACGGCAGGTGATCGCCCACAAGCACTCCAAGGACTCCGAGGTCTCCAAGGTGCGGTGGATGGACGTCGACGAGGCCCGGCGCAAGATGACCTACCGCGACGAGCGTGAAATCGTCACGGCTGCCCTCGCGGCACCCCCGACCGGGACGCTGCTCATCGTGCGCCACTGAAAGGCGATGTTGCGACGCCACTGGAGCGGTTCGGACGCGAAGCGCCCGTTGAGCACCCGGGGGCGGCGGCAGTCCAAGAGGCTGGTCCCGATGCTGGCCGCCTTCGGGGTCGAGGAGCTCCTCTCG
>DGKN01000211.1:5187-5405 GCA_002387005.1 Propionibacteriaceae bacterium UBA4569
GGCCCTGCCGCTGTGCGGGGTCGCGCTGCTCAGCGAGGAGGAGGCGGACGGCCACGAGGACCGGGTCGTCGCCCTGGTCGCAGCCTGGCGCCAACGGGTGGGCGAGCAGGCCACCGCGCTCGCCGTCTGCGGCCACCGCCCGGTGCTGCCTGCGATGCGCGCCGGGGCCGGCGTACAGGACAAGGCGATGCTCACGGCCGAGACGCTGGTCGTCCACT
>DGKN01000211.1:5504-14405 GCA_002387005.1 Propionibacteriaceae bacterium UBA4569
GATCCGCTTCGGCAAGCTCGCCGCCCTCGCTGCGGTCGGAACTCTGACCTTCACCGCCTGTGGCGGTAGCACCGAGTCCTCGACCTCCACCACTTCCGCTGCTGGTAGCACCACTGCCACCGCCGCGGCGGCCGCGCTGGCCTGCCCCACCGGCAAGCTGGTCGGCGGCGGTTCCACCGCCCAGAAGCTCGCCATGCAGACCCTCACCTCCGACTACGCCGCCGAGTGCGGCAACAAGGGCACCATCGAGTACTCAGGCACCGGATCGGGCCAGGGCATCAAGGACTTCTACAACAAGCAGATCGACTTCGCCGGCTCGGACTCGGCGCTGAAGAGCGAGGCGAACAGCGACGGCGTGATCGAGGTCGACAAGGCCAAGGCCCGCTGCTCGAACAATGCCGCCTGGAACCTGCCGATGGTCGTCGGCCCGATCGCCTTCGCCTACAACCTGGACGGTGTCGACAGCCTCGTGCTGACTCCCGAGGTCATCGCCCAGATCTTCAACGGCAAGATCACCACCTGGAACGACAAGGCGATCGCCGACCTGAACTCCGGTGTGACCCTCCCCTCGGACAAGATCTCGGTCTTCTTCCGTTCGGACGACTCGGGCACCTCCGAGAACATCCAGAAGTACCTGGCCGCCGCTGCCACCACCAACTGGAAGACGGAGGCGGCGAAGAAGTGGGCCGGCACCGCCGGTGAGGGCAAGAAGGGCTCCCAGGGCGTGGCCGACGGCATCGCCAGCACCAAGGGTGGCTTCGGCTACGTCGAGTGGAAGTACGCCAAGGACTCCCAGCTGGGCGTCTCGCAGATCGACAACGGCGACGGTGCGGTCGAGCTGAGCGCCGAGAGCGCCGGCAAGGCCGTCGAGAGCGCCACCGTCACCGGCACCGGCAACGACCTCGGCCTGAAGCTGAAGTACACCGACAACGGCGCTGGCGCCTACCCGGTCATCCTGGTCACCTACGAGATCGCGTGCTCGAAGGGCCTGGACGCCGACAAGACGGCCCTGCTCAAGGACTACCTGTCCTACATGGTCAGCACCGACACCCAGGAGTCCCTGCCTGACCTGGGTTACGCCCCGCTGCCCGAGTCGCTGCGCACCAAGGTCGAGACCGCCGTCCAGGCGATCAGCTGACCCCTGCAGTACCAGTCATCCAGATTGGGCTTGGCCCTCTCGCGATCACGCGGGGGGGCCAAGCCCACCTCAGGGAGAATTGATGCCCACCTCAGACGGCGACACCCGCCCACTCGACAGCTCGCCGGTGGCGGCCGACCCACGGATCAGCCTCAAGGCCGAACTGGACGGCGCTGACCCGCTGCGCGCACCGATTGCGAACGAGGGTGCCACCCTGACCCACGACGCGACCGAGTCGCCCGTCGGCCAACGGCACCCCGCAGAAGACACCGCCACCACCGCCCCTGCTCCCCGTCACATCCAGCTTCCAGCCCCCAGGAGGGGCCCCGACCGCGTCTTCCGCGGCCTGGCGTCCGGCGCTGGCTTCCTGATCGTGGCGATGATCGCTGCCATCGCGATCTTCCTGCTGATGCAGGCGATCCCCAGCCTGGCCAAGAACGAGGTCAACTTCCTCACCTCGAACGAGTGGACGGTCGCTGACAACCGCCTCGCGTTCGGCATCGCCGGCATGCTCTGGACCACGGCGATCTCCTCGATCATCGCGATGCTGCTCGCCGTGCCGATCGCCGTGGGTGTCGCACTGCTGATCACCCACTACTCGTCCAAGCGAGTGGGCAACACGGTTGGCTTCCTCGTCGACCTGCTGGCTGCGGTCCCCTCGGTCGTCTACGGTCTGTGGGGCGCTCGCGTGCTCGGCCCGGCCCTGGCCCCTTTCACGGGTTGGATCCAGGACAACCTGGGCTGGTTCCCCCTGTTCTCGCGCGGGCTCTCGTCCACGGGCACGGTCTTCATCGCCTCCCTCGTGCTGGCGATCATGATCCTGCCGATCGTCACCTCGATCTCACGCGACGTCTTCCGCCAGACCCCGCGTGACCACATCGAGGCCGCCTACGCGCTCGGCTCGACCAAGTGGGAGATGATCAAGACCGCGGTGCTGCCCTACGGCCGCTCCGGCGTGATCGCCGCCTCCATGTTGGGCCTGGGCCGCGCACTCGGCGAGACGATCGCCGTCATGTTGATCCTGTCGACCACCAATGACACCAAGATCGACTTCTCGCTCTTCGCCGGCGGCCAGACCTTCGCCGCCAAGATCGCCAACAACGCCGCCGAGTTCGACTCGGCGACCAAGACCGGCGCCTACATCGCTGCTGGCCTGGTGCTGTTCATCCTGACCTTCGTGGTCAACGCCCTGGCCCGCATGATCGCCGACCGTGGAAAGGCCAAGTGATGTCGTCCGTCGTCAGCCCGGAGAGGGCAGAGACCAGCGGTCTCGACCTGAGCCGCCCCAAGGGGCGCCGCGGGGTGGTGGACCAGACCTTCCGGGGCATGGTCTGGGCCGCCGCCGTGATCGCGNNGGCCCGCCGCCGTGATCGCGATCATCCCGCTGCTGTGGATCCTGTTCACCGTCCTCAGCAAGGGCCTGCCGGTGATGTTCACCGCGCAGCCCGATTACACCAAGGTGTGCGTCGTCGAGGGCAAGGCTCCCGACCGCACCTATTCCTCCTACCAGCGCGTCGCCGCGGCCGACTGCGAGGCCGGCACCAATGGTGCGTCGAATCGTTGGGTAGTCGGGGGCGCCTACCCCGCCGTCGGTGAGTTCATCGCCTCCACGGTCGACACCGTCAGCCGTGACCCGAAGGCGCGCAATGCCGAGACTGTCGTCGGCATCCCCGGCAGCGACAAGGCGGGCAAGATCCTGCAGCCCTCGCTGCAGTGGTGGACGAACGACGCCGGCGCCACGCCCGACAACAAGCCCGGCGGCGGCGTGATCCACGCCCTGGTCGGCACCTTGTGGGTGGGCTTCATCGCGTCCATCATCGCCGTGCCGCTCGGTGTGCTCGGTGCCTACTACCTGGTGGAGTACGCCCGCGGGACCAGGACATCCAAGCTGGTGTCTTTCATGGTCGACATCCTCACCGGTGTCCCCTCGATCGTCGCCGCCCTGTTCGTCTATGCCGTCCTCATCACCATGATGGGTCTGGAGCGCTCAACCTTCGCGTCCGCGCTGGCCCTCGTGCTGCTGATGCTGCCCACCGTGCTGCGCTCCACCGAGGAGATGCTCAAGCTCGTGCCGGACTCGCTGCGCGAGGCCTCGTACGCGCTCGGTGTGCCGAAGTGGAAGACGATCACCAGCGTGGTGACGCCCACCGCCTTCAGCGGTATCGCCACCGGCATCGTGCTCGGCATCGCCCGCGTCATGGGTGAGACCGCACCACTGCTGATCTTGCTCAACTACGCACGCAACACCAACTGGAACCCCTTCGGAAACACGATGGGGACCCTGCCCACCATGATCGCCAATGCCGCCGCACTGCCCGAGAGCTACCCGGGCACCGACCGTGGCTGGGGCGCTGCCGCAACCCTGATCCTGCTGGTGATGGGGCTGAACCTGCTTGCCCGCTGGATCGGCAACCGCGGCAAGCTCAAGGAAAAGTAAGAAGTCACGGGAGACCAGGAAAACAATGGCCAAGCGCATCGACGTTGACAACCTCAACATCTACTACGGCAACTTCCACGCGGTGAAGGACGTCAACCTCACCGTGGAGCCCCGCACCGTGACTGCCTTCATCGGGCCGTCCGGTTGCGGAAAGTCCACCGTGCTGCGGACGCTGAACCGCATGCACGAAGTCATCCCCGGCGCCCACTGCGAGGGCTCGGTCAAGGTTGACGGCATCGACCTCTACGGCGAGGGTGTCGACCCGGTGGCGGTGCGTCGCCTGGTCGGCATGGTGTTCCAGCGGCCGAACCCCTTCCCGTCCATGAGCATCTACGACAATGTCGCCTCGGGCCTGCGCCTGAACGGCATCCGTGACAAGAAGGTACTGGACGAGACGGTGGAGCGCTCGCTGCAGGGCGCCAACCTCTGGAACGAGGTCAAGGATCGCCTCGACCGCGCCGGAGTCGGCCTCTCCGGTGGCCAGCAGCAGCGCCTGTGCATCGCGCGCGCCATCGCGGTGGCGCCCGAGGTGCTGCTGATGGACGAGCCCTGCTCGGCCCTCGACCCGATCTCGACCCTCGCGGTCGAGGACCTGATCCAGGAGCTCAAGGAGCACTACACGGTCGTCATCGTGACGCACAACATGCAGCAGGCTGCGCGTGTGTCCGACCAGACCGCCTTCTTCAACCTGGAGGCCCAGGGCAAGCCGGGCCAACTGGTGGAGATCGGTGCGACGGACAAGATCTTCTCCAACCCGGACCAGAAGGCCACCGAGGACTACATCACTGGTCGTTTCGGCTGATCGACGATCCCGAAGGGCGCCCCGCTGAGTCTTCGCGGGGCGCCCTTTTCCGTAGGCTGCCGTCATGACTCAGTGCTCGGTGGAGAACCTGACCGTCCCGGCGATCGGGACGGCCCCGTCCGCGCGCTTCTGGGTGGCGCTGGAGCAGCCCGGCTCATGGGGTGCGAAGGCCTTCATCCAGTCCCGGCTGGATCCCGGTGTGGGTGCCGCGCTGGAGAAGCACTGCGCGGATGCCGGCGGACGCTGCCTGCTGGTGCGTGACCCGGCCGACCATGCCGAGGTCGAGGGTGAGCGGCGGGTCTTCGTCGGGGGCGGTCCGGCGTCTGCGCCGTGGGTGGCGACGGCTGTCGTCCAGTCCGCCGATGACCTGCTGCGGTGGCTGGAGCAGACGCCCGACCTCGACGTGCGGCACGCTCCGCCGGCTTGGCTGACGGCATGTGAGCCGGTGTTGCTGGTGTGCACCAATGGCAAGAGAGACCAATGCTGTGCGCAGTTCGGTGGCCGGCTGGCGCGCGAACTGGCAGCCGACTTCCCCGGACGGGTGTGGGAGTCGNNGGTGACCGCGCTGCGCCTACCCTCCCGGCAGGTGGTGGCGCGTATGGACGTCGACCTGGGGCGAGCGGCGCTGCAGCCGGGGCTGCTGGCCCTGGACGAGCAGCACGACCGCGGACGAAGCGACCTGTCGGACGCCTTCCGGGCCGCGGACGCGTGGCTGCGGTCGACGACCGGACGGGCCACCCCGGACGCGTGGAGGTTCAGCCTGGACGATGACGTGGTGGTGGCCCACGGGAACGACGGCGAACAGCGGCTGCTGGTGCGCCAGAGCTCCGACGAGCACAACCTGCTCCCGGACAGTTGCGGCAAGTCCCCCGTGCCGGTGACCAGCTGGACCGTGACCCTGGGCTAGGGCATCAGGCCTTGTCAGCGAGGGAGCAACGAAGCGTGGCACTGGTGCAGCCGAGAGTGGCAGGCCGAGGGGGGGCTGGCCGCCTGCGCCAGCCCTAGCGTCGTTGGCACCACCCGATCCACACGAAGGAGCACGGCAATGACCACCACCGCAGATCGCATCAAGCAGTGCCGCCAGCAGGCCGGGATCTCCCAGTCAGAGCTCTCCAGCCGCCTGATGGTCTCCCGCCAGGCCGTCAGCAAATGGGAGTCCGGGGCAGGGCTTCCGGACGTCGCCAACCTCAAGTCCATGGCCCAGCTCTTCGACGTCAGCGTCGACTACCTGCTCGCGGACGACTCGTCCGCGGTGCCCACCGGTGTGGCGATGCGCCAGCCGATCGACCTCGCGTCCATCGAGCCGTACAAGATCGCGGGAAAGCCGCTCGGTTCGCGTCACCACGCAGCGGTGGTGGCCGCCTACCCGCAGGCCGAGGCGATCTGGGAGCTGGGCCGGATGAAGCGGAACACGAAGCCGCAATCGGCGATCGAATGGGTGCTGGCCTTCGTCACCGACGCTCCCTTCGGCATCTTCGGCACCGCCGACGCCGTCGCGAACCACGATGCCCACTACCTGGTCGACGCCGCGAACCGCCAGCTGCTGGTGCGGGTGGGGGCGCACGAGATCGAGAGCCGCGAGCTGGGCGAGAAGGTGTCCGGCAAGACCTTCACCCTGGGCCAGGACGCCTTCCGCCGGGGCGCGAAGGTGCGTTGACCACTCACCCGGGGGCCGGCGCCCAAACCAGCCCGACAAGAACCTGGGTCAGGAGACGGATTGGGCGCCGAGTCCGAGGGCGCCCCGGGAGGGCGAGGCGCGGCGCGCCATGCGCTCCTGCAGGCGGTCGGCGGCCTGTGTCAGGAGGTAGTTGACCAGCACGAAGACCAGCGCCACCACCAGATAGGTCTGGATCATGCTGTGCGTGAAGGCGGTCAGCACCCGGCCCTGCTGCATCAGCTCTGGATAGCTCACGACATAGCCCAGGGTCGAGTCCTTGAGCAGCGAGACGAGTGCGGTGAGCAGGTTCGGCAGGACGAGCCGGAAGGCTTGCGGCAGTACGACCAGCCGCATGGTCTGCCGCTCGGTCATGCCGAGGGATAGGGCGGCCTCGCTCTGGCCCTTGTCGACGGCCAGGATGCCGGCTCGGAAGACCTCCGCGGTCGAGGCGGAGCTGACCAGGATCATCGGGATGACCAGCATCCAGAAGATCGGGAGGTCGACGTTCTGACCGCTGATCTTCATCCGGGGCACGACCAGCAGGAAGAAGTAGACCACCAACAACATCGGAACGGAGCGGAAGAACTCGATCCAGGCCGTGGCCAGCCGGCTGAGCACCCGTCCGCCCGAGTGCCGGGCCAGGGCCAGGAGCAGGGCCATCGGGAAGGCCACGACGGCGGCGGTGACGAGGGCCAGGAAGGTACCCTGCAGACCCACCGCCAGGAAACGCAGGTTTGCCGGATCGAGGAAGGGCGTCCACTTCTCCGCGTCCAGTTGGTGGTTGTACCAGAACTGCCACAGCCCGAGCCACACCACCGCGATGGAGGCGATGCTGACCAGCACGGTCCAGATCCGGATGCGGCGCCGTCCCCGGGGGCCCGGCTCGTCGAACAGGACTCGGGTGGCATGGGTGGCGGACATCAGGCCATCTCCGTCCCCGCGAGCGGGATCTCCCTGACGGGTGCCGTGGAGCGGAAGCGCTGCTCCAGACGGCCACCCACGGCGCCGGCACCCAGCGACAACACCAGATACGCAATGCCCGACAGGAGGAACAACCCCACCGCCGCGGCGTACTGGATGTTGAGCTGCTGGGTGACGTTGGTGAGGTCGGCGACCCCAGCCACCGCGCACAGGGAACTGCCCAGCAGGGTGCCGATGAAGACGTTCACCATCGGCTGCACCATCGTGCGCAGGGCCTGGGGAAGCACGATGTAACGCAGCTGGGTGGCGAAGCCCATCCCCAGGGCACGTGCCGCCTCCGACTGCCCGATCGAGACTGTGTTGATGCCCGAGCGCACCGTCTCGCACACGAAGGCGGCGCCCGAGAGCACCAGCGACAGTGCACCGCACCAGAACAGCGGCATCACCGCGCCCACCTCGGGCAGACCGAAGGTGATCAGGATGACCAGGCTGAGCAGCGGGATGTTGCGGAAGAACTCGACGTAGATGCCTGCCACCACCTGCAACGGTCGCACCGGGCTGACGCGACAGATGGCCAGCAGGGTGCCCAGCACGAGCGCTCCGACGAACCCGATCACGGTCAACAGCAGCGTGGTCAACAAACCGCGCAGCAACAACGGGTACTGGTCATGGATGATCGTCCCCACTGGACTGTTCCCCTCTCATCGGCGNNCGTGCGCGCGCGAACCGAACTGCGGCGGCAGCAGTGCTGCCGCCGCCGACTGGGCTCAGCTGCCCTCGACCGAACCGATCTTCGGCGGTGTCGGGGCGTCGCCCTGGACGTAGGCGCTCAGGCAGAGATCCCACAACGCCTTCCACTGCCCCTGGGCCTCGATCTGCTCCAAGAAGGAGTTCACGAAGGCCTTCGCGGTCGGATCGGACTTCGTCAGACCGATTCCGTAGGCGTCGGTCGTGAACGGCTCACCAACGACCTTCACCCCGGGGTTCGCGACCGCATTCGACAACAGGATGGACTGGTCGAGGATGTACGCCTCCACCCGGCCCTGGGTGAGCGCGGAGACGCAGGAATCGTTGTCGGTGAACAGCTGCACCTGCGCCGTCGGGATCTTCTCCTTGATGGCGGTGATGGCGGTGGAGTTGGTCTCGGTGCAGACCTTCTTGCCGGCCAGATCCTCCACGGACGTGATGGAGTCATTGGACGACTGCACCTGCACCGCGACACCCGAGGTGAAGTAGGGGCCGGCGAAGGCAACCTTCTGCGCCCGGGCTGGGGTGATCGAGTAGGTGGCAACGACGACGTCGACCGTGCCGTTCTGGATCATGGTCTCGCGGGTGTCGACGGTGGTCTGCTTGAGCGTCGAGAGCTTGGAGACATCGCTGCCCCCGGTGATGTAGTGCGCCAGCAGGTCGCCAATGCCGGCGTCGAAACCCAGAATCCGACCGGTGGCAGGGTTGAGGAGACTGAACAGCTGCCCGGTGTTGGTGCCGCCGCGCACGATCTGCCCGGTCTGCTTGATCGTCGCCGCCCATGGGCAGGCAGCGACCACGTCGTCCGAGGCCACCGGCCCGGAGGTGATGATCGCGTCATAGTCCGCGGCACTGATGGCGGAGCCGGACGCCCTGGACGCGCTTGCGCCCGACGAGGTGCTCGTGGTCGCCTTCTGCGAGCAGCCCGCGACGAGTGCGGCGGCGCCGAGCGAGGCGGACAGGGTGAGCAGGTTCCTCCGGCTGAGTGATTCGGTCATGACCGGTTCCTTTCTGGTGGGGTGGCCGCGCCAGGGCGGGTCAGTGGGTGAGGATCTTGGACAGGAAGTCGCGAGCGCGCTCGGTGGCAGGGGCGCTGAAGAACTGTTCGGGAGCAGCCTGCTCGACGATGCGCCCCTCGTCCATGAAGCAGACGCGGTCGGCGGCCGCCTTGGCAAAGCCCATCTCGTGGGTGACGACGA
>DGKN01000211.1:14459-22369 GCA_002387005.1 Propionibacteriaceae bacterium UBA4569
GGGAAGCTGTGCTCCCGGCCGGCCAGGCCGACTCGGCGCAGCAGGGCCTGCGCCTCCTGCTCGGCGGCCCCTTTGTCGCCTCGCTTCACCCGCACCGGGGCGATGGTGATGTTGCCCAGCACGTCCAGATGCGGGAACAGGTTGAACTGCTGGAAAACCATCCCGATGTCGGAACGGGCACGGGCGAGCTCGTTTCCCTCCTCCGGCAGCGGCTGGCCATCGATGGAGATCGTCCCGGACTGGACGGTCTCCAGCCGGTTGATGCAGCGACACAGGGTGGACTTGCCTGAACCGGAGGCGCCGAGGAGGGTGACGACCTCACCCCGGCCAATGGTCAGGCTGACGTCGTCCAGCGCCTTGAACGTGCCGTAGTACTTGTCGACGTGGTCGACGACCACCAGCGGCTCGGCTGCGGTTGGCTCCTGGGACATGACCCTCAGTATCTCCGGCGATTCCGGACCAGCAGGCGACGTCCACGGCAGTAACGTGCTTGTTACACGCCCCCCAGCTCAGCGCAGGCTGGCCAGCACCTCGTCACGCACCATCCGAGCGAGCCGGAACCGGTTGGCCGGGGTCACGATCTCGTGGCCCTCCCCGTCCAGCAGCACGCATCGCGCCCGGCCCCCGGCCGCGAGAACCGCCTCAGCCATCTGCGTCGATTCGGTCGGCGGGACGTTGGTGTCGTTGGCTCCGTGCACCAGCAGCAGCGACCCCTCCACCCGCTCCGCCCGACCCAACGGGGAGAAGCGCTCCAGCAGCTCCGCCTCGTCGTGCGGGTCTCCGTACTTTGGCACGGCGGCGCGCGCGATCCATGGCTCGGTGGTGCGGAAGAAGGTATGCAGGCTGCTCATCCCGGACACGGCGATGCCACAGGCCGCAATGCCCGGGTTGAAGGCCATCGTCGCCATGGTCAGATAGCCCCCGTACGACCAGCCGGCCACGGCCACCCGACCGGGGGAGGCGATGCCCCGGGCAAGAAGGTGGTCGATGGTGTCGACCACGTCACTGATGCTGGCCCCGCGCAGGCCGACGTCATCGGCGTGGGAGAACCGGCGTCCGAACCCGCCGGAGCCTCGGACATTGGGTGCGAAGACGGTGATGCCCGCCTCCAGCAGCTCTGGGTACAGATGGGAGTATCCGGGCCTTTCTTGCCCCTCGGGGCCCCCGTGCAGGTGGACCAGCACGGGGGCGTCCGGCGCCGCTCCTGGCGCCCGGTACAGCCAGCCACTGAGCTCCAGACCGTCACCGGCCTGCCAGGTCTCCAGGCTCGGCATCACCGCCCGCGGGTCCGCCACCGGCTCGTCCACCGCCCGCCGCTCACCCGTGGCCAGGTCGAACAGCTCAACGGTGCGGTCCTGATCGGGTCTTTGGATGGTGAGCGCGAGCAGACGACCGTCACCCGACAGGCTCGGTTCGCCCGCCACGGTGGGACGCTCCCCGCCCTGACCGTCCCACAAGTCGATCGGCGGGTGGAGGCACAGCTCGTCCAGGTCGAGCACCTGCACCTCACTGCAGCCGCCGCGCACATTCCACAGCAACACGGCGCGTCGCGCGTCCGCGCTGGTCCGAAAGGTGTCCAGGTCGGCATCCGGACGTTCGGCGACCACCCGAACCCGAGTGCCCGCACCGTCCACGGTGCACAGCAGCAGTCGCTGGCGGTTCGCGCCCACGTCGCTTCGGAGCAGCACGGTGAGTTCGGGGGACTTCCCGTTCGGGCTCACCAGCGGCACCCGACCGCCGACGAAGTGTGGGCGTCGGTCTGCCACGATGGTGGCGATATCCGTCACCGACCCGGGGTCGGGCTCCAGCAGGGGCTCGTCCATCGGCCCCCAGACCAGCCGCAGCGAACGGTCACCGCGACCTCCGGTGCGCACGAGGCTGGCGCCCTGCCAGGAATCCAGCATCCGGCCACCCCAGCGCACGTCGGCCACGCTCACCTGCAAGGAGTAGGGGTCCACCAGCCGTGACTCCCCCAACCCGTCGGCGCGCTCAGCCGCCAGCATCGTCTGGATACCGGTCCACCCCACCAGCTCCGCGGCCTCGTCGCGGGAGTCGTCGACGCGCCACGCGTCCGGGTCGCGAGGATCGGTGGTGACCACCCAGACCTGCGGACGATCCTCGCCGTGCGGAAGCACCTGGCATGCCAGCCAGCGTCCGTCGGGTGAGTGCTCCACCCGGGTGATCGGTCCCTCGACCGGGAGCCTGACATAGCGCCAGGCGCTCACCCGCAGCCCCTCGAGAAAGCGCTGCACGGCGCGCGGATAGCCCCCGTCGTCGACGATGTGCGCGACGGCATGACCATCGGGTGCCACCGACGCCCCATGGGTGGGCCGACCGGCCAGGTGGAAGGGCTCGGTCAGCACCTCGCGGGTCGGGTTCGCCTCCGGCGACGCGCCGCCGATGCCCGCCTCCTGCCTGGTGGAGACGCTCACAAGGTCTGGAGCCACATCTCCAAGAGTGCCACCTGCCACAGCTCATTCGAGCCCAGTGTCGGCCGGGTGGTGTTCGGGTCGGCCAGCAATGACTCAATGGGACCCGGCTCGAACAGACCCCTGTCGCGCGCCGTCTGGGAGCCCAGGGCGTCGTGGACCAGGTCGAGCACCTCGCCCTCAAGGTGGCGGATGCCGGGCACCGGGAAGTAGCCCTTCGTGCGGTCGATGACCTCGTGCGGCACGATCCGGCGTCCCGCCTCCTTCAGCACGCCCTTGCCGCCCCCGGCCAGCTTCAGCTCCGGCGGACAAGCCGCGGCCAGCTCGACGAACTCATGGTCGAGGAAGGGCACGCGCGCCTCAAGCCCCCAGGCCATCGTCATGTTGTCGACGCGTTTGACCGGGTCGTCGACCAACATCACCTGGGTGTCCAGGCGCAGGGCCGCGTCCAGCGCGGTCTCGGCACCCCGGCGGCCCTGGTGCTCGCTGAGGAACGCGAAGGTGGGGTCGTGGTCGAGACGACGGTGGGGCTGGAGCAAGCGGTTCACCGCCTCGTGTGGGCGATCGACGAAGACGTCCCGATAGGCCGGCGAGACCTGGTCGCGCGGCACCGCCGCGAGCGGTGGGTACCAGTCGTAACCGGCAAGGATCTCGTCGGCACCCTGACCCGACTGCACCACCTTGACGTGCTGGGCGACCTCCTGGGAAAGCAGGTAGAAGGCGACGCAGTCGTGGGAGACCATTGGCTCGGCCATTGCCTCGACGGTGGGCAAGACCGCCGGCAGCAACTTCTCGGTGCCGATGTGGATCTTGTGGTGGTTGGTGTCGAAGCGCTTGGCCACGATGTCGGAGTACTCGTACTCGTCTCCCGACTCACCACCGGCCGAGTCGAAGCCGATGGAGAATGTGGCGAGCTCATGCTGACCCAGTTCAGCCAACAGGGCGACCACGAGGCTGGAGTCGAACCCGCCGGACAGCAGGACGCCGACCGGGACGTCTGCCACCATTCGTCGCTGCACCGCGGTGGACAGTGAGGTCATCAACGCCTCACCCCAGTCGCGCGCGTCCCACCCCGCGTACTGCTCCTGTCGAGTGAGGCAGGGCTCCCAGTAGAGCTGATCGGTGCTGCGGCCGTCGGGCTGGACGACGCGCACCGTGGCGGGCGGCAGCTTGCGGATGCCCTGCAGCATGGTTCGCGGAGCGGGCACCACCGAGTGGAAGCTCAGGTAGTGGTGCAGCGCCACCAGGTCAATGGAACGATCCACGTCACCGGCGGCCACGAGGGCCCGTAGTGACGAGGCGAACCGCAGGCGGCTGGCGGTCTGGGAGTAGTAGAGCGGCTTGATCCCCAGCCGGTCGCGCCCCAGGGTGACCACGCCCGTGTCCAGCTCGACGACGGCGAAGGCGAACATGCCGACGAAATGCTCCACACAATCGGCCCCCCAACAGTGGTGCGCCTTGAGGACAACCTCGGTGTCAGAGCCGGAGAAGAAGCGGTAGCCCTGGCCCTCCAGCTCGGCGCGCAGTTCCCGATAGTTGTAGATACACCCGTTGAACACCACCGCGCGGGCCAGCTCGGTGTCGGTCATCGGCTGTGATCCGCGCACCGATAGGTCGATGATCGACAGACGCCGGTGCCCCAAGGCCACCGCGTCATGCGACCAGATGCCGCCAGCATCCGGGCCACGCCGGATCATCTGCGCGTTCATGGCCGCGATCGCCGCGACATCAGCCGTCCGTCCGTCGAACCGGACCTCGCCACAGATTCCGCACATCAGTTCGCTCCTTGCTCGCGGGTGCTGCCGCCGGGGGCCGGAGGCGGGTACTGCTCATCATCGGCCAGGATCCAGGTGTCCTTGCTGCCCCCACCCGCAGAGGAGTTGACGATCTTGTTCCCGGGGGGACCGACGCGGGTGAGTGCCGCCGGCATGGTGATGGCCTCGGTCGTGGCGCCACGCTCGCGCAGGTGCACGAAGACGCGCAGGTCGACGTGTCTGGGACGCAGGTAGGCTCCGTCAAAGGTGGGGTGGGTGGAAAGGTTCACCACCTCTTGGGCAATGTAGCGCTCCGGGTTGGCCATGATCTCGTGACGACGCTGCTGCACCTGCTCGTCGCTGGCATCCGGGCCGATCAGCACGCCCATGCCGCCGAAGCCGTCGATGGGCTTCGTGACCAGATCGCCCAGCCGGGAAAGCACCTCCTCGCACTGGTCGCGTTCTGCGCACAGCCAGGTGGGGACTTGTTCCATGATGGGCTCTTCGCCCAAGTAGTAGCGCACCATCTGGGGCACGAAGCAGTAGATGGCCTTGTCATCGGCGACGCCATTGCCCAAGGCGTTGGCCAGCCGCAACCGGTTGCGCAGGATGGCGTCGGTGAGCCCGGCCCGCAGCACCGTGCCGTCCCGCCCGGTCGAGGAGAGCAGCATGTCCTCGTCCATCCGGACATAGGCCACCCGGATGGGCACGGTCCGCTCGCCCACGCCGCGCACCAGGTGGCCGCCCTCCAACCACACCTGTTCCGGGGTGACGACCTGCACGCCCATCCCCCGGGCCAGTCCGGCGTGCTCAGGCCACGCCGAGTCGGAGGGGCCGGAAGAGAGCAGCACGATCTCCTCCAGGTCAGCTACCCCGCCGGGCGCCGCGGCCGCCAGGGTCTCCAGCAGCAGGCCGGGCACCTCGCGGGAGTCCAGCAGCGCCGGAGGTGCCAGCTCGGGCATCAGTTTTCGCATCAGGTAGCGGTTGCTCATCGCATAGCCAACTCCGGAGGGAACGCGCAGGTTGTCCTCCAGAACCTGCCAGTGGCCCGGCCCCGAGCTCACGAGGTCAAGACCGCTGACATGGGCTCGGACGGTGTTGGGCGCCACCCGTCCGGTCGACCGGTAGCCGGGTGCGCGATCGAGCACCTCGTCGGGGATGATTCCGTCGTGGACGATCGACCGCGGGCCGTAGACGTCGCGCAGGAAGAGGTCCAGTGCCTTCGCTCGCTGCTCACACCCGGCCGAGATGTGGGCCCAGTCCTTCGCGGTCACGATGCGCGGCGCCAGATCGAGCGGGAAGATCTGCGGCTCGTCGCGGCCGGTGACCTTGAAGGTCACCCCATCGGCGCGCTCGAGCTGCACCACTGCCTGGTCCCGAGAGCGCAAACCCTTCGCGCCAAGCGCGACCAGAGCAGCGATGGGGTCGCGGTAGGGCGGGCGCGGCTTCCCCTGGCTGAGGGCTTCGTCGTAGCCGGCCCAGGGGTACTCGGTCAGGAGTTCGTCTCCGCTGGCTGGGGCCGGCTCGGCGACACCGTGCGCGGTCTCGGCGGCGAGAAGGTCGACGACGTCGGTCAGACGCCCCCGCCGCCGCAGGGCCCGTCGCTGTCTGGCGGCCGAGCTTCCCACCAGCAGTGCGCAGGTGGCCAAGTGGTCGATCACCTCCCAGTCGCCGTTGGCCTCCAACCAGGGTTTGAGGGAGTCCACCAGCCGACGCACCACCTCGGAGGCCGGTCGGGCCTGACCATCAGCTCGGACATCAACCAGGTCGTCCTCCAGCCCAGAGCGAGCGGCCCGCCAGACCGCGGCGCGGCCGAGTACCGCCGGCAGCTCCAGTGCAGGTTCACCCGCTCGATGCGCGGCCAGCTCCCGTTCCACCAGGGCGCGGTAGAGCCCGGCGACCAGCAGGATCGTGTCCACATCGGGGCACGAATCACAGATTCGCAGCTCGAGGGTGGGCACGTGACGCGAGACGCGGACGTCGAAATACATCATCCCCGGGTCGCTGATCACCCCGGTGGCGAGGAGCTGGTCGGTCAGTCGGTCGAGGTCGGCCGCCGAAGACGTCCCACTGGTGAGGCCGGTGGTTGGCCACCGCGACCACACCAGGGTGCGGACGCTGGAATACCCGGTGTCCACTCCATCGGCCCAGAAGGGTGAGCTCGTGGAAAGGGCCAGCAGGGTGGGCAGCTCGGGGCCGATGCGCTGTGCGACGGCCGCAGCCTCATCCCGGTCGGATATCTCCACATGGATCTGTGTTCCACAGATCAGCTGTTCACGGGCCAGCAACTGGTAGTCCGCCAGCATCCGGCGATACCGGGCGGTGGAGGTGATCGGCAGCTCGGAGGGAAGCGCCAAGGGCACGGTGCCAGCCGCGACGATGTCGGCCCCGACCTCCCGAGCAGCTCTGCTCAACACCTTCCGGTGGTGGCGCAACTCCTTGCCCAGGTCGCTCAGGTTCGAGACCACCGCGGAGTTCACCTCGATCACGCACTGCTGCATCTCGGCCACGTAATGTCCCTGCGCCCCCAACCACTCCAGCAGCTCGGGCGCACGGGGTGCGAGCCGGCGAGTGGTCTGGTCGACGAGGTGGAACTCCTCCTCGACGCCAAGATGGCGGGGTTTTCCAACGGAGTCGCGCCCGTCGTGGTTGACGAGGTGGGAGTTCCCGGCGCCGCCGCCTGTCGGATTCAGGTCGATCTGCATGCATCAACGGTAGGAAGGCGACCTCGCGCTCACGTTTCGACCATGTTGCAAGGATGAAACATCGTCCCAGCCGGGTCTGCTCAGAGTTGTTCGAGCAGGCGCCAGACGGCGTCCGCGGAGCGTTGGGCGACCGTGTCGATGTTGCCCTTGAAATCGTCATTGGCGCCCGGGGTGCACAGGTCGCTGATCGAGCGGACGCAAACGAAGGGGATCCCCATCCCCCACGCCACCTGCGCGATGGCGGTGGATTCCATGTCGGCGGCCAGGGCCTGGGGGAATCGCGTCCGGAGCGTCATGGCCAGCTCACCGGCGACGAAGGAGTTGCCCGAGACGATCTCACCGACATGCACGGTGTCGTCCGTGTCGTCGGCCTCGACCAGCGACAGCAGGTGCTCGTCCCCGGCGAAGCTCACCGGCATGGAGGGGATCTGCCCGTACTCGTACCCGAAGGCCGTCGCGTCCGCGTCCGCGTAGCGGTAGGAACCTCCGACGATGATGTCCCCCACCCGCACGTCGGCACCCAGCCCGCCGGCCGACCCGATGGAGATCACGGCCTTGGGGTCGTGGTCACGGATCGCCAGAGCCGCCGAGACCGCGGAGTTCTTCAGACCGATCCCGCAGGTGACCAGGGCGATCGAGCGACCGTCCTCCTCACAGCGCCAGGCTCGCCCGTGCCGGACCTCGACGTCACGGAAGTCGTGCGCGGCCAGCAGCGGCGCCGTCTCCTCCGCCATCGCCGCCAGCAACAAGACGTCCGTCATGCGCCGGCACCCGTCGGCTGGGCACCCCCAGGCTCGGATCCCGCACGGTAGACCTGTGCCCAGGAGCCCTTCTGGGCCAGCATCGTGGCCGCCGCCTGCTGCGCGCCCTCGAGCGTGTGGTTGGCGCCCCAGCCGCACTGCACCTCGTTCGCGGCGGGCACGGCCGTCGCCCTGGTCACGTCCTCCAGCGTCGCGGCGACCAGGTCGCGGATCTCCGCATCCTCGTGATCACCGGTGACGTTCAGGTAGAAACCGGTCTGG